>CAXTCK010000072.1:0-15107 GCA_964242425.1 uncultured Acetobacteraceae bacterium | reverse complement strand
CTAAGCCTGTCCGCGCCTCCATACCGATCCAATCCGTCGCACGCGCGCTCCGGACCGGCCGGAGCCTGAGTGTCCGTACAAGAACATTAGCAGTGTTCTCAGTTGGATACAGAGGAGACCGGCGGCAGATGGCAGTCCGCCGGCCTAAATTTACAGCCAAACGGGCGGTTGCCTATGCCGCTCCGCTCCAAACTATTCTGCTGTCATCGCTCAAAATGTTCTCGGACGGACACTGAGGTCGGGTTTCCGTGCTGCCGGCTCGACCGGATCAGCTGTTTCCGGGGAGGCCATGGCGGATGATTGGGACGAAGATCGTCATACCGCCCGTGGTCATCACCGGCCGGTATTGCATCCACAACGCCCGCATGAAGGAGTCCGACAGACGCCGCGGCTGATCCGCAGGATCGCCACTTTCCGGATCGTCTGGCGCGCCGACTTCGACCGCGGCAAGTTGCTGCCGGGCGATGAGGTCGTCGATGCGCTGCGACGGCAGCCGGCCTAACCGGATCTGGTCGAGGACGTAATAGGTGTCGAACGCCGAGAGCTTCCCGGCCTGGAAGCAGAGCAGCAGGGCTTCGCAAGCCACCGGCCCTGGCTGGGCACCGAGAAATGCCACTGCTCGACGCAGCTCCGGCTGCTGCCGCTTCGCCTGCTGCCAAGCGTGCCAATTCGACGGCGCCATGATGCTGAGCAGCAGCGGCAGGACGAGCATCGGCACCAGCGCGAGCACGGCCCTGGTGCGGTCGTTTCTGTGCGCATAGCGCCTCACGGCCGCCTGGAGTGCCGGGGGTAGCAGCAATGAGGTCAACAGGATCGAATCCTGGAAGATGTTGTTCGCCACCCCGTCACCGCCGGAGAACGCTATGATCTCAATAAGCGAGGCAATCCAGATGAGGACCAGCGGAGAGAAAACACGTTCGGTGCCGCCTCGCCGGATCCAGATGCCGATCGTCACCAACGCCGGCGCGCTTAGCATCGCGTACAACGTCGGCATCGCCAGGACCTGGTGAAACAGGAACAGGCGCGGGGCGAGGAGGTGAGTTAGGAAGAAGCGTCCGTCCAGGAGGATGCTGGCGGTGAGCAGCACCGCACCAGTGACGAGCCCGGTCGACGACCAGACGGCCAGCGCCCGCCAATCCCGCTCCAGCAGGAGATGGATGGTCAGCCCACAGGGCAGTGCCAGCAGGTTGTGCTTGCTAAACAGACCAAGAGTCACCAGGAGGGCGGACAACGCGGTGCATACCGTCTTTCCCGAGCAGGACAGGAAAGCGAGCAGCGACGCGGACTGGAACGCCATTGCCAGCAGCTGCGGATCGTTCGCCCCGATCCGGGTCGGCGTCCAGAACTCGATCCCGGCGATCCAGCCCAGGCCGCAGCATGCGGCCACCGCGCGGGATGCAGACTGCCGGTAGCCGATCAGCATGGCGATGAGGCTGATCAGGATGATCGCCAGGATTGAGGCGGATCGTCCCATCAGCACGACGCCGCCGCCGAGTCGGCCGGCCAGGCCCAGGAGGTGGAACGAGAGCGGCGGGTAGTTCGTTACTGCCATGTCCGGTGATGCCCCGTAGAGCGGCTGCCACACCGAGGCCGCCTGCTGCCGGAACGCGTTCCAGCCCTCATTGTAGTCGATCTGTAGGTTCAGCCGAATGCGGAGCAGCAGTGGAACGCCGAAAATTGCGGTAGCGGTCGCCAAGACGAGGAGCGGCACCGACCAGAACCGGTCGTCCCGCGGGTCTCGATCCGCGTGGCGGTGCTCCAACATCGGTCAGCCCGGGATACGAAAGTTTCCGCAGCAGGTACAGGTCAATGCGTCGATGTCGCCGAGCGGCGGCCGGTTGTGAAAGACTCTAGTCTGCCATCGGTGCAGGCCAACGTGACACAGAAATCTGGCTAGAGACGCTTTATCCTGCTGCGTATCGGCCCGCTGAGAGGTTCGGAGCACGTTCTCTCGAAGCGCGTCGAGGGGATAGGGCTGTGCTTCCCCTGTCGGACCGCTATCACCAAAGATGCGGCAGAGGGCAACCGCGTTCTCCTCGTCGATGGCGTCGATGAAGAGCAACGCACTGTTCGATCTTAACCGCACGGCGGTCTGGCTCTTGAAGCTAAGAACGCTGCTCATCGATGGGGCCTTAAAGGAGGAAGCCGATCGCCTCTGCCAGCATTGACGAAACTGAGCGATCGATATTGCCGGCTCCAGTCGTGCGATGCCGGGGTCGCATGCTGCGGGTGGTTGATCGCTAGCGTCATGGGCCAGGGCGTGCGGCAGTCGGCGGTCGTACGGCGCCCGGGCATTCGGCACCGTCAAGACGGCGGATACGGCGGAGGACGGTGCTCAGGGCGAGGAGGACGAAGAGGCTGCTGCAGCCTTGAAATGCCTGGATCAGCAGCAGCCACGGCAGCAGCAGCGCAACGATCACGACCATGATCTCACTAAAAGTGAACGCGCCGTTCGACCGACGCCGTTCCTCCACGAACAGCAGCACAGCCGCGGTGAACAGCGGCAGGTCGTAGATGAAGGCGAATGGCGTTGCGAGAAAGGTCGCGATGCCGAGCACGGAGACCGACAGCAGGTACCGGTCCTCCCTTGCAGCCGGTCTCGGCCGGAAGCACCACCACGTGAGGGTGCCGCAACCGAGCAGGCTCACCGTCTGCATCGCATCGGCCACGTGCCTGCCGAGGCCGAGATAAGTAATGTTGGCCGAAACGGTCGCCAGAAGGCTTGCCCAGTCGACCATGTGAACCGATCGGACTGCCATGATCGACGGAAGGTGCCGGACCCAGCCCGGCCAAACATCAATCCCAAACGCGGCAGTGCTCAGTCCGACGATGCACAGCGTCGTTGCCCCAGCCGACAGGATGCTGCGCCATTGTCCGGCCGCGACCAGCGCCACAGGAACCAGAAGACCGAGCTGGGGCTTATAGGTGGCAAGCCCGATGAGCATACCGGCTAGGACAGGGCGGTGCGGCGCCAGCCTCAGGCCGCCGACGAGCAGAGCCGCCACTAGCAGGCTGCTCTGCCCGCACAGGATCGTCCACAGCGTCGACGGCGTGACGACGACCAGCAGCGCGAGCGGCCAACCCCGTCTTGATCCCGCGACGGCGATACAGCAGGCGGCCGTGCCGACGCACACCCAAACGACGTACCCGGCAACATAGGGCAGATATGCCAGCGGCCACAGCAGCAGCAGCATGCCCGGATGATACATGAAGGCGAACAGCTTGTGGCCGGGCAGATCTTGGAATTGTTCGAGCAGACGCTGGTCGTAGATCAGCACGGGCCGATGCCAGCGCACGAACGACGAGAACGAGTGGAAGGCGAAGAAGTCGTTCGCAGGGTGGGGATGCTCGACGTAGCCGACGAGCATGAAAGCCGACAGCAAGGCGAACATCGCCGAGAACACGATGAAGACGGTCCTGGATGCCATTCCTGAAGCTGCCCAGCTACCGGTCCGGTTCGTCGAAAGCACAATGCTGACAAATGCTCTCGAAGTCATATATCCCGCCATCCCACACCGCTGCGAAGCAATGCCATGGTGTTCGAGGAAAGGTAAAGATCGGGTTAAAGCAAGACTGACGAACGTCTAAGGTCCGCAACAAGCCCTAATTCTCAATATAAAGTTAAAGACTCAAGAGTTTTTTCTATTCTCATAAAAATCCTTATGTTGACTTTCCTAATCGTTGCACTCTAATAGAGTTCGGGTAAAACCACAGATCGTTATTTCATCGCCGAACGAGGGCAGAGTATCATGATCGCTTACTTGAGGACCTACCTGAGCCTGAAGCACGACCGTCGCGCCGTGACGGCCCTGGAGTACGCGCTGATCGCCGGCCTGGTGGGGGTCGTCATCGTCGGTGCGGTCACCACGCTCGGAACGAACCTGACCACGATCTTCCTCAAGATCGGCAGCGACGTCAGCAGCGCCTGATCATCCGTATCCGGCAGACATCGAGTTCGATGCCTGCCGAACGGTACGCGCTGGCCTATGGGAGTCGGAACGACATGGTCCTTGGGTCCTGTTTGGCGGCGGCGATTATATTGCTGCTGCTGGCTGCGGCTACGGATCTTGCGGCGCGCATGGTCCCGAACCGGCTCTGCTTGGCCCTCGGCGCGGTCGGGATCGCGCTGCGGCTAGGCGGGCATACCGGCCTGCATACCTTAGCTGCCTCATTCCTCGTCGGACTCGCCGTGTTCGTTCCGACGATGGTCTGCTGGCGGCACGGCGTCATGGGCGGCGGCGACGTCAAGCTCCTCGGTGCCGCAACACTCCTGGTGCAGCCCGCCGCCGTGCCGGGACTGGTGCTGGCGGTCACGACGATCGGTGGTTTGCTCGGCGTGGCATATTGGGCACTGAGGCGTCTGGTGCCAGCCAGAACCTCTGACCGACCGAAAGCCTTTGTCCGGCGCGTCTTACGCATCGAGCGCCACCGCATCCGCCGCCACTTCTCCGTGCCATACGCGATCGCGATCTCCGGCGGCGCAATCTACGTCCTGGGTCGGGAACTTCTGCCGTGATCTCTCGCGTACTTCTATCCGGTCTGGCGGCAGTCGGACTCATTGGTTTCGGCGTGTTCGGCTGGCGGGCAATGCACCAGCCGCTGCCTCCATCTCTGCCACCCGTGCCGCGAGCGGTCGTATTGGCAAAGCCGCCGCCGGTCATGGTCAGGCTGCTCGTTGCCGAGCGCGACTTGGCTCCTGGGACCTTCTTACGTCCTGGAGATCTTTCCACAGTGACGATGGCGGCGGATGTCGTGCCGTCGGACGCTGAGATCGATACCGTAGCGGTTCGCTCGCGGCTTGTAGGAGCCCTCGTCCGCCGGCCGATCCTGCACGAGGCACCGCTTGATCTCGCTGACTTGTTGCTGGCGGGCGATCACGGCTTCCTGGCGACGATCTTGCAGCCCGGCATGCGGGCCTTCACCATATCTCCTGATCAGATCGTATCCAATGCGGGCCTGATCTGGCCCGGCGATCACCTCGACCTGATCCTGACGCAGCAGATGCCCTCGGGTATGTCCCTGGCGAGGGAGGTCGCGGCAGAAATCATCCTGAGCAATCTGCGCGTCCTAGCGATCGACCGTCAGCTTGTTGTCTCCGCAGCGGCCGGCGAACGGTCCTCGGGCAGCGGCGAGACGAGCCCGGCTGCGGCCGCGGTCACGGTGGAAGTGTCGAGTATAGATGCCGAACGGCTTGCCGTAGCGTTGCGACTGGGTAAGGTGGCACTCGCGCTCTGTGCGAGTCTACCGTCACCATCCGCGTTAGCACCATCGCAAGGATTAGGTGCGCAAACTGCAGGAATGGAAAAGCCATCCAAGTCGCCAACGGTTTGGGCAGGAGGCGTAATGCACGCGCTCACCAGAATACAGCCTCCCGCTGCCACCACATCCGTACATGTGTTCGGCGGCGACGGCGACAAAGAGTATAAATTCTGATGCGCGCCATGCCGATCATGACGATCGCGCTGATACTCACTGCCTCGACCGTGGCGGCGCACGCCAAGCAAGTCGATCAGCAACTTCCGTCCCCGATCAGGGAATGGGGATCAATATGGCTTCAGCTCGAGGCTGGAACCGGCTCGATCGTCACCCTTGGGCGACCAACCGCCAACATCTTCGTTGCCGATCCGAAGGTGGTCGAGGTGCGACCCGCGAGTAACCGCACCCTCTTCGTGTTCGGCCTCAAGCAGGGACATACCACGGTAGCCGCCGTCGACGCCAGCGGACATCCGGTCGCCCAGTACGACGTGGTCGTCGGCGCCAACACGAGTGATGCGTCCGCCGCCGTGAGCTCGGTCGCCGCATCCTATGGAGATGTTACCACCCCGTTACCGGTGGTCCATCAGGAAGCTCAGGGCATCGTCCTGAGCGGCACGGCCCCCGATCCCGCTCACGCTGCACAGGCCGCGGCGTCAGCGGCCATGGCGATCCCCAGTGGCCAAAAGATCGACAACGCGATGTCGGTGGGCAGTGGCGCGACTGTTGGCCTGAAGGTCCGTATCACCGAGATGACGCGCCAAGTGACGCGTGATCTCGGGGTTGACTGGACCGCAATCGGAACGATCGGCAAATACGCTCTCAATTTCGCCACCGGCAACGGTGTCGCGTCGACGCTCCGCAACGTCTATTCCGGCCATAACCTCAGCGTCGACACCGTGCTCGAAGCGCTGGCTACTGACAATCTTGTGCACGTGTTAGCCGAGCCCAACCTGACGGCGCGCAGCGGCGAGAGTGCCAGCTTCCTGGTCGGTGGAGAGTATCCCATTCCGGTCGAGCAGACGGGTGCCACCAGCGGTGCCATCTCGATCGAGTACAAGGACTACGGAGTGTCGTTGTCCTTCGTCCCGACGGTGCTGAGTTCGGGCCGGATCAGCCTGCACGTTCGCCCGGAGGTGAGCGAGTTGGCCACCACCAGCTCAGCCGGCGCGATCACCCTGTCGGAAAGTGGCAGTACGTTGTCGATCCCGGCGCTCACGGTTCGTCGCGCCGAGACGACGATCGAACTGGGATCCGGGCAGAGCTTCGCGATGGCCGGCCTGCTGCAGGACAGCACCAGCCAAGCTAACAATTTCACCCCCGGCCTGGGCGAGATCCCCATCCTGGGCGCCCTGTTTCGCTCGGACAGCTACCAGCACAATCAGACCGAGCTGGTGATCATCGTCACGCCTTACATCGTCGGCTCCCCCAGCGATCCCGATGCGATCCAGGATGCCGGCGCCGGCTACGTGCCGCCGAACGATCTGGAGCGCGTCCTGCTGCTGCGCCAGTTCGGCCACGGTAGGCCGCCGCCGATCCCAGGCGACGCGGGATTTATCGTGCGATGAGCGCGCATTCTCGGCTCCAGGCGATGACTGTCGTCTCGCGGCTCTGGTTCCTTCCGCTATTGCTGGCTGGCGGCTGTAGCGAGCCGTTCAACCGAACCGGAACCTGGCACGCGACCGGCGTCAACCGCGCGAATCTCGACGCCGAGGCGGTGGACAGGGTGGACACCGTCGCGGGCCACGGCCTTTCCGGTTCCAACGCCGTGCTTGATACGGCGGCCGTGGAACGGCTGTACGAGGACAAAACCAAGCCGCTCAAGATCGAGTCCACCACCGCCGGGAGCGGGGGACAGTGAGCGGCGCGGAAGCATCAATCGACAGCTTGCCCGCGTCGGCCGAGGCCAAACGAAACTCGGACGGTACGACCAAACCGGCACGGCACGACAGGCCGATACTCGTCAGCTACGCGATCGACGTTGACACGGAGACCGCATTACGCGAAGGCCTTGCGGAAGCCGTGGGCGGCACGCTTGACATCCGGCGCGGCGGCATCCGCGCCGCCGCGGCCGCCATGCGCAAGAGTGTCACGCCGCGCACCTTCATCATTGATATCGGTAACGAGGCGCAACCGCTTTCGGCCCTGTCGAGCCTGGCCGAGGTCCTCGAACCGGACGTCCAGGTCCTTGTCATCGGCGACCGCAACGACCTCAACTTCTACCGTCAGATCACCCGCGGCCTCGGCTGCGCCGATTACCTCCCCAAACCCCTATCACGCGACATGGTGCTGCGCCACTTTGCGCCGCTAGTCACCGGGCAGGGGGCCGCCCATGGTGCGACGCGCGGCGGCCACTTCCTGTCCATCACCGGCGTCCGCGGCGGCGTGGGCGCCACGACGGTCGCCGCCTATCTTGCGTGGCATTTCGCTGTGGACCGGCGTCAGCACACCGCCCTGCTCGATGCCGACCTTCACCACGGCAATACCGCCATGCTGCTGGGCGTGCGGGTTACGGGCGGCCTGCGCACGGCGATGGAAGCTCCGGCGCGCGTCGACGAACTGTTCATCGAGCGCAGCGCCCAGATTCTCGACAGCAACCCGGCGGCGGATCGTCTCTCGGTATTGGCCAGTGAGGAACGCCTATCCGAGCCTCTATTTTACGAGCGAGGGGCCGCCGCGCAGCTGATGCAGATGATGCAGCGCCGCTACGCCGTCATCGTCGGCGACGTGCCGCTGCGGCAGGATCCTCATATCCTCGACCTCGCCCGCGCGGCACATCGCCATATTCTGGTGATGGAACCAAGCTTGGTTTCCATCCGGGACACCCTCCGCGTGCTGGCGATGCCCGGGCTGTCATCCCAGTCGCAAGGACAGGGCCAGCGGCCGATCATCGTGCTGAACCGTGCCGACCAGCCGGGCGGTCTCACGCGTTCGCAGGTGGCGGAAGGCCTCGGTATCCTTCCCGATGTGACCATCCCCGCGATGCCGAAGCAGCTCGGCCTGGCGGCGACTCTGGGACTGCCGCAGGCGGCTCTCAAGGGAAAATTTCGGGAAGGGATCCTCGAGCTCGCAGGCTATGCCGCCTTCGAACGCCTGCTGGACAGCCCGACGCTGCTGAAGCACAAGATGAAACGGCGGAATGCGGACCTGCCGCAGGACGTGCGACCGGTCGCGACGCGATGGCTGCGCGCGAAGTCCCGTCTAGGACTGGACCGGTGACGTCCTCCCGCGTGTTCGGACGCCGTACGGCCGCGGAAGAGCCGGTAGGCGCTGCGGCGTGGCCGGACGTGGGCACCAGAGCGCTTTCGAAGTCTCTAGTCACGTCGCAAGCGCCCGCGGAAGTCCCCGATCCGCTTCCCATACCGGTTCCCTCGCCGACCTCCGGGGCGGCGTTCGCATCGTCGCCAAGCAGCAGTGGTTCTCCGCCACGGGTGCCGTCAGAAAGCACCAACGAGTCCCTGCGGGAGGTCCGCCGCCTGTGCCTCACCCGGATCGACCCCGCTACGGTCACGAATGTTCCTCCTGAACGGTTGCGCCTCGACCTTGAGCGCCTTGTTTCCGAAATCGCGACTTCGAACCGCATCCAGCTCAACGGCCGCGAGCAGCGCCGGCTGGCGGAGGAACTGGTCGACGATATGCTGGGCATGGGGCCGCTGCAGCCCCTGCTCGACGACGAGAGCATTGCTGACATCATGGTCAACGGACCAGACTGCGTGTTCGTCGAGCGCGGCGGCAAGGTGTCGAAGACCACCGTCCGGTTCCGCGATGCCCTGCACCTGACGTCGATTTGCCAGCGCATTGCCGCCGGTGTGGGACGTCGGGTCGATGAATCGAGCCCGATGGTGGACGCCCGGCTTAAGGACGGCTCGCGCGTCAACGTCGTGCTGCCGCCGCTGGCGCTGGACGGTCCTTGCATATCAATCCGAAAGTTCGGCAAGAAGCCGATCGATTTCGAGCGGCTGATCGGGTTCGGGGCGCTCACCCCGCCCGTGGCCAGGATCCTAGAGATCGCCGGCCGGGCGCGATTGAACATCGTCATCTCCGGCGGCACGGGATCCGGCAAAACGACGATGATGAACGCGATCTCGCGCATGATCGACCTCGGCGAGCGCATCGTGACGATCGAGGACGCTGCCGAACTGCAGCTGCAGCAGCCGCACGTTGTGCGCCTAGAAACCCGTCCACCAAGTCTTGAAGGGCGTGGCGAGATCACCCAGCGCGACCTAGTGCGCAACGCACTGCGCATGCGACCCGATCGGGTGATCATCGGCGAGGTGCGAGGTGCGGAAGCATTCGACATGCTGCAAGCCATGAACACTGGCCACGACGGCTCGATGTCGACGATCCACGCCAACACCGCGCGCGATGCCATGGTCCGGATCGAGAACATGGTGCAGATGGGCAACAGCGGCCTGCCTTCGCGAGCAATCCGCCAGCAGATCACTGGCGCCCTCGACCTGGTCGTTCAGGTCGAGCGCCAGCGTGACGGTGGACGACGGGTGACGCAGGTCACCGAGATCATCGGCATGGAGGGCGACGTCTTCACCCTCAACGACGTTTTCCGGCTGGAGATCGTGGGCGAGGACGCGGGCGGACGGCTAGTCGGGCGCTACAAGACGAGCCGGTCGCGGCCGAAGTGCCAGGAACGCCTGTCGTATTTTGGTCTTGAACGCAGCTGGATGGCGGCGCTCGACGAGGCGAGCTGGTGAGCGGAGTGGCCAAGTGACCGCCGCCGTCCTGCTGCCGCCGGCGGCATTTCTCCTGCTGTTCGTCAGCTGCCTGTCCCTGCAGCTGATCGTACGGTCACGCGACGTGGCCAAACGTCGTCGCGAACGATTCCGTTCGGCGTTCGACCGGCACGAGCGCTTTAGCTTCGTAGATCTGCTGGATCCTGGTGATTTCACCGCCAAACCGCAACTGGACCTTCGAGGACCGCTGGGCAGCAGGATCTTTGGCTACAATCCCCATCGCCTCGACCTCTACCCATGGCGCCCGCCGGGCGTCGCTGGCGTGGCACTCGTGCTTGCCGCGGCGGTGGCCTGCCTGATGAGCATGGTCGTCGGCAGGGTCGCCCTTCTGTCCGCCGTGCCGCTCTGGCCGGTCGTCACGCGGCTTCTGTTCCGCAGGTGGGAGCGTAAACACGCCACGGTGCTGTTCGAGCAGTTCCCGGACGCGCTCGCCATGGTCGTGCGCGGCGTCAGGGTCGGCATCCCGGTCGGCGAAGCGATCGGCATCGTCGCGCGCGACGGCGCGGTGCCGACGGCGACGGAGTTCGGGCACGTCGTCGCCCAGACGATCATCGGCACGCCGCTGCCGGAAGCCCTGACTTCGATGGCCGAACGCAACGGCTTGCCTGAGTATAGGTTTTTTGCCACCGCGCTGAGCCTGCAGAGCCAGACTGGCGGCAACCTCAGCGAGACTCTGGAAGGACTCGCCGACACGATCCGCAAGCGCGTTGCCGCTCGGGCTCGTGGCTACGCCCTGGCCGCTGAGGCCCGTACCAGCGCCAACGTGCTGACGGCGCTTCCGGTGGTCTTGCTGGGGGCCCTCTGGTTTATGAATCCGGGCTACATCGGGCAGCTGGTGTTCGATTCCACCGGGCACATGATCCTGGGCACGACCAGCGTCCTGCTTGGGTTGGGCACCCTGTCGATGCGCATGCTGATCCGGCGGAGCCTGTCGTGAGCGGTCGAACCGTGCGCGGTTTGCCATGAGCGCCACAGTCGCCGCCTGCGTGCTGGCCTGCGGCCTGCCGATTGCGGCGGGCGCGACTGCCATCGACCGTCTCTCTGAGGTGCGCCGGGTGCGGTCACGCATCGGTAACGCGCGCTCCCGCGCGCTCGGGCTGCCGATCGAGGCGCCGCGGCAGCGGAAGAACATGATCGCGGCTTCGGTCGAGGCCCTTGGTAGGGCGATCACGGCGAGTCGGCTGGTGTCGGTTCGGACCCGGACGGAGCTCGAGCAGACGCTCCGCGCCGGCGGACTGATCACCTCCTACAGCCTGGAACTCTTCGTCGGCTCCAAGATCGTCCTGGCCGTCATGCTGCCACTAAGTACGTTCATGCTCCTGCGCCACGAAGGCCTGCAATCCTTCATGCTGCTTTCCCTCGTGGCGGCGGCCGGGGTGGCCGGGCTGATGCTCCCGAACATGATCATCGGCCAGCGTCGCAAGACCTACCTGTCGGCTGTCGATAGGGGCCTCTCGGACGGCCTGGACATGATGGTCATCTGCGCCGAAGCCGGGCTGTCGTTCGAAGCGACGCTGCATCGCGTCAGCATCGAGGTCGAGCCTGCGCATCCGCGGCTGGCTGCCGAACTGGTCCGCACCTCCAACGAGCTCAGCATGGTCGCCGACTCCCGCAGCGCGCTTGCCGGCATGGGAGCCCGGACCGGTCTTACGAGCCTTAAGCGGCTCGGAGCGACCATGATCCAATCGCTGCAGTACGGCACGCCTCTGAGCTCGGCGCTGCGAACGCTTGCGATCGAGCTGCGGCAGGAAACCCTGACCCGCTTCGAGGAGCGAGCGGCCCGCCTGCCGGTGCTGCTCACCATACCCATGATCGTCTTCATCCTTCCCTGCGTCTTCCTCATCGTCACCGGACCGATCCTGGTGCACGTGCTGAAGACGATGACCCATTGATCGGTAGTCTCTCCATGTCCATCCGCCGCGCCGACCTGTTGAGAACCGGCTTCCTCTTGTTGACGGGTTTTCTGGCCCTCGCCGGATGCGCCACGAACGGCCCGCAGTCGAGTGCCGGCCGCCTCGGCCTCGGGCTCGCCGACAGCGCTCTGGCCGGGGGCGCCCCGGCCCTTGCCCTGCAGGTTTCGCGGGCGGTCCTGGCGCGGGATCCATCGAATGTTCTCGCCCTACTCAGGCGCGGCGACGCCTACTACCAGCTGGGCGACTACGCTCGGGCGGCAGCCAGCTATCGCCAAGCGCAGGTGCTGCAGCCCCGGGACGTGGCACCTTTCATGGGGCTGGGCCGGGTCGCGCTCGCGACCGATCCGGCGGAAGCCGGCGCCCGGTTCAGCGAGGTGCTGGCGATGGAGCCCGGTAACCAGGCCGCGATGTCCGATCGCGGCATCGCCGACGATCTGGCGGGACTGCACACCGAGGCGCAAGCAGATTACCGGCGGGCCATCGCTCTTGCCGAGGCGCAGTCCACGCGTAATCCAGGAGAGGACGGAAACGGCGACCTCGCGGCGACGCAGGTCGATCTCGCCGTGTCGCTGGCGATCAGCGGCCAGCCCCACGAGGCCGTCCGAATCCTGCGCCCCATTGCCGGATCCCCGGATGCCAGCCCGCGGGTGCGCCAGGACCTGGCGATGGCGCTAACCCTGGACGATCACGTCGACGAGGCGGCGCATCTACTGCTGTCGCAGATGGACCAGAACCAAGCACGCGCGGCGATCGCCGGCTACGAGGCGCTGCGCGCGACCGCCCATCCGACCCGAGTGGCGAGCAACGATGGGTCCTAAGCCGGACACTGACCAGTCCCGCGCTGGTCGCGCGCCATCATCCCGGGGCGGCCTGCTGCGGTGCCGACGCGGCGCTACGGCGCTCGAATTTGCGCTGGTCAGTCCGCTGATGTTGCTGCTGATCCTCGCCATCATCGAGAACGGCCTGATGCTGTTCGCCCAGGCCGTTCTCGACTACGCGACGATCGCTGCAGCTCGCCAGGTGCAGATCGGCACCATCAGGACCAGCATCAACTTCCAGACCGCAGTCTGCGCCAACATCTCGTCCCTGCTCGACTGCAGCAGGCTGGAGGTCTACGTCGCGAACGGAACGAGCAGCTTCCCGGCGGTGGCGATGCCCTCCAGCAGCGGTACATTCACCGCGCCGGGTGGCTCGACGGGCGTCGGGGGCGCCTACGTGCTGGTGGAAGCCGCCTACGATCGCACCTACGTGTCGCCCTGGCTGGTCAGGCTGGACGGCAACGGCTGGGTGCTGTTGTCGACGCAGGCCTTCCAGAACGAGCCGTTCTCGTGACTATCGCCGCGATCAGACTCCATGCCGCGGCCGTCCTCCGAGACCGCCGCGGCGTCGCGGCGGTGGAGATGGCGCTGCTGGCGCCGTTCCTCGTGCTGCTGTTCCTGGGCGTCGTCGAGGTGACGCAGCTAGTCAGGGTCAAGACCAAGATGGCGCTCGCCGGACAGGCGATCCAGGACATGGTCGCCGGACAGGATTCAGCCACCGCGAGTTCGCTCGCCACCGCGTTCGCGGGTGGACAGCTGGTGATGACGCCGTTCTCGGGGACCGCGCTGACCGTGACGATCGCCAGCGTGGCGTTCGACTCCTCCGGCAACGCGAATTCCGTCACCTGGCAGGTCGTTGAGGGCGGAGCAACCGGCATGACGACAGCCACCGCCTGCGCACTCGCCGCGCAGATGAGCCTGGGCGGCGACAGCGCCATCATCGTTAGTGAAACGTATGGCTACGTACCCGTCCTTTCCTACGTCCTGAACAAGACCTACGCCCTGACGGAGACCACGTTCGGTCGCCCTCGCAACGTTTCGAGCATATCCGCTCCCGCGACTTCCACCGGTCCGACTGGGGGCTGCTGAGAATGGGAAGACGATGCTTAATTTGAGTGGGAAGGCGTCCAGGATCGGCTGGTTCGGACGGTTCCGCGCTGCACGCCGCGCGGGAGTCGCGGCGTTGTTCGCGATCACGCTGGTGCCGCTGCTGCTCGCCAGCGGGACGGCGATAGACTTCACGCGGCTGGAGATCCTAAAGACCTCGCTGCAATCCGTGACCGACGGAGCGGCGCTTGCCGGTGCCAGCGCCCTGTGCCTCTCGAATGGTTCGACGGACGCGACGACCGTCGCCACGGACTACTTCAACAAGGGCGTGGCGACGCTCGCGACCACTGCCGTGGTCGGCAAGCCGACCGTGACGCTGCCCAGCACCATCGAGGTGACGGTTACCGCCTCGGCAACGCTGCAGTACAGCTTGATGGGCCTCGTCGGCAGCGGGTGGACCGTGTCCACCGCGGCGTCCGCGGAAGGACCGGCTTATCAGCTCCAGGTCACGAAGACGGGCGGCTTCTCGTCGTCGGCGTCCGACAGCAACAGCGTGTACTTCTACACGGTGTCCGGCAATGGCACGCTACCGACCTCGACCAGCTCGATGACCCTCCTGTTCACCAACGATTCGAGCGTCGATCCGAACTACCAGGCCGACAACGTAGCAGCGAAGGTGGTCCGGGTGGGAGCCAACGACGAAGTCGGGTTCGCTCTGGTCAACAAGACCGGCGGCATTTCGAGCTACTCGGAGAACGCATACGGAGGCACGCAGGGCTCGATCCACTATTTCTACTCGAGCGCAGCCGTCCCATCCGCTTCGGCATACTCCTCGCAGGGAAGCTTCTATACTGGCCAAACCATGACCTATAGCGGCTATACGTTCTGCGACGTCACGAGAATTACCTCTACGATGAACAGCTACGCTCCCACCGGGAATACAAGCTGCTATCCCCATCCTTGCACCGAGGTGAGCGGCAATACGGTGCTCCAGAACAACCTGCTCGTCGCTGGAACATGCTCCAGTCCAACCACGGCGGCGCGAACCTGCTTACAATTATACAACAATCCGCAGTCATACTCGTGGAATGATATGGGTGGCTACAAGAGGGACGATTATGACTACAACGATGCGAATTATACTGTGACCTGTTCCCCGGCGTCGTCCAATCCGCAACCAGAGTCCGTTATCCTGGTGCAGTGACTCCAGTGATCGATCGAAGCGGCGGGGACTGTGTTCGACCCCACTCGCTGCCGACGTTCCGAGCTTTACGGGCTCGCCCGGCGTTGGTGCACGGATCGGTCGGCTGGCCGGTGTCTCCTGGTCG
>CAXTCK010000071.1:0-15490 GCA_964242425.1 uncultured Acetobacteraceae bacterium | reverse complement strand
TCGTCCGCCCGGTGCAGCCGCGCGACGCCGTCGAAGCGCAGCTGCAGCTGTTCCTCCGCCGACCAGGCCAGCAGGCTGACCCTTCCATCGCCGGCAATGTCGCGCGCCTTGCCCGCCCGCGCGTCCGTGTGCATCTCCAGGCCGGCCGGCGCCCGCTCGAAGCCGCGCAGCACCACCGTGCGCAGTCCGGGCGCCCCGTCCGGCGACAACGTCGCCAGCTGGACGTTGCGCAGCTCCGATCCCCGCTCGTGCAGCGCACGCTCCAGCGCCGACAGCGCGGTTTCGACGAACACCAAGGCCGTGTCTTCCATGGGATCGATAAGTCCGATCGCGTCGGACCGGTTGCCTCGCACCAGGGCCCTTATCGCCACAGCCCCGCCAGCAGCGCCACCGCCACCGCCAGCCCCACCTCCCGGTTGGCGCGGAACAAGCGCAGGCACGTCGCCGGACGGTCGATCTCCAGCGCCCGCACCTGCAGCCCGAGCAGGACCGCCGGCAGGAACAGCGCCAACCAGAACCACGGCCCGACCCCGGCCAGGTGCCCCGCCAGTGCCAGCGCTCCCAGCATCAGGACGTAGCACCCGGCGACGAACCGGCGCGGGCGCGCCGCCACCAGCCGGGAGGTCGACTTCACCCCCACCAGGGCGTCGTCCTCCATGTCCTGGAACCCGTAAACGGTGTCGAAGCCGAGATCCCAGAAGATCGCGCTCGCATAAAGCGACAGCAGGATCCAGTCGATCCGCCCGGTTGCGGCGGCGTAGCCCATCGGCGCCCCGAAGCCGAAGGTGAAGCCCATCACCAGCTGCGGCCACCACGTCACCCGCTTGGCCAGCGGATACAGCCCCACCAGCAGCAGCGACCCGGCACCCAGCACCCAGCACAGCCGGTTCAGCGACAACAGCACCCCCAGCCCGAGCAGCAGCAGCACGCCGAGGAACCATGCCGCCTGACGCATGCGCAGCGCCCCCGACGCCAGCGGCCGGTCCCGCGTGCGCGCCACCTGCCGGTCCAGGTCGCGGTCCCACATGTCGTTGACCACGCAGCCCGCCGACCGCATCACCACGCTGCCGACCGCGAACAGCGCCACGAGCCGCAGCCTTTGCCAACCTGGCACGCTCCCTGGCAGCAGGATGCCCCACGCGCCCGGCAGGAACAGCAGCCAGGTGCCGATCGGCCGGTCCAGCCGCGCCAGCAGCGCGAACGGCCGCATCGCTTCCGGCAGATGCCGGATCCAACCGGTGGCGACGATGTCGGTATGGGCCATGAACTCCTGCTATGGCCGCTCCGTCCCCTGGTCAACGGAGCCGCGATGCAGGACCTGCCCAGACTTCACGCCCCATCCTTGTCACCAGGCGCGGTGCTGCCGATGACGGACGCCCAGGCACATTATCTCGGCACCGTGCTGCGCCGGCAGCCGGGCGACCTCGTGCGCCTGTTCAACGCCCGGGACGGCGAATGGAGCGCCACCATCGAGGCGCTGCGCAAGGAGCGCGGCCGCTTCCGTCTCGACCGGCAGCTGCGCCCGCCCGCGCCCGAGTTCGGGCCGACCCTGTTGTTCGCGCCGCTCAAGCGCGACGCCACCGATCTCGTGGTGCGCATGGCGACCGAGCTCGGCGTGGCCGAGCTGCAACCCGTCACCACCGAACGCACCAACGCGTCCCGGATCAACGCCGCGCGCTGGGCCGTCATCGCCACCGAGGCGGCGGAACAATGCGAGCGGCTGAGCGTGCCGGCGATCGCCGAGCCGGTCCGGCTGCCCGACCTGCTGGGCGCATGGGAGCCCGACCGGCCGCTGCTGGTGGCGCTGGAGCGGGCAACGCCGGAGGACGCCGCCGGCAGCCTCGCCGCCTGGCGCGCCCGCACCCCTGCGCCGCCGGGGCTCCAGCCCGGCCTGCTGGTCGGGCCCGAAGGCGGCTTCTCGCCTGCCGAGCGGGTTCTGCTGCGCAGCCGCCCGTTCGTGGTCGCGGCGACCCTGGGCCCGCTGATCCTGCGCGCCGAAACCGCCGCCCTTGCCGGGCTCGCATCCCTCCTCGGCTGACGCCCGAGGTTGCCCCGGACCGGTGGCAGCGGCATAGACACTGCCGGACAACCGGCGGCCCGCCCAGGCGGCGCCGCCTTCCAGGATGCGTGCGCGCTCGATGTCGAACCCCGGCGACCAAGACGACACCCCGATCCAGTCGGCGGAACAGCTTGCGGCGCATCTCGCGTCGGGTGCCAAGCCGCGCGACGCGTGGCGGATCGGCACCGAGCACGAGAAGTTCGGCTTCCGCCTGCCCGGTGCCGCCGGCGGGGAAGCGTGGGCGCCGCCCGCCTACCAGCCGCGCGGCATCGCCGACCTGCTCGCCGCCTACGCCGCCGATCCCGCCTCCTGGGAGCCGATCACCGACAACAGCCAGCTGATCGGGCTGAAAGGGCAGGGACCGAACAAGGGTGGCTCCCTGTCGCTCGAACCCGCCGGCCAGTTCGAGCTGTCCGGCGCGCCGCTCCCGAGCCTGCACGACACCGAGGCCGAGCTGCGGGCGCATGCCGCCCGGCTCCGTCCACACGCGGAAGTGCTCGGGCTCGGCTTCGCGCCGCTCGGCTTCCATCCCACCGCGACGCGCGCCGACATGCCGTTCATGCCGAAAAGCCGCTACGCCATCATGCGCCGCTACATGCCGCTGGTCGGGCAATACGGCCTGGACATGATGCTGCGCACCTGCACCGTTCAGGTGAACCTCGACTACGGCTCAGAGGCCGACATGGCGCGAAAGCTGCGCGTGTCGCTGGCGCTGCAGCCGGTGGCGACCGCCTTGTTCGCCAACTCGCCGTTCGAGGAGGGCCGCCCGAACGGGCTTCTGTCCACCCGCGCCCGGGTCTGGACCGACACCGACAACGCTCGTTCCGGCATGCCGCCCGCCTTCTTCGAGCCCGGCTTCGGCTTCGGGCGCTATGTCGAGTGGGCGCTCGACGTGCCGATGTATTTCGTCAACCGCGACGGCACGATGATCGACGTGGCCGGCGGCTCGTTTCGCGCCTGGATGCAGGGCCGGCAACCCGGGCTCGAGCACCTGCGCCCGACCCTGGGCGACTTCGACGACCACCTCACCACGGTGTTCACCGACGTGCGGATCAAGCGCTTCCTGGAGATGCGCGGCGCGGATGCCGGGTCGATCGCGATGATGGTGGCGCAGTCGGCGTTCTGGACCGGCCTGCTCTACGACGACGCGGCGCTGTCGGCCGCCGATGCGCTGGTGCGCGAGCAGCCATGGCACGCCTATGCCGTGCTGCGTGCCGCGGTGCCGTCGCAGGGCCTGGACGCGCCCTGGCCGGAGCGCACCGACGGCGCGCCTGCCGGCACCGTGCGAAGCCTCGCCGCGCGCCTCGTGTCGATCGCCGAGGGCGGCCTTGCCGCGCGCGCCCGGCTTGACCGGCAGAACCGCGACGAGCGTCGCCATCTCGACCCGCTGCGGCCGATCGTGGCCGGCGCCCCGACCCAGGCCGAGCACTGGCTGTCGCGCTTCCGGACCGAGTGGAACGGCGATGCCGCGCGCATCTTCGCGGAGGCCGCGATCTGACGGAAGCGGCATGACACGGCATATCCGGCCATGACGGTCGCCACGACCTTCGTGAAGCTGCGGCTGCTCGAAACCTCAGACCTGCACATGTTCGTCCATGACTACGATTATTACCACGGACGCCAGGACGACACGGTGGGGCTCGCCAAGGTGGCGACGCTGATCGCGCAGGCGCGCGCGGAAGCCGCGAACACGCTGCTGTTCGACAACGGCGACATCATCCAGGGCAACCCGCTCGGCGACTACATGGCGCTGTCGGGCAAGCTGACCGACCAGGACGGCCACCCGATGCTCCGGGCGATGAACGGTCTCGGCTACGACGCCGCCACGGTGGGCAACCACGAGTTCAACTACGGGCTCGACTTCCTGCACCGCGCGCTGCGCGAGGCGCGCTTCCCGTTCGTGTGCGCCAACATCGAGACGCCGAACGGCACGTTGCTGCCGCCGGTTGTCGTGCTGGAGCGCATCGTGACGGACGAGGCCGGTGCCTCGCACCCCTTGCGCATCGGCGTGATCGGGCTGGTGACGCCGCAGATCACGATCTGGGACAAGGCGCGCCTGGACGGCCACGCGAACACCCTCGACATCGTCGACG
Organism: uncultured Acetobacteraceae bacterium; assembly: GCA_964242425.1. Taxonomy (GTDB): domain Bacteria; phylum Pseudomonadota; class Alphaproteobacteria; order Acetobacterales; family Acetobacteraceae; genus Lichenicola. The sequence goes on along the minus strand of CAXTCK010000071.1, from coordinate 11,338 downwards.
CCGCGCGCTGCCACGTTCCGGCCCTGCGTGCGCGGTGCGACCTCCTGGTGGCGCTGTGCCATTCCGGAATCTCGGCGCAACCGCGCAGCGGCGGCGAGGAGAACGCGTCGCTGCACCTTGCCGGCGTGCCCGGGATCGACGTGATCCTGTGCGGCCACGCGCACCGCGTGTTCCCCGGCCCGGACTACGACGGCCTTCCCGGCGTGGATGCCGTGCGCGGCACGCTTGGCGGCATCCCGTCGGTGATGCCCGGGTACTGGGGCAGCCATCTCGGCCTGATCGACCTGCTGCTGCAGCGCGGTGCCGACGGATCGTGGCAGGTCGACTCGTTCCATGCGGAGGTGCGGCCAATCTGCCGCCGCGAGGGGCGGGACGCGGTGCCGCTGGTGGCCGCCGACGCGTCGGTGCTTGCCGCCGCCGCACCCGAACACCAGGCAACGCTGCGCTGGATGGAACAGCCGGTGGGCAGTACCGCGGTGCCGATCAACACCTATTTCTCCCTGCTCGGCAACGACGCCGCGCTGACGCTGGTGAACGACGCGCAGCTCTGGTACGCGCGCCCCCTGCTCGCCGCCACGCCGCACGCCCACCTGCCGCTCCTGTCGGCCGCTTCCCCGTTCAAGGCGGGCGGCGCCGGCCCAAACTCGTTCGTGGATATTCCCGCAGGCCCGATGGACATGAAGGCGGTCGCCAACCTTTACATGTTCGCCAACACGGTCTGCGTGGTGAAGGTGGACGGCTCCGAGCTGCGCGAATGGCTGGAACGGTCCTGCGCGATCTTCAACCGGATCGAGCCGACGCTTGGCACCGCGCAGCCGCTGGTCGCTCCGCGTGCCGCCAGCTACCTGTTCGACACCATCGCCGGCCTGTCCTACGAGATCGACCTGTCGCAGCCGCGTCGCTATGACAACAAGGGCCGGCTGGTGCGGGCCGACGCCCGGCGCATCGCTTCGCTGTTGCACGAGGGCAGGGCGGTGACACCTGCGGACAGCTTCCTGGTCGTGACCAACAACTATCGCGCCGACGGCGGCGGCGGCTTTCCCGGCACCGGCGGCGGCCACCTCGTGCTCCAGGCTCCGGATCTGAACCGGGACGTGATCGTGCGCTACGTCCTCGAGCACCGGCAGGTGGCACCCGTGCCGCCGCCGGTCTGGCGCTTCCGTTCCTTCGCCGCCCCGGTCCTGCTCGGCTTCGACGGCAACGCCGAAACCGCCCGCCACTTGGTCGCCCAACCCGCGGTTACCCGCCTGGGCGAAGGCAAAGGCGGCTTCGTACGCTACGGCCTGACCCTAGGCTGACCCCACAACCGGATTCTCAAGGCCCAAGCCTTGAGCGGGTCCAGGGCAGCGCCCTGGCCTTGATCCCTTGCAGGCCGCTCACCCGTCCGCCTTCGGCTCGTGTATCGGGCAGCCATTATGCTCGGAGCGGAACCGTGCCGAGCCGACATAGGTCGTGTTCCGCGCCCGCATCACCGAGCCCAGCGGCCGGTGCGCCGCGAGCCCGTGCCACGGGCTGAACGCCGCCCCCTCGTCGATCGCCGCGATACCCTCGGCGCTCCAGGAGTCCTGCGGCGGCACGGTCAAACGCGCCACCGGAACGTAGGGGCTCTGGTCTTCCGGCCAGATCACGCTGGCATCCTCGATCGGCATGGCGTCGAGGTCGGTGCAGAGCTGGACGCAGAAGTCCCATTCGCCGCCATGGCTGGCGAAATGCTGCGACACCGCCGACCGCAGCGCATTCGAATCGCTGGTGTCGATCGGCGTCCCGGCGAGCAGGGACAGGTCGAACACCGGGGTTGCGCTGAACTTGGCGATGAAGTCGCCGTAGAGGATCGGCACCTGGGAGTAGAACGTTTCGCCGAGGATGTGCGTCTGCTTCTGCCCGCCCATGGTGGTCAGCGTCGGGCTCTTGCCGCCGAACGCCTCGACCAGGGACTCCGTCGCCCGGTTGACCGCCGACAACGCCTTCTTCAGCCCTTCCGCCTTGTCCGTGGTGGCGGCCAGCATCTTGAGGTTGCCGAGGAACTTGGCCGCCGTCGGCGCACTGAACGCCGGCGCGTTGACCATGATGAAATCCTGGGTGGTGTCGTTCTCGCTGCCGGGCAGGCGGGCGCCCTCGACTCCCACCACCTTCAACGCCAGCCCGCGCGGGGTGGACACGCTGTCGTCCAGGATGTCGCCGGGAAGCGTGGAAAAGCGCAGCGCCGCGCGGTAGCTGGCAGGCCTCGCGAACAGCCCCTGCGCGTAGTCCGGCGGCAGGTGCTCCAGCACCTGGAGCGTGCCGTGCACGACCCCGTGCGCCTTGGCATGCACCGATCGCGTGGCATGGCCGGAATGCTCGAACGTGGTGCGGCTGATGTGGTCCAGGGCGTCCATCAACCCCTGGTTGGTTTCCGCCTCCTCCGCGTCGGGAGTTTCCATCGACGGGGTGAAGCGAAGCGGCGAGACGGGCTGGGTGGCCGACATGTCGGACTCCGATCGGAAGCTGGGCCATGGCACCGCAGGCCAGGCTGCGGCGTGGATCCGTGAACGCACGGACCGGGCCTGCTTTGCCGCGCCCGCCGTCGATCTGGACGATCGGCCGCCTGACCTGGACTTGCGGCTCAGCCTTCGCCCAGTTCGCGCGGCCCGCGCGGGTCATCGAGCCCGGCACGGCGATAGCCGACCGGATCGATGCCGTAGGATGACCGGAACGCCCGCGCCAGTGCTGCGGGACCGCCATAGCCGACGCTTTGCGCGATCACCTTGACCGGCAGGTCGGTCGTCGCCAGCAGGCGCGCCGTGATCCTCAGGCGCACCTTCTGCACGAAGTCCATCGGCCCGTAGGGGAACGTCCGCGAGAAGTGGTCGGCGAACGAGGCCCGGCTCATCCCGGCCGTGGTCGCCAGGCTCGCCACGCTGTGACGTCCCGCCGGATCCTCCAGCACGACCAGCACCGCGCGCGCGAGCCGCGGATGGTGCAGCACCGCCGACAGCTCGGACCCGTCGCCACGCTCCAGCCGTCCACGCAGCAGCGACACGAGGCACTGCGTCATCAGCAGCTCGGTCATGGCCTGCGTGCCCAGGCCCGGCCGCGAAACCTCGCCGAGCATGAGCGCGAAGGCGTGGCCGGTGGCGGGATCGGCCGACGCGTCCTTGACCAGGGGCTCGCGCAGCAGGTCGAACAGCTCGAGCGCCGTCGCGTAGGAGGCGGAGATCGTCCCGCAGACCAGCAGGACGTCGCGGCTGCCGTTTCCGGCCGTGAACCTCACCAGCCCGTCGCCCAGAAGCGAGCACCGGTCCTCGGCGCGGACCGACCCCGCGACCGGCCCCGCCCCGCCCACCCGGTGCGCCTGGCGCGGCGGCACCACCAGGATGCTCCCGGCGGAGAACGGCAGCCACGGCCCGTTGCCGACGCTCAGGCTGCCGGCGCCGTGCAGGACGAAGTGCACCGTGATCGCCTCGAAGCCCGCGAACTCCAGCTGCCATCGTTCCTGCACCTCGCACACCGAGAACGCGTGCAACCGGACCGTCAGGGCGGCCAGAAGTCGATCGAGGACGTTTGCCGTCACGCCGTTCATCCCCCTCCTGGCCCTCACGCGAACCGTAACCTGCCGTCCCGCCCCGCGTTCCGGACGCGGTCGACGGCTGGCCGTCCCGCCTGGCCGTCCCGCCTGGCCCACCCCGTGTTGTGGGCGATCCTGCCCCATGCCAACCTGCCCCCGGCAACGCCCGGTTGGGTGGACGGGAAGGGTTTGGAACGCTGCACACCCTGCCTTTCCTGATCGACCGCCCGGTCCAGCAGCATCCGGACGGGATGCGCCTGCTCCTGCCCGGCCGCGCGCCGGTGCCAATGATGAGCGGCAGCGACCCGGTGCGCGGCTTCAACCCGGGCTGGCAGGCTGAAGCGCTGTTCACCCTGCTCGATCCGGTCTGGGTGCTGGTGCTGCGTCACGAGGACAACAGCGTCGCCTGCTGGCACGTCGACAACAACGGCCTGCTTTGCGCCCCGCCGCAGGCCCGGTCCGGGCCGGAGCGTCGTGAGTTCGCCAGCCGCCTGCAGGCGATCGGGCTGTGGCTGAGGCATGCGCCCGGCAAGCTGATCCGGGTCGCCGTGCCGGATGCGGTGCGCGCCTGGCTCGCCCTGCCGCCCTCGGTGCAGCGCGAGCTCGACGCGCTGCTCGATGCCGATTCCCTTCTTCCCCTGCTGCCTGACCCGCTCCTGCTGCGGCACAGCCTGCAGGAGATCCCGCCGCTGCTGTTCACGCCGGTTCCCGACACCAACGGCAGCCTGGTCGGCAACCCCAGCGAGATGGTGCCGCTGGTGGCCGGGGAGGCGCTGGCGGAGCTGCTTCCGGGCTGGGAGGTCGCGTCCGTGGAGGCCGCGTTCACGCCGCTCCTGGCGGTGATCCTGCGTCACCGGGACGGGCACCGGGCGACCTGGTTCATCGACCTGGACGGCAGGCTGATGAGCCACGCCATCTCCCTGCTGCCGACGCACTGGCAGGACCACCTGGCGCGCCTGGCCGCACCGCTGCTGTCGGCGCTCTGGAACGGCCTGGCCCTCGGAATGCCGGAACAGCCGCTGCCGGAGGACGGGGTGGCCCGGCTGCCGCTGGCGGACCTTGGCGCGCTGGTGCCGCTGCACCTGCAGCGGAACGGCCATGCCGGCGATACCCGGGTCTGGACCCTGGACGCGCCGCCGCCGCCGGGCCTCGCCTACGTGGTGCCGGCCACGCGCGGCCTGCTCGCGCTGGACACACAGGCGGCAAGCCGCGCCGTGGGGCACAGCCTCCATGCCGAGATGGACCGGCTGCTGCGCGAGAACCGGATGGTGTGGCCGTCGCCCGTCGACGGCACGGCGGTGGAAAGCGACGGCTTCGCGCTTCTGCTCGACCAGCACTGCTTCAGCTACCGGTTCCGGCAGGAAGAAACCGGCCTGGTGTTCCACGTCGTCTGCACCGGCACCTACTTCTACAACCAGGCGCTCTACTTCCCGACCGCCGACCTGCTGGTGGCGCGCACGCCCGAGCTTGCCGCCGCCTGCGGCAGGCATTTCGCCAGGGGACGGGCTGTCCTGCTGGGCCACCTCCTGGTGCACCACGAAGCCCTCGCCGCGGGCGCCTCCCTGGCCCCCGATCCGGTGGTGCAGCAGTTCTTCGGCGCCAACGCGATCCATATCGGCCACTACGTCTGGCAGGACCTGGCCGGGCTCGCCTTTCTGCTTCGGCACGCCGCGCGCGCCGAGCCCGCCCGCCTGCCGCAGCTGCAGATGTTCAGCAAGAACGTCATCCAGGCCTTCTTCGGCCCGGAGGAGCGCATCTTCCCGATGCTGGACGGCCGCATCACCCGCCACGCGCACGGCTTCGACGCCCACATCCCCGCCTTCTACCGGTCCGGCCAGCGCGTGATCCGCTACAACGCGATCAGCATCCCGGCCGAGCTTGGCCCGGCGGTGGTGGCGGCCGGCAACGACGCGCCGTCGCTCCAGGACGACCGCCGCGCGGCGGACGCGGCGCGCGCGGCCGGCCCGGTGATCGTGTTCGGGATACGGGTCGGCAACCGCACCCTGGACGACATGGCCGGCTTCGCGGCGGAGCTTCTTGGCCGTCTCGGCCGCAGCGTGCCCAACTGCACCGTGGTGGTGGACGGCCTGAACGACCAGCACGACCGCGGCGGCGCCGTCCGGCACGAGGTCCCTGCCGACGGCGACCTCGCCCAGGAGTTCGCCCTGGCGGCGGCGATCGTGGCGGCGGGACGGGACGCGGGCGTGACGGTGGTCGACATCGTCAACCGTTCGGCGCTGTGCAGCGTGGTGTGGTGCTCGCGCGCGGACTGCTTCGTCGCCCCGCTGGGAGCGGCGCTGGCGAAGTACCGCTGGATCTGCAACACCCCCGGGCTGGTGTTGTCGAGCCGCTGGAACCTCGAGCACCGCGCCGACCTGCACATCTACGACGCGCCCGCCGCCCTCGAAGGCAGCTCGGAGATGCTGTTCAACCGTGCGGACGAGGTGCAGGACTGCACCCCGGACCGCGACGCGGGCGGCGTGGACGGGCGCGGCAACTTCGTGGTGTCGCGTCCGGCGATCCTCGACCGCCTGCTCGACCTTCTCCATCGCCACGCCGGCGCCCGCAACGCGTTGTCATAGGCACCGACACCGCGTTTCCCGCATCGTGCCATGGGGCAGCAGCATCCGCGACAAACGGCACGCGGCGCGCAATTCTTTTCGTACCCGTATTGAGCCAACGTATCATGGAGCCACAACCGGTCAAACCCGGTCGTCAGAGTGGAGATCCCATGACGCGTTTGCCAATCATGCTTGCAGTCGCCTCGATAACAACCGCCGTGCTGCCAAATGCTGCCAGGGCCCAGCCGGTGTTCAACCGCGCGGGCGACGTGTCCGCGCGCAACCTCAGCATACAAAGCCTCAACGGTGCCGCCACCGTCGGCGGCACCAGCCTGTCCGCCATCGCCTCGCAAGCCGCCGCCGCCCTGCCAGCGTCGCAGCTCGCCGCTGCAGCGCCGCTGCCGTCCCTGGCGCTCGCGTCGCGCTCGCTCGCAGCGCGCTTCTCGGACAGCCTGAACGTGCGCGACTACGGCGCCAAGTGCGACGGCAGCACCGACGACACCGCCGCCTTCAAGGCGGCGATCGCGATCGCCACCGGCCAGTTGCCGACCGGCGGCAGCGCTGCGCAGTTCGCCGGCATCGTCGGCGTCGGCGTCAACAGGAACGGCAGCGTGCGCATCGTGGTGCCGTCGGGCGCCTGCATGCTCAGCGCCACGCTCACCGCCAACATGCTGACCAATTCCGGCTTCGCCCTTGTCGGCGAGGGCACGTCGCACACCGAGCTGGTGTGGACCTCCGCCGGCGACGGGCTCGACATCACCTTCGCGCCCAACGCCAACGGCAACGACATCGCGCACAGCGGCAGCACCTATTCGGGCCAGGCGCTGTTCATCAAGGGGATCAAGTTCTCCACCGCCTATTCGGGTGCGAGCAACACCGGCGTGGCACTCAACATCAAGGCGATCCCGCTGGTGCTGTCCAACGTGGCGCCGACCCAGGTGATCGAGGACGTCGCCTTCACCAACCGCGCCGGCTGGAGCGGCGGCACCCAGGCCTGGGCCGTCGGCCTGCGCTTCACCGATCCCGACTTCCTCTACATCAACCGCGCGATCGCGGTCGACCTGCGCGAAAGCAAGACCGCCGGCTTCCAGATCGTCAGCGATTCGCCCACCAGCGGCACCGGCCACGGCAACATCATCTGCCAGGACTGCACCTCCTACGGCGGCAGCGCCTTCTTCGACATCAGCGGACGCGCGATCCAGGCGGTCTGGCTGGAGCGCCCGTTCTGGGTCGAGGTGGCGACCGGCATCACCTGGCTGTCCGGTGTCGGCCAGGTGAACGGCTCGCTGTCGGTCCACGCGGCCTCCGGCGGCGCCTCGGTCGCCAACGTGCACGTGTCCAACATCGGCACCGTGTTCAGCCAAGGCAACTTCTATTATTCCAACAACAACGTTGCCGGTACGAACTGGTACGGCGAGTGGCTGGACGGCGTGGACTGGGTGAACGTCAACGGCGACACCATCACAGCACCCGGGGCCGGGTACCAGGGCAGCGGCGCCACCACCTTCAACGCCTACGGCCTGATCCTCAACCAGGGCGCCAACGGGTCCGGGGTGTACGACGGGCTGCCCTCCATCGTCGGCAACGTTTCCGTCGCAGGCTCCGACTACGGATTCTCCGCCCAAGGCCCCAACGTGCTGGTCACCAACGACGAGTGCGCGCCCAACACCAGCAACAACCGCAGCACCAGCTGCTTCCAGAACACCTACACGGGCGCGGACGTCCGCTTCAACCCGCACTTCGAGAACATCGTCACCACGGACAACGTTCTCTACGCCGATGCCGGCCATGACAGCGTCATCCACGGCTCCTACGGCCAGTACTTCGCCGCCGGCTTCGAGCTCGGCATGCCGGGCGTGACCGTTCCCGGCGTCGGCCCCGGCTTTGCCGGCACCATCGACTTCCACAGCACCGCGTCCCCCACCGGCAGCTTTCTCGGCCTGACCGACTACGACTGCCGCCTCGGCAGCTCCGGCGGCACGCAGGGCGTGATGGGCCAGGGCACCCTGAACCTGACCTGCAAGGGCGGGCTGGTGACCAACGGCGGCATCGTCGACAGCTCGCCCGTCGCCGCCGGCGCCACCGCCGGCGCCACCATCACCGGCACCGACTACACCGGCGGCCAGATCCTGGTCTGCGCTTCCACCTCCACCACGCTCGCCACCCTCACGGAGGTGCTGCCGGCCAACCCGCGGCCCAAGCAGACCTTCCACCTCACCTCCGAATGCGCCATAACCGCGCTGACCGTGAACGGCGGCACCTCCACCTCCGGCACCACCGCCACGGTGCTTGGCGCCCCGGCCGGCATCGCGCCCACCACGCCGGTCACCTTCGTCTACGACAACGACCGCAGCCTCTGGACCCGCTGGTAGGACGCAGGCGACGAGGTCCCGGGAACTCTCCCGGGGCCTCGGCCCGTCCTGTCCCGCGGCGGGACACGGCGAACGAACGGGGGCGAACGAAGGGGGCGAACGAACGGCGAGCAGCCGGCGTTGCAGCCCGGCGGGACCGGAACAGGACCACCTCGATGCCCATCCCCCACCAGGACTTCCAGGACATCTCCAGCCTCGGCGCGAGGATCGCCAACCTTCGCCTCCGGGATGGCAACGCCCTCGGCCTGGAAACCCCGGACGGGATGCTCGACGTCGGCGCCACCGCGCGAGCCTGCGGGCTGCCGGCACCCTCGGACGTCGACGACCTGCTGCAGAACGGGCTCGGCCCGCAGGTCCGCGCCGTGCGCGACGCCGTTCTGCGCGACCCGGCCCGCGCGATCCTGGTTCCGGCGGCCGAGCTCCGCTTCGCGCCGCTGGTGACCCGTCCGGGCAAGATCATCTGCGTCGGCTTCAACTACCGCGAGCACGCGGCGGAAACCGGCACGCCGATCCCCCGGCAGCCGCCGCTGTTCTCCAAGTTTGCCAACGCGCTGAACCATCACGAGGGCACGATCCACCTGCCCACCGCGATCGACGACCGGTTCGACTTCGAAACCGAGCTGGTGGTGCTGATCGGGCGGCAGTGCCGCGACGTGCGGCCGGCCGAGGCGCTCGACTTCGTCGCCGGCTACGCCACCGGCCACGATTTCAGCGCGCGCGGCATGCAGATGGCGACCACGCAGTTCCTGGCCGGCAAGACCTCCGACGGCTTCGCGCCGCTCGGGCCCTGGCTCGTCACGCGCGACCGCGTCCCCGACCCGAACGCCCTGCGCCTGCAGACGCGCGTCAACGGGGAACTCAGGCAGGACTGGACCACCCGGGACATGATCTTCGACTGCCGTGCCCTGATCGCGTTCTGCGCCGGCATCATGACCCTCCAGCCGGGCGATATCCTGTTCACCGGGACGCCGCAGGGGGTGATCCTCGGCGAAAAGGCGCCGCCGGAGCAGCGCCGCTGGCTGAAGAGCGGCGACGAGGTGGTGTCCAGCCTGGAAGGCCTGGGCGAGCTCCGCTTCCGGCTGACCTGACGCGACCCAGCCGTGTTGCGCACACGGCGACGTGCGGCATCGTCGGCCGGACCCCGGGCACTTCCGGCACTGTGACGCGTTCCACCCCGCCACCACGCGGCGATGCCGCGATCGACAGGGTGGCTCGACAGGAGCTTGTTCGTGACATCATCGAAGCATCCCAAGACCCCGCCCGCAGGCCCGGACGACCTCGGCGCAGACACCCCGCGTCCCCCCAACGACCTGGAGCGCAATCCTGGCATCGGCGCGTCCAAGGGCGCCTTCGCCGCCACCGGGGTCGACCCGGAAACCATCGAGGCCGACAACACGGCCGAAGGCGACGTGGCGAACGACGTCGACCGCAGCGGTGGGGTCGCGTCGGGCAAGCTGGGCCGCACCAACAAGTAGCCGTAACGACGCGCGGCCTTGCCGCCGCCCCGTATCCGCCCTGGTCCCGCTTCCGGACCGGGCGGCCCTATGGATGCGGCGAGGGCGGGTTGCCCGGCCCGTTGAGCGGCGCTCCGACCGCGCGGTTGGTGGTCTGCATCGCCCCGGTGTCGATGTCGCCTACCGCCCCGCAGCCGGCCAGGGCCAGCAGCAATGCTGCGGCAAGCGACCTGCGCAAACATCCATTCATTCGCGTCACTCCTTCGAAGGCATGATCCGGTTGCCAAACGTTTCCGCCGACGCTGCGGTTGCCGCCGTGACCCCGACGGCCTGCCGCTCGTTGGCCACGCCTCGTTTGAATGCTCTCGCTACGCCACCGACCCGTCGCCCGCGGGTGCGCCACGCCGGCCACCGGTTCGCTTCGCACCTCCCGGCACGCCATCCGCGGCCAGGTCATGCCGCACGACGGCACCACCTGATGAACGCCGCAAGCTGACCGGGAACCTGCCCTTGCCGACCCCATGCCACGACGTGTCCGCCCACAGGCGCGCCGACGGATGAGCCATCATGCCGTTTCAACCATCGACGCCGCGCAGGGCGTGCCGCGCTGGCTCGCCCTGCTCCTGGCCACCGCCTGCGGGCTGATCGTCGCCAACATCTACTACGCCCAGCCCCTGGTCGGCCCCATCGCCGCCGCGATCGGCCTGTCTGCGGGCTCGGCCGGGCTGATCGTGACCATGAGCCAGATCGGCTACGGCGTCGGCCTGCTTCTGGTGGTGCCGCTGGGTGACCTGGTCGAAACCCGGCGCCTCGTGCTGGCGATCCTGTTCGTGGCCACGCTCGCCCTTCTGGCGGCCGCCCTGTCGAACGCGGCGACACCGTTCCTGCTGGCCTCCCTGTTCATCGGCCTCGGCTCGGTCGCGGTGCAGGTGCTGGTGCCCTATGCCGCCCACCTCGCGCCGGAGGCCACGCGCGGCCGCGTGGTCGGCAACGTCATGAGCGGGCTGATGCTGGGCATCATGCTGTCCCGCCCGGCGTCGAGCGTGCTGGACGACCTGTTTGGCTGGCATGCGGTGTTCGGGGTTTCCGCCGCGGTCATGGTCGCGCTTGCGCTGGTGCTGAGCCTGGCCCTGCCGCGCCGCCAGCCGCCGCCCGGCCTGTCCTATCCGGTCCTGCTGGCGTCCATGGCCAGCCTGGTCCGCGACACGCCGGTGCTGCGCCGGCGCGCCTGCTACCACGTCTTCCTGTTCGGGGCCTTCAGCCTGTTCTGGACCACGGTGCCGCTGCTCCTGGCCCACACCTTCCACCTGTCGCAGACCGGCATCGCCGTGTTCGCCCTGGTGGGCGTCGCCGGCGCGGTGTCCGCCCCCCTGGCCGGCCGCGCCGCCGACCGCGGCTGGACCCGCC
>CAXTCK010000070.1:0-15649 GCA_964242425.1 uncultured Acetobacteraceae bacterium | reverse complement strand
CGAGCTGGACCGCAAGCTCGGCGAGGCGATCGACATCTACGTCAACAACCGCCTGATCGCGCGCGGCGAGGTGGTGATGGTGGACGACAACCGGCTGGGGATCACCATGACGGAGATCATCAAGTCCGAGCGCGGATTCTGATCATGCGCGTCCTGATCATCGGCTCCATGAGCGGCGAGCTTGGCAAGGCGGCACAGATCGCAGCCTCGCGCGGAGCCCAACTCGATCAGGCCGACAACGTTCCCGCCGGCCTGGCCCGGCTGCGTCGCGATGCCCGTTGCAACCTGGTCCTGTGCGAGCTTGGCCTGCCGATCGCTGCCCTGGTCCAGGGATTGGCCCGCGAACGGATCACCCTGCCGGTGATCGCCTGCGGCCTGGAAGACGATCCGGACGCTGCCGTTCGCGCGGTACGGGATGGCGCGCAGGATTTCCTTCCCTTGCCGCCCGATCCGGAGCTCATCGCGGCGATGCTGGAAGCGGCATCGGGGGAAAGCCATGCCCTGATTGCGCGTGATCCGATCATGCTGGCCGCCGTGCGCAGCGCCGAGCAGGTCGCCCGGTCCGAGGCATCGGTGCTCATCACCGGCGAGTCTGGAACCGGCAAGGAGATCGTGGCGCGGCACATCCACCGCCGCTCGCGCAGGGCCGAGGGGCCCTTCATCGCCCTGAACTGCGCCGCGATCCCGGAGCATCTGCTGGAGTCCGAGCTGTTCGGCCATGAAAAGGGCGCCTTCAGCGGCGCCATCGCACGGCGCATCGGCCGCTTCGAGTCCGCCGAGGGGGGCACGCTGCTGCTCGACGAGATCAGCGAGATGGACATCCGGCTGCAGGCCAAGCTGCTGCGCGCCATCCAGGAGCGCGAGATCGACCGGCTCGGCGGCCAATTCCCGGTCCGCGTCAACGTGCGCATCCTGGCCACCAGCAACCGCGACCTGCGCGCCGAGGCCGCCGCAGGCCGATTCCGTGAGGACCTCTACTTCCGGCTGAACGTGGTCGGCCTCGAGATCCCGCCGCTGCGCCATCGGCCCGGCGACGTCACTGTTCTGGCCGCGCACTACATCCGCCATTACGCGCATGCGAACGGGATCGAGCCGCCTTCCCTGTCCGACGCGTCGATGGAGCGGCTGGTCCGGCATGGCTGGCGCGGCAACGTGCGCGAGCTCGAGAACCTGATGCATCGCGCCGTCCTGGTGGCGGCAGGCCCGGTGATCGAGCCAGGCGACCTCGGTTTCGCTCCGGTCCAGCCTGCTCCCTGCGAAGCCGCCCCTGCGGACGCCGCGGGAACCGGTAGCGGCTCCGGACGCGGCATATCCGCGCTGGTCGGCCGGCGCATGGAGGAGGTCGAGCAGGCCCTGATCCTGGAAACCCTGTCCAGCACGGCTGGCAACCGCACCCATGCCGCAACAATACTCGGCATTTCCATACGCGCCCTGCGCAACAAGCTGCGCGACTACGCCAGCCAGGGCGTTTCGGTGACGCCGCCGATGGCCGGCGTGGCGGCCTGACGCATGACCGACGTGATCGCCACCGCCGGAACCGCCAAGAGCGCCGGCTTTTCCATGCCGAAGCTGAGCCTGCCGGGTGGACGGTGGCGCAGCTACCTGCCGGGCACCGATGTCGGCTTGGCGCTGGCGGTGGTGGCGCTGCTGTCGGTGCTGATCCTGCCCCTGCCGACGATGATACTCGATCTTGGCCTGGCCTTGTCCGTCACCGCTTCCGTGCTCGTGCTGATGGTGGCGCTGTTCCTCAAGCGCCCGCTCGACTTCACCAGCTTTCCTACCCTGCTGCTGCTGACCACGCTGCTCCGGCTGGCGCTCGAGGTCGCGACCACGCGGCTGATCCTGAGCCACGGCAACGAGGGGCCACTTGCCGCCGGCCACGTCGTGGCCGCGTTCGGCGGCTTCCTGATGGGCGGCGACGTGGTGATCGGCCTGATCCTGTTCACCATCCTGCTGGTGGTGAACTTCATGGTCATCACCAAGGGCTCCGGGCGCATCGCCGAGGTCGCGGCACGGTTCAGCCTGGACGCCATGCCCGGCAAGCAGATGGCGATCGACGCTGAGCTGTCGGCAGGCGCCATCACCGACAAGGTCGCGCGCGTGCGGCGACGCGAGCTGGAAGAAGAAAGCGGCTTCTACGGCGCCATGGACGGTGCCGCGAAGTTCGTGCGCGGCGACGCGATCGCATCCCTGCTCATCACCGTTATCAACATCATCGGCGGCCTGGCGATCGGGCTCGGCCGGCACGGCATGGCGTTCAGCGACGCCGCCGCGACCTTCACCACCCTGACCGTCGGCGACGGCCTGGTGTCGCAGATTCCGGCCCTGCTGGTCTCGACCGCGTCCGGCATCGTGGTGACCAAGGGCGGCACCGAAGGAGCCGCCGACGTGGCGCTGGTGCGCCAGCTCGGCGGCAACCCCAAGCCGATGGCCATGGCGGCCGGTGCGGCCGCGGTGCTGGCGCTCATGCCCGGCCTGCCGGCGCTGCCGTTCCTGGCGCTTGGCGGCTTGGCCGCCGCCGCCGCCTGGACGCGGCACCGGACGCCTGTCAAGGACGAGGTGCCGGACGAGGCGGCTGCGGTGGTGTCCACGGCGCCGGCGGAGCCGCCGATCGCGGAAGCCATGCGCATCGACATGATCCGGCTCGAACTCGGCTACGGGCTGCTGCCGCTGGCGGGCGGCGACCAGCCCAAGCTGACCGAGCAGATCAAGGCGCTTCGCCGCACCATCGCCAGCGAGATGGGCTTCGTGCTGCCGCCGGTGCGAATCCAGGACAACATGCAGCTGGGTTCGGACGGCTACTCGATCCGGATCAAGGAGATCGAGGCCGGTAAGGGCGAGCTCCGGCCGACCCGGTTCCTGGTCATGGACCCGCGCGGCGGCGTGCCGGACCTGCCAGGCGAGAAGACCACCGAACCCGCCTTCGGCCTGGCGGCATTGTGGATCGACACAGCGCAGCGCGAGGAAGCGATGTTCCGTGGCTGCACCGTGGTCGACCCGGTCAGCGTGCTGACCACGCACCTGACCGAGACCGTGCGCGAAACCATGGCCGAGCTGCTGTCCTATTCCGAAACCCAGAAGCTGCTCGACGAGCTGCCGCGCGAGCAGCAGAAGCTGGTGGCCGACCTGATCCCGTCGCAGATCTCCATGGGCGCGGTGCAGCGCGTGCTCCAGGCCCTGCTGTCGGAGCGGATCTCGATCCGCGACCTGCCCACCATTCTTGAAGGCATTCAGGAGGCCTGCGGCTCGGGAATGCGGGCGATTCCCCTCGTCGTGGCTCACGTGCGGACCAGGCTGGCGCGCCAGATCAGCGACGCGCTGGTCGGCCAGGCCGGCTACATCCCGCTGATCCCGTTGTCGCCGCAATGGGAGGAAGCGTTCCTTGAAAGCCTGGTCGGACCCCCGGAGGATCGCCAGCTCGCCATGGCGCCGAGCCGGCTGAACGAGTTCATCGGACGGCTGCGCACGGCACTCGACGCTGCCGCCGCGACCGGCGAGTCCCCGGTGGTGCTGACCAGCAGCGGCATACGCGCGCCGGTACGCGCCATCGTCGAGCGCCTGCGCCCGGCGACCCCGGTGCTGGCGCAGTCGGAGATCTTCCCACGCGCCCGCATCCGCACGATCGGCAACGTATGATCGTCCTGCCCCGATTGATCGTGCCCGGCAAAGGACCAGCCGGTGCGGATTAGGATCTTCCGTGCCGCGAGCCTGGCCGACGCCATGGCGCAGGTGCGCGACGAGCTTGGCCTCGACGCGCTGATCCTGGGAACCGAAACCCGGGCTGGGCTGGTCGAGGTAACTGCGGCGCTGGAAATGGAGGACGAATCCGAACCGGCAGCACGCTTCGATCCGCTGCCTGATCCTGCGCTGCCGGATCTGCCGGCTGCTCCGTTTCCATTGCCGCAGGCACAAGGACCGCTGCTCCGGCACAACCTGCCGCCTGCCCTGCTGTCAGCGCTGGAGGACGGGCCGCTGGAAGCCGCGTGCAGCCGGCTGTTCCGTTTCAGCCGACTTCCGCTTGACGCGGATGGCGCACCGCTCCTGCTGACCGGTCCGCCCGGCAGCGGGAAAACGTTGACCGTGGCCAAGCTTGCGACCAGGCTGGTGATGGAAGGCTATCGTCCGCTGGTGATCACCGCGGACGAGCAGCGCGCCGGTGCCATCGAGCAGCTCGCCGCTTTCACCCGCCTGCTCGGACTGACCCTGATTGCTGCCGGACGACCCGAGATGCTCGCTCGTGCGCTCGGCCGACGCGAGGCGCTTTCCCCTGTGCTGATCGACGCACCTGGGCTCGATCTGCTGGATCCGGCGCAGGACGCGTTGCAGGCCGAACTGATTGCCGCGTCCGGCGCCTGCACGGCACTTGTGCTGCCCGCAGGTCTGGATCCGATCGAGGCGGAAGAGGTCGCGGAAGCACACGCCCTGCACGGCGTGCAGCTCCTGGTCCCGACACGCCTCGATCGCACGGCCCGACTAGGCGGGGTGCTTGCCGCCTGCCACCGCGCCGGCCTCGCCCTCACCGAAGCCGGCGTCGGTACCGACGTGGCAGATGGCTTGGCACGGCTGACCCCGGTCACACTCGCCACCCGGTTGGGCGCGATCGTGCCCATGCGCAGGCAAGCCCGGGCCACCTTGCCGCTCCAGCCCCCGCCACCGCTTCAAGTGCCAGCCGGGATCCCGGCTCAGCCCGGCGCGGCAAGGCATGGCGCCTTGTCCCTGCACATCGCAGCCCAGGCAGGCATCCACCGCCTCCCTTTCAGGAAGACGAACCCATGACTGCCACGCTGCAGCTGCCGGCATCCGCTCCGACGCACGGCGACGACACGGCTCCCCGGAGCGGCCATGGGGTTCGCTTGATCGCGATCGCGTCGGGCAAGGGCGGTGTCGGCAAGACATGGTTGTCGATCACGCTGGCCCAGAGCCTGGCCGCACGAGGGCGGAAGGTGCTCCTGGTTGATGGCGACCTGGGTCTGGCCAATGTCGACATCCAGCTCGGCCTCACCCCGCGTCATGACCTGGCTGCCGTGCTGTCCGGACGACGCGGCCTTTCCGACGTGATCATCCGCCACGCAACACAGGAGCTGCCCGCCGCTGCGTTCGACATCCTTCCGGGACGGTCCGGAGCGTCGTCCATGGCAACCCTGGAAATCGAGGTGCTGGGGCGGCTGTTGCAGGCGATCCGACGGCTCGGCAGCTACGACACGGTGCTGCTTGACCTCGGCGCCGGAATCGACCCGACCATGCGCTTCATGGCCGCCGCGGCCGACACGCTGCTGGTCGTCTCGACCGATGAACCGACCGCGCTAGCGGACGCCTATGCGGTGCTGAAGCTGCAGGTGCGCGACCGCACCGCACGGAGCGAGGGCGGTTCTGGTCTTCGGCCCGAGGCGGCCGCGGATGTCCGCGTGGTCATCAACCAGTCAAGCAGCTTGGCCAGTGGCCGTCGTACTTATGATGTTCTCGCCCGCGCCTGCGGCACCTTTCTGGGGCAGACGCCAAGTCTGGCCGGCATCATCCGCCGCGACGGCAGGGTTGGCGATGCCATAAGACGGCAGACGACGCTGCTGACGCGCCACCCGAACGCGCCTGCGGCGGAAGACGTCACACGTATCGCGGTAAGCCTTGACGGCTGAGCCTGGTCTGGTTCTGTTCTTAGTTTCCGAGGATATCCGGCCTCTGCTTGGTGATGCCGTGTGACGAGCGTGCAACTCGCACCCCTGGGGTGCGATCATTCCGAATGATGACCAGCTCGAACAGCAACGACAGGAGGAATCCAAACGCGGCACCGTGTCTGTTCGACGCGTGGCTGCAGACCCACCTGCGGTCCTTGTATGACAAGACGCTCAACGAGGCGGTTCCAGATGACCTGCTTCAACTGCTTTCCGGTCCCGGAAAATGCTGCGGTCATTGACGTGGTAGTTGCGCCTCAGGAACATCAAATGCGCGTCAGCGTGATCCAGATGTCTCCCGGATCCGACAAGACCGACAACATTGCCCAGGCTGATCGGCTGATCAATGCATGCGTTGCTGCGGATAACCCAGACTTAGTAATACTGCCGGAGATATGGACCTGCCTTGGCGGAAGCCGACAAGACAAGACTTTCGCAGCTGAAACGGTTCTTCTTCCGGAATCTGATGCGCAAGACGGCCCGGCGTTCCAGTTCCTGCGGGACACCGCCCGTCACCATCGTATCCACGTCCATGGCGGCTCAATCGGCGAGCGGGACGGCGACAAGCTTCTCAACACCAGCCTCCTGTTCGCGCCGGACGGCAACTTGGTCGCGCGCTACAGCAAGATGCATCTGTTCGACATCACCACGCCGGACGGTGTCGGCTATCGTGAAAGCGAGGTGTATCGAGCAGGGGATACGGTCGTGTCAGCTGAGATGAGCGGCCGTTTTGGGACGATCCGGTTGGGTCTGGCAATCTGTTATGATGTGCGGTTTGGCGAGATGTTTCATCGATTGCGTCAGGAAGGTGTCGAACTGGTCTTGCTGCCTGCGGCCTTCACTGCGGAAACCGGAGCAGCTCACTGGGAAACCTTGATCCGAGCTCGCGCCATCGACACCCAGTGCTGGTTTGCCGCGGCCGCGACGACCGGGCAGTATCGGGACGCGGACGGTCATGACAGGCGTACCTATGGACATTCGATGATCGTGGACCCCTGGGGAACCATCGTGGCGCAGGCGTCCGTGGGCCAGGGCTGGGCCACCAGCCGGATCGACCGGGCTGCAACTGCACGGGTTCGTGCCGGCATGCCTGTCATGGAACATCGGCGGTTGTTGTGAGCGGGACGGTCAGGTCGGATCCCAGTCTTTGGAGCCCTACTGTAACACCTACCCGACTCGCCTTTGTCAGCGCGCGCAACGACTTGTCGCAACAGAGCCTCCGCCGCCTCGTATCCCGCTACGGTAACTTGCCGGTTACGGAAGCAGAGGTAGTGGTCTGCCTCGGCGGCGACGGCTTCATGCTGGAAACGCTTCACTCTGTCCTGCTTAGCCAAATCCCCGTCTACGGGATCAACTGCGGATCGGTCGGGTTCCTGATGAACCCCCTGATCGAGGACGACTTGCCCGAACACCTGATGCGCACGCAAGCAGCAGTGCTGCATCCGTTGCGCATGCATGCGGTAACCCAGGCAGGACTGGTGGAGGAGGCGCTGGCATTGAATGACGTCTTCCTGTTCCGGCAGACACGTCAGGCGGCGAAGATCCAGGTTATGGTCGACGGTCGGATCCGCCTGCCCGAGCTGGTCTGCGACGGCATCCTGGTATCCACGCCGGCGGGATCAACCGCCTACAACCTGTCAGCCCACGGTCCAATCGTTCCTCTTTCTGCTGATTTGCTACCGCTCACGCCGATCAGTGCCTTCCGGCCCAGGCGATGGCGTGGTGCCCTGCTGCCGAGCTCGGCGGATGTGGAGTTCAAAATTCTGGAAGGTGATAAGCGTCCGGTGGCAGCGGTGGCCGACTTTACCGAAGTCCGGGACGTCGTGTCGGTCGCCGTGAGTGAGGATCGGAGCATCGGCACCACCGTCCTGTTCGATCCCGACCAGAGCCTTTCGGAACGCATCATCGTGGAGCAGTTCACGGTCTAGGACGGACGCTTTCCGCGTCCGTCCAGTGCGGCAAGATAGCTCTTGCCGCACCCTCCGGCCCGTTCGGCGCTTTATGCTGCCGAAAGCACCGTTCTGGCTTGCGGCAGAACCGGAAGCGCAACCGGCAGCGCGACCGGTGCCGCTTCGTCGCGAAGCATATAGCCGCGACCCCAGATGGTGCCGATCAGGTTGCCGGCGCCCGCAAGCTGCAGCTTCTTGCGGAGCTTGCAGATGAACACGTCGATGATCTTCATCTCGGGCTCGTCCATGCCCCCGTAGAGGTGGTTGAGGAAGGCATCCTTCGTCAGGACAATGCCCTTGCGCAGCACCAGCAGCTCCAGGATGGAATACTCCTTGCCCGTGAGATGTACCGGCCGCTCGTCCACCATGACCTCTCGGCTGTCCAGGTTGAGACGAAGGTTGGCGATCTGCAATACCGGCGCTGCATATCCCTTGCTGCGACGCAGGATTGCCTGGATCCGGGCGACGAGCTCGGTCTGGTCGAACGGCTTGCTCACCACGTCGTCGGCGCCGGCCGCGAAGGCGCGGATGCGGACGGAAGCCTGCGTGCTGGCCGACAGCACCAGGGCAGGGACCGGATGACGTGCATGGCGCATGCGGCGCACCAAGTCGCTGCCCTCCATGTCAGGCAATTCAAGGTCCAGGACTGCCAGATCATAGTCGTAGTGACGGAGCATCTCGAGCGCTTCCTCGCCCATGTCCGTGTGATCGACCATGAAGCCGGCATTTTGCAGGATGCGGGTCAGGCCCTGCGCGGCTGTAACGTCACCTTCGACCAAAAGAACCCTCATGACCACTACTCCAGGTTTTGCTGAAGCCTGTTTACTACCTATGCGTGTTCTTTCCAAGCCTTTAACAGTCGCTTATCGAAATAATTCCAGCATGCACGTCTCCTTAATGAATGCGTGTTGAAATCCACCTGTTCCATCGCGTTTTCGGAACGAGCTTGGCTGTGGAAGCAGATCGGTATGACCAATCTTGCGCATCGTCTCAGAAATGTACGGGACAGCCTTGCTGCCGTGCCTCCGGCTCTTATTTGCGGCCGTGTCGCGGGCATTTCCGGGCTGGCCGTGGAACTGGCAGGATTGGAGAACCACGTCGCCATCGGCGATCGGATCAACCTGCAGCCGCGCGGAGGCCAGGTCATTCCGGCTGAGATCGTCGGGTTTCGAGGCGGTCGCGCGAACGCGATGGTATACGGGGCGCTGGACGGCCTTGGCCCGGGCAGCGTTGCGTCGTTCGATTTCGGCAATGGCATTGCCGCCCGGAACGGCGCCCTGGCGGTGTCGGACCACTGGCTTGGCCGAGTAATAGACCCTCTTGGCAGGCCAATGGATGGCAAGGGACCGCTGCCGCGGGGTGCAACGCCTCGCCCGTTGCGTGCCGCTCCACCTGATGCCACCTGCCGGGCACGCCTCGGACCACGCCTCGATCTCGGCATCCGGGTGTTGAACGCGTTCACCACCTGTCGCACCGGCCAGCGGCTTGGCTTGTTTGCCGGCTCCGGGGTCGGCAAGTCGACGCTGTTGTCCATGCTGGCTCGCCACACCGATTGTGACGTCGCGGTCATCTCCCTGGTCGGGGAGCGTGGACGGGAGGTGCGTGAGTTCCTGGAAGACGACCTGGGGGAAGCGGGGCTGGCGCGATCGGTCGTGGTGGTCGCGACGTCGGACACGCCACCGCTGATGCGTCGCGAGGCAGCCTATGCCGCGATGGCAGTAGCCGAGCACTTCCGCGACGAGGGAAAGTCCGTCCTTCTGTTGATGGACAGCGTGACCCGGTTCTGCCTCGCGCTGCGCGAAATCGGCTTGTCGGCCGGAGAGCCGCCGGCCACTCGGGGTTATCCGCCAAGCGTGTTCGCTGAACTGCCGCGCCTGTTGGAGCGGGCAGGTCCTGGTCCGTTGCTGCCCGATCGTCCGGCGGGCCAGATCACGGCCCTGTTCACTGTGCTGGTAGAAGGTGACGACCATAACGAGCCAGTCGCCGATGCAGTACGTGGCATCCTCGATGGACACGTGATCATGGATCGGCGGATCGGTGAGAGCGGCCGCTATCCTGCTGTCGATGTCCTGCGCTCTCTGTCGCGGTCAGTCCCTGGCTGCAACGATCCTGAACAGAACGCTTTGACCCGCCGTGCGCGGTCCCTGCTTGCCCTTCATGCAGACATGGCCGACATGGTCCGGCTCGGCGCCTACAAAGCTGGCAGCGATCCGGCGGTCGACGAGGCGGTCGCGCTGGCACCGCGTATCGAGGCCATCCTCCGGCAGGGCCGTGAGGAGCATACCAGCATCGAGGGCAGTTTCGCTGCTTTGGCTGAGGCGATGGCCGGAGGTGTCCAATGAAGCGCGATCCGCTCCACACGATACTTCGGGTCCGCCAATCTACCCTGGAAGAAGCACAGAAGGCCGTAGCCAGCGCTTACCGGGTGGAGCGTGACGCTTCCAGTCGTGCCGAGGCGGCATTGGCCGCTTTGGACCAAGAGATGCGGACGGCGACAAATCTGGCAGGTGGCGACGAGGCAGTGGAAACCTTTGCCCGATGGCTGCCGGTGGGGCGGGGGACCCTCAAACAGGCTCATGACGTACAGCGGGAAGCCACGACATCGCTCGATCAAGCGCGAGCGGTCCTTGCACTTGCCCGCGCTGGCGTCAGGACGGTCGAGACACTGATCGAGCAGCGTCAGGCGGAACGGCAACTGGAAGACAATCGTCGCGAGCAGCGCACCCTGGACGAAGCTGGAACCCAGAGGTTGGACCGGAACGGGTGAGATCTGGGGGTTATGATCTTTAAAGTTCCGGCCTAGACGCCTCGCTTCTCTTGGACCAGTTCAACGGCGACGGCCACGTAGGAGCTTGCGTGCGGCTCCCCACGCTGTGCGACCAGCAAAACGACCGGCCGGGCCGACGACAGCGGTGGTAACCGCCGTCATCGCCAACGTGCTGCGCAATTCCGAGATCGATCGGTCACGAGTGATGCGTGCCTCAACTTCGATCGGATCAGGCAGCTTTCCTCGTCCAAGCAAGACAAGAACACCGGCTACCAGGATGTCGAAACCCAGCACGATGACGGACGCCCAGACCTTTCCCGTGTTCCAGGGACCGTCACACAGTGTCCACAGAACCACATGCACCGCTACAAGTGCGAAGAAGCCAAACAAGCCTGCAACGATCAGAAAGACAACCTGTCGACCGATCCGCAACGCTTGACGACGCAGCCGCAAGGCTTCCGCCGTGGCAGCGATTCTGGCTAGATCAACAGCCTTCATGAGCTTACCCTCACCGTGCGATTCGGCCAATCAGGTATCCCACTGCGGCGGCAATGCCGATGGCGATGATCGGTTGTTCCCGAACCTGCGCCGAAACCGTCTCGACCTGCGCCGTGGTCATGTCGCGCGCGCTGTGGACAACCGTTTCCGCCTTCCCGGCTGCATCGGTCAACGCCGGTGTCACACGCTCGTTCAGCAGCTGCTCCACCTGGGCGCGGAGGCTCTGGATCTGGTCCTGGGTATCGCTCGCGACATCCTTCGCCTTGTCCGTAACCGTTTTGGAGAAACCCATGGCCGCACCCCATCTCAACAGGGCTGACGAACGTCGACTGAGCCGCCAAGTTGCATCGACCGAATGAACCGCGTCGGAAACGGAAGCATCCCGCGCTTGTCGCTGGTCCGGCTCCATGCCCACGATCCTGACCATCCGGGTGGCATTCTGCAGGCCGTGTCGCTGGACCTGCTGCCTGGGCGGTGCCTGGCCCTGCTGGGCGACCGACACGCCGGCGGCTCGCTGCTTCTCGACGTGGTGGCGGGCCACCGCCGCAACGGGAGCGGACAGGTTCTGCTCGATGGTGTCGCCGTCGATGAGCAGCCACCTGCCAAGCGCGGGTTCGGCATGGTATCCGTTCGTGACCCGCTGTTCCCCCACATGAGCGTGAAAGACAACGTGTCGTTCCCGTTGCGGGCGCAAGGGTTCACGACCGCGGAGCGGCATCGTCGGGTCGGCGAGGCACTGGCGCTGCTCGGGCTCGAGGCATCGGCACGACGGCGGCCCGACGCGCTCGACGATGTCGTCCGCACCCGCACCGCGCTCGCCCGCGCCCTGGTGTTCGACCCGAAGCTGATCCTGCTGGACGATCCGTTCGCAGGGCTTGATCCCGTGCCGCGCCAGCTGCTGCAGCGGACGTTGCGCCGGCTGGTCCGGGCGCGCGGCCTGACGGTCCTGCTGGCCACCGCCGACCGGGACGAGGCGCTGCTGCTCGGCGACGAGATTGGCATCCTTCAATCCGGTCATCTGCACCAAGTCGGCACCGTTCCGACCCTGCTCGACCGCCCGGCGGACCCGGTAGTGGCCTGCCGGCTGGGTGACGCTAACCTGCTGACCGGACGGATCGTGCGCCTGGACGACGAGATCGCGTTGGTGCGTTTGAGCTGCGGGCAGGAAATGGAAGCGGAACCGGGTGAAGCCCTGGAGGAAGGAATGCTCTGCGTGCTGTGCGTCCGTCCGGACCGGATCGCCACCGCCTTTCTCCAGCGGCCGGGGCTTGAAGCCGGCAGCGACTCGGTGCCGGCGACGCTGCTGGAAGCGGTGCATCTGGTCGATCATCTTCGCCTGCGCTTCCGGCTGGCCGATGGAAGCGAGCTGCTGGTCAGGCGGCCACCGGCGGCATCGGCGGCGGAGCTGCGTCCAGACCGCCAGGCCTTGCTGGCCTGGCAGCCGCATCACGCGCGTGTGTTCGCTGCCCCGCCCTAGCGGCAGGATGGCGGCCTTTTCCAGTGCTGCGGAACATGCTTCAGGTTGACCTTCCCGTTCTTCTGTCGGCCTTTGGCGCACCCACCACCGACGAGCCGGTCGCCATCGCCAAGCCTGTTCAACCACGGACCGACGCGTTCCTTTCACAGGAGCCGGGTCTGCTGCGCACAGGCCGTACCCGGTCTCGGCCCTGGACGGCCTTGTGCGGCGGGTTGTGTGTCACCCTGGCATCCCCGGCGTTCGCAGCCGGCGACCGGACCAAGGAGCCACCGGCAAGGCCACTCGTGGTCGCGACCTTGGGTGGGCCGGCTCAGGACGCGATGGTGCAGGCGTTCTTCTCGCCGTTCACCGCACAGACCAGGATCGCCATCCACTCCGTCACCTGGGACGGGCTTCTTGCCACGCTGCAGGACCGGGCTCGGACCGGCACCGCGCCAGATCAGTCGCTCGTGCTGATGGACAACGCGTTGGTGCTGGTCGCCTGCCGGCAGGGGCTGCTGCTGCCGATCGACCCCGGACAGGTGCCAGACCTGATCCAGAACGGCCACAGGCAGCCGGACGGGAATGCTATCAGCCGATGCGGACTGGGCGCGTTCCGCACGAATCTGGCACTGGCCTGGGACAGGAGCCGGATCGACAGCACGCCGGCCTGGTCGGACTTCTGGGACGTGGCGCGCCATCCCGGCAAGCGCGGCCTGTTGCGCAGCCCGCGCGGCACGATGGAGATCGCCCTGCTGGCCGACGGCGTAGCCCCGGCCGACGTCTACCGCATCCTCGACAGCGCCGCCGGGCTGGACCGCGCCTTCCGCAAGCTCGACCAGCTCAAGCCCTATGTCGTCTGGTGGGCGACGCCGGACCAGGTGGTTCACGTCATCCAGTCCGGCGACGTGCTGATGACCCTGGCACCGACCGACGTGGTTGCCGCCGCCAACCTGGCCGGCCATCGCAACTTCGGTATCCAGTGGCAGCAAAGCATCGGTACGATCCTGAGCTGGGCAATTCCTGGTCGCCCGGCAGCGACAGGCAGCGATCCCGGTCAGGTGCCCGGTCAAGTGGACGACCGGCTCGCACGCGCACGGCAACTGCTGAGCTTCATGGCCAACCCGGCACATCAGGCGGATTTTATCGACCGCGATCCGGGCATCGGCCTGCTGCAGGACGCAGTGCCAGCGGACCAGACGCTGTCCGCTGACAGCCAGGCTGCGTCACAGCACCAGCACGGCACGCTGCGCGAGGATGACGCGTTCTGGGCAACGCATCTCGATGCGATCAAGGCACGCTTCGACGTCTGGATGGGGAAATGAACCGCCCGTGCGGGTCGCCTTGAACGGTTGGGCCCTTCCTGCCGGCACCGCCGTCCTCTGCCTGCTGGCATCGCTGCTGCTGGGAGCCATGATTGCCTGGATGGGGGCGTTGATGCATCGCCGGTGGCGGCGTGTCGTGCGGCAGCTTGCACTGGCTTTGCTCGTCCCCGGCATCGCCCTGGCCTCTCGGTCGGAGCGGTTGCTTGGTGAGCATGGTGCAGGCGCCCAGGCCATGTTCATGATCCTCGGGGTCCTGCCTTTGCTGGTGCTGCCGGTTCTGGCTCAGCTGGCCGGAATGCTGGACGGCCAGGTCCGGGCGGCGTCCGGCCTCGGCGCCGGGCGGATCGCCATTCTGCGCTTGGTATGGCTGCCGCAGTTGGGGCCTGCCGCGTTGCTCGGTGCATCACTGGCCGGCCTGCTCGACTTCGCAACGCTGGCGCTTCGTCATTGAGGTCTGGCCAGCACGTCGTTCTTTCCTATTCCTGCACGAGGACGTAGCCTGCCTCGATGCCTTCGCCTGCATCATCATTCTGGAAGACCAAGACCCTCGAGCAGATGACTGCCACGGAGTGGGAGTCTCTGTGCGACGGCTGCGGTCGATGCTGCCTGCACAAGCTGCGGACCGAGGACACGGACGAGATCCTCTACACCAACGTCGCCTGCCGGCTGCTCGACACCGACAGCTGCGCCTGCTCCGACTACCAGCACCGTCGCCGCAAGGTGCCGGACTGCGTGCAGCTGAACCCTGCCGCGCTGTCGGAGATCGATTGGCTGCCGCCCTCCTGCGGATACCGGCGGATCGCGGAGGGACGCGGGCTTGCATGGTGGCATCCGCTGGTCTCGGGCCGTACCGACAGCGTGCACGAGGCAGGCATCTCCGTGCAGGGCCGCGCCATCAGCGAGCGCGTGGCCGGACCCCTCGAGCACCATGTGGTCGACTGGCCCGGACGGGTCCCGCGCCGGGCACGCTCAGCAGGACAAGATCCGAAGGTCACGCCGCTGATCCGGCGCCGCACCTCGGTTGCTGAACCCGCCCTGCCCGCAGGACCGGTGGATCAATGACGTCCGGCTCGGTCCGAAGGCCGCTTCGCGCAGCCGCCGGACAGGATCGCGACGTTGCACCGTCCGTGCAACAGGAGCTGCTTCGCTTCCCCGGCGGCGACATGCCGGTGCAATGGCGCCGTTGCGCCCGCGCGCGCCGGATCTCGCTGCGGATCGATCCGCGCGCCGGCACGGTGGTGGTGACGTTGCCGACGCGTGCCGCCCGTGCTGCCGGCTTGGCGCTGTTGCGGACCCATGCCGACTGGGCGGCAGGACGGCTTGCAGCACTGCCGGAGATGGTGCGGCTCGACGAGGGGGCGACGGTGCTGGTCGGTGGCCGCCCCTGTGTCATACGCCACCGGCCCGAGGCGCGCCGCGGCGTCTGGCTGGAAGCGGACGAGATCCGCGTCAGCGGCGAGCGCGCGTTCCTGTCCAGGCGGGTAGCCGACTTCCTTCACGCCGAGGCCCGCCTGCGATTATCGCGCCTGGTGACGCAGATCGCCGTGCACGACGCAGCCGGGCCCGACCTGTTGCCGGCCCGGTTGAGCATCAAGGACACCGCGACGCGCTGGGGCAGCTGTTCCTCGGACCACGTGGTGATGTTCAGCTGGCGCCTCGTGATGGCGCCACCCGAAATTCAGCACTACGTCGTGGCACATGAGCTGGCTCATCTGCGCCACCTCGATCATGGCAAGGCGTTCTGGCGCCTGGTCGAACGGCTGACGCCGCATCGCACCCTGGCGGAAGCCTGGCTGAAGCAGAACGGTGCCACCCTGCTTCGCACCGGCTGACGCCTCCTCGGCATCAGGACCTGCCTGGGCAGGATATTCGGTTTGACGCATGATCACGGGGGCGTCCGGCTGCCCGCCTGGCGGAATGGTAGACGCAGCGGACTTAAAATCCGCAGCTCGTAGAGCGTGCCGGTTCGAGTCCGGCGGCGGGCA
>CAXTCK010000069.1:0-15758 GCA_964242425.1 uncultured Acetobacteraceae bacterium | reverse complement strand
AGCGCCGCCAACATATCCCTTCCATCCAGATTCAGTTGTCAAAGGAACAAAGCCGAAAGGGTGATCACCGCGTCGGCGAAGCGGGTTCTAGGCGTCCACCAAGCCCATGTCAATGCGATGACAAGAGCTTTGGTTTGGCTGCAATCGCCATTGATCCACAGCCTCCGGCAATCTCAAGAACCGACACCTAACCTATCGCTTTAGGCCGCCTCGCTGAAGCGCCCGTTCAATATAAGACCACTTCCGCTTGCGCCGACATGCAGATCATCCCCGTCATGCAATGCCCCTTCAAGGATGAGACTAGCCAGCGGGTTCTGCAGGCACCGCTGGATCACCCGTTTCAACGGCCTGGCACCATAGATCGGATCATAACCTTCAGATGCGAGCCACTCATAAGCAGCCTGGTCAAGATCCAGGCCGATCTTGCGTTCCGCCAGCAACTCTCGCAGCCGGCCAAGCTGGATTTCGACGATTCTTGCCATGTCGGTCTTCCGCAACCGGGAGAACAGGATCACCTCATCCAGCCGGTTCAGGAACTCCGGCCGGAAATGATCCCTTACCACCCGCATCACTTGGGCCTGCACCAGCACCGTCGCTTCCTGGTCCGTCTGGCTCGCCAACAGTTCGGAACCAAGATTGCTGGTCAACACGATGATAGTGTTGCGGAAATCCACCGTCCGTCCTTGGCCGTCGGTCAGCCGCCCATCATCCAACACTTGCAGGAGGATGTTGAAGATGTCCTCGTGCGCCTTCTCCACCTCATCGAACAGAATGACCTGATAGGGTCGCCTGCGTACCGCCTCGGTCAGCACGCCGCCCTCGTCATAGCCGACATAGCCAGGTGGTGCTCCGATAAGGCGGCTGACGGCATGCTTCTCCATGAATTCGCTCATGTCGATCCGTAGCAGCGCCCGCTCGTCGTCGAACAAGAACTCCGCCACTGCCTTGGTCAGCTCGGTCTTGCCGACGCCAGTCGGCCCCAGGAACAGGAACGATCCAATCGGCCGGCTCGGATCCTGCAGTCCAGCCCTTGCCCTACGGACCGCATCGGAAACCGCCTTGAGCGCGTCCTCTTGGCCGACCACGCGGTCGCGCAGCTTGTCTTCCATGCGCAGCAGCTTGGCACGCTCGCCTTCCAACATCCGGTCAACCGGCACTCCGGTCCAGCGCGACACCACCGAAGCGATCGCCTCTTCGGTAACCGCCTCGTTGACCAGTTGCGCGCCATCGCCGGGCACGACCTGCTTGAGCGCGATCTCGCTCTCCAACGCCGGGATCACCCCATACATGAGCTCCGACGCACGACCCAGGTCACCGCGACGCTGCGCCATCTCCACCTCGGACCGCGCCTGATCCAGCCTTTCCTTCAGCTTCTGCGTTTCGCTTACCCGGTCCTTCTCGGCACGCCAGCCGGCAGACAAGGCGTCCGAGCGCTCCTGGATCTCGGCAATCTCGATCTCAAGCTTCGACAGCCGATCGCGGCTAGCCGCGTCGTCCTCACGTCGCAGCGCCTCGCGCTCGATCTTGAGCTGCATCAGGCGACGGTCCAGCTCGTCCAGCGCCTCCGGCTTGCTGTCCACCTGCATGCGCAACCGACTGGCCGCCTCGTCCATCAGGTCGATCGCCTTGTCCGGTAGATAACGGTCGGTGATGTAGCGGTTCGACAGGGTGGCCGCCGCAACCAGGGCACCGTCGGTGATACGGATGCCGTGGTGGAGCTCGTACTTCTCCTTGATTCCGCGCAAAATGGAGATCGTATCCGCAACAGTCGGCTCGCCGACGAAAACCGGCTGAAACCGACGAGCCAACGCCTGGTCCTTCTCGATGTACCTCCGGTATTCGTCCAAGGTTGTGGCGCCGATGCAGTGCAGCGTCCCGCGCGCCAGCTCCGGCTTGAGCAGGTTCGACGCGTCCATGGCCCCGTCCGCGCGTCCGGCGCCAACCAGGGTGTGCATCTCGTCGATGAACAGGATGATCTCGCCGGCAGCCGTGTCGATCTCCTTGAGCACTGCCTTCAGCCGCTCCTCGAACTCGCCGCGGAACTTGGCACCAGCGACCAACGCACCCAGGTCAAGCGCCAACAGCCGCTTGCCTTTCAGGGCCTCGGGAACGTCCCCATTGACGATGCGCAACGCCAGCCCCTCGACGATTGCGGTCTTGCCGACTCCCGGCTCACCGATCAGCACCGGATTGTTTTTGGTCCGCCTGGCGATCACCTGGATGGTCCGGCGGATCTCCTCGTCGCGGCCGATGACCGGATCGAGTTTTCCAGAGCGTGCCACCTCCGTGACGTCGCGGGCGTACTTGTTCAGTGCGTCGAAGCTCGTCTCGGCATTCTGGCTGTCGACCTTGCGGCCCTTGCGGATGCTGGTCACAGCCTGCTCAAGCGACTGGCGGGATACGCCGGCCTGCAACAGGGCACGACCTGCCGGCTGATCGGTAGCAGCCAACGCCAGAAGCAGCCGGTCTTGCGCCACGAAGCCATCGCCGGCCTTTCGGGCTTCCTGCTGGGCGGCATCGAGCAGGCGGAGCAACTCAGGCGTGGCCTGCGGATGACCAGACCCGCTACCCTGCACCTTGGGCTGACGCCCGAGTTCGGCCTCGACTGCAAGACGCGCCGGTTGTGGATCGCCCCCGGCAGCGCGGATCAGGCCTGCTGCCGCTCCCTCCTCGTCATCGAGCAACGCCTTGAGCAGGTGCTCCGGGGTCAAGCGCTGATGATACTCGCGCACAGCGATCGTCTGCGCCGCCTGTAGAAAGCCGCGCGACCGCTCGGTGAACTTTTCCAGATCCATTGCCCTGTCCCTCTTCACTAGGCGACTGGTAGGCAAAATCCAGCCAAACGTCCCTGGACAGGCGACGTAAGACGGGCTTCACCGTTCTCGATGTAGGATGTTGATGCTCGGGCTCAAGGGTGTGAAGCGGATCCCGGCTGAAGGCCGGTCCACCCTGAGGCAGAAGAAACCACCACCCTTGGCTGGTCCTCGGCCTGTAGTTGACACGATAGGCTCCTCGACGGTCGCACCCAGAACCGCTGGCAGCCACAGGCAGCGGTGACCGATGGCGCGAGCCACAGAATCATCCAGCCGCTTCACACGCGCCGGCGGCGACGACGTCAACAAGGCTACCGAGGCAGCAATCCGGCCGCAGTCCTGGGTGCCAGCCCTGCATCCAGCTACCGGCGGTTCAGCCTGCCAAAGCCAATATGGCTGGCACAACAGTTGCGGATGCGGGTATGGGGGTCCGCAACGCCTCGATCATGTCCTCGTTCACTTGGATCAGCTGCGCCACTGGCCGATCAGCGCTGCCCATAGCCGCGATCGTATTGCGGATGACCATGAGGCCGAGCGACGTCACGTCGGATTTGAGCACCGTCGGCAGATTGTTGCTCGAACTGCTGACGTCCCTGAGTAGCAAAGACCAGAGCTGCTGATTCTTGACCAAGCCACGCATCCGGCTTTCGCGGTTGTCACCCTGGGTCAGCAACCGGTTGACGAAGGCGAACGCTGCGGCCTCGGTTTCTCGTGGCGACAAGGCGCTTCCTTCGGATCGACGATACTGATGTGCGCCGTAGCTCATGGCCAAACCCGTTGAAGAAGAGGGAAGTGGAGGGAGCCGGAGCGACTGCTCCGGCTCCGCCTAATGCTCAGCCGCGGAACAAGGAAAGGATGGAGGACGACTGCGAGTTGGCGATCGACAGCGACTGGATCGCCAGCTGCTGCTTGGTTTGCAGCGAGGTCAGCTGGGCGCTGGCCTTCGACAGGTCGGCATCCGTCAACCCTCCGACACCGGTGGTCAGCGCGTCGCTCAGGTCGCTGGTGAAGCTCTGCATGCCGGTGATCTCCTGGCTGCTCGCACCCAGGGTGGTGCTTATGGCGTTCATCTTGGTGATCGCCCCCTGGATGGTGGTGATGGCCGCCGTGCTGGCATCGAGCGTCGTTCCAGGTTGGATACTGGCGTTCGTGGCAGTCCCACCGGCGGCAGCGGAGGTCGAAGACTCTACTCCCTGGCCCGTGACGTCGATCGATCCGTCATTCTGGATAACGGCGTTGTAGCCGTTCTGATTCATGGAGTTGACAAGGTTGCCCAGCATCGCGCTCGTGGATTGGGTGGTCGGATCGACGAGAACCGTCACAACGTGGTTGGTGCTTGATCCCCCGGCAGCCACGGAGCTTTCCTTGGCAGTGGCGGCGGTACCGCTGGTGTCGAACTCGAATGTCGTCGTCGAGCCGTCGCCATTGGTCAGGACAACGTTGGACCCGTTGCCGAAGTCGCTCGCGGCCAGGGTAGAACTGGTCTTGATGTTGACGCCCGTTTCGGCGGCGTCAAGCACGGTCTGGTCGGTGGCGCTTGCCGTGGCTTTGGCTCCGAAGGTGGCCGACGTAAGTCCCAGGAACGTGCTCAGCGTGGCCGATGTGCCGACCTGATTGCCGATCGTGATCGAGTTGCCCTGGAGGCCGGTGACGATGTTGGCCTTTCCGTTGGTGGCACCGCTGTCGGCGGTTGAGGTCAGGACGTTGACGCCGTTGAAGGTCGAGCCGCGCGCATAGGCGTTGATCTCGTTGATCGCGTTCGCGACCTGAGCCTGCATGGTCGGCTGGTCAATGCCGGTGGTGCCGGCTCCAGTCACAGTGTTCTGCAGCGTCTGCAAGGTCGAGCTGATGTCAGACGCCGCGGTGTTCGCCGTGTGGACCACCTGGGCGCCCAGCGAAAGGCTGTCCGACACCGCGGACAGGCCGGCGATGTTGCCCATCATGGACTGCGAGATGGCATAGATGGCCGGGTTGTCCGAGGAGGTCGAGACCTTCTTGCCGGTCGAGACCTGGCTTTCGGTAGTGTTCAGGGCACTTGTCGTGGCGGACAACGACTCCAGCGCGGCCATCGCCGCCGTGTTGGTGTTGATCGAGAGGGTCATGGTTGGTCTCCTATGAGGGGAAGTCGGACGAGGAAATCATGAGTTCGTTAAGGGAGTCTCAACGAGATCTTCCCCGACTGCAGACCGTTCCTGGTTCTCGTCGTGGATCATCACCCGAAGCAGCTTGAGCGCCTTGTAGAAGTCGTCCTTCCTGAACGACGCTTCGACGAGACGAAGGGCATCGGCGGCCCGAGGAGGCAACTCCTCCTGGAGCCTTGTCAGCATCTTCTGGACATCGTGCGTCGCCGCATCGCGCTCCTCGACCGCACCGACATAGGCCGTCTGCAGACCGTAGTAGAGCTGGCGCATGACCGTTTCGGCTTCATGCGCCGCCATGATCTGCTTTCCGAACAGGAAGCGGGCATGGGATACCAACTCGACGCGGCATTTGCTGCGGAACCGGATCGTGGCTCCGTTGACGACCATCATCTCGCCAGGTCGCAGTTCCAGAACAAGATGAGACATTCGGCACCGTATCCTCGCGGCAACCTGATCGCAGCCGACACAGGTTGATTTTGCTGCCGACTGCGTTAACAGCAGGTCAACAAGCCGGCCCGAAACTAAAGATAAGCCGCCAGAGACATGCCCTTCATGTCGGCGATCAGCGTGTAGGATGCGGTCAGCTGGTTCTGGGTCGCGTTGATCTCGGTCGAGAGCGTAGCGGCATCGCTGTTCTTGACCGCACCAAGCTGGCTCGTAAGCGCGTCCGACACCGAATCCAGCATGCTGGACTGGCTGGTGAGCTGGTCTTGTGTCTGGCCAAGATGAGCAACCGTGTCTGTCAAGCTGCTGTTGATGGAGCCGACCTGGGTGGCGGTGTCGCTGACCAGGGTTGAGAAGCCTGTGCTGGTCGCGTCAGCTTGATCGAGGCTGCCGACGACGGCCAGCGCACGCATCAGGTCGCGAATCGAGGAGCCCGTGGACGTGGCAGTGGGCGTCGTGCCTTCGGTCGCTACGAACCCGACCGCAACGTGGTCCTGCTCCCCTACCGTCACCGTGTGCGCCAGCCTTGTCGCAACGGATGCGCCGACGCTGAGGGCGGATGAGAAGAGCGATTGTGCCGCGGTGTTGTCGGACGCGGCTGCGACAGTGGCGGCTTCGACCGCCGCAGCGCTCGTTGTTCCGACCGAGGCGACGCTGGCGGAGATGGTCTGGAAGAAGGCGCTGCTGGTGATGTTCGATGGATCGGCCACCGGCGCGGTGCCGGACGCGTTCCCGCCAAAGACGTACTGCGAGCCGTCCTTGGTGTTCAACAAGGAGCCGAGCTCGTTCAAGGACGACCGCGCCTCGATCGCCGCGGCCGAGATGGCGGTAGCGCTTTGATTGCCTTGCAAGCTGGTCAACGACGTTTGCAGGGCCGTGGCGATGGCGGTGATGCTCGACATCGCGGTCTGGGTGACGGACAGCGTGGTCTGAGCAGAGGTGACGTTCTGCTGCCAGGCGCCGACTGCCGTGATCTGGGGCTGGAGGTTTAGGGCCTGATAGCGCTGGTCGCCGAGGCCGGCATAGCTGTTCGACAGAACGCCCGAGGAAAGTTCTCCCTGCAAAGCGGCGTTCTGGGCGTTGAGCTGGTCCACCGCGCTGGTGAGCGGCAGCATCGTCGAGATGGGGGCGTTCGTCGCGCTCTGGATGGTCATGACGGCATTCAGTTGATGGCGTCGATGAGGGAGGTGAACATGGTCTGGACCGCGCTGACGACTTTGGCATTGGCCTCGTAGGCATTCTGCAGCGACACGATCGAGGCCATCTGGTCGTCCACCGAGACGCCGGAGACGGAAGCGATCTGTGTAGTCAGCGCCGTCTGGATCGACGTCTCGTCGCTCAGGCTGCTGCTCGCCTGGCTGATCGTCGAGGCCTGCGAGCTGACGAGCGTGGAGGCGAGGGAGGCGAGGTCGGACGAACCGGAATAAGGCGCCGAGAGCGTTCCGTTCGCGCCAAGTCCGGTCGTGGCCGCCGCCGGCTGTGCCACGCCGTCCTGGACGTCGGTTCCCAGCGCATAATCAAGCACCCGATCGATCAGGGTCGTGTCGGATGTGCCGCGGGCCGTGTTGGTGGTGAAGCTCGACGCGCTGGCCGTGGTGCCGACGACATCATGGCTCCCGTCCCGTATGACGCTCGGGTCGTCCGTCACTGCCGGGTTGACCTGGATCACGTTGGAGAAGCCGAGTTGTCCGGCAGGGGAAGCCTGGGTCGCGCCGGAAGCGGGCACGTTGCCGCTGCCGTCGGTAAAAAGAGCCAACCCTTGGGCGTCGAAGCGCGAAGCCATCGCCTGGGAGAACGAGTCCAGCTCGGCCTGCATGGTCGGCAGGATCTGGTCCCGGAGCCCGATATTGGCGCCAAGTGTGCCGCCGGCAAGGCTGGTCGTGACGTCGCGGCCATTCAGGGTAATCGCTGGGACCGACCCGGGATAGGCATCGGCAACACCGACATTGGCATCAGACGTGGAAAGCGGTCCGGAAGACGCGTGCGTCGGTAGGGACAGCCCGTTGGGCGTGGTGACCAGCATGTCGCCAGCCGACGTTTCGGTGAACTTCACCGACAGCACGTTCGACAGGGACGTCATGGCGGCCGAGCGCTGGTCCTCGAGATCGGCGGTGCTGATGCCGGTGACGCGACCATGCGCGATCTGGTTCGACAGCGAGCCGATCAAGGCAAGGCCGGAGTTGACGGTCCCGACCTCGTCGACGATCGACTCCTGCGCCGCCTGCCTCGCCGTCTGGTAGCTTCCGGCCGTGGTCTGGATAGTCGCTGCCAGGGTCCCTGCTGCGCTGACGACGGCTTGCTGGCTGGGGGCGCTGCTTGGATCGGCGTCCAGGGTGATCAGGCTCGACTGGAGGTTGCCGATCTTGTCCGGAAGCGTGTTGCTGCTGCCGGAGTCCGAGCTGGTCGAACCCTGGAGCGCGGAAATAGTGGTCAGCCCGCGGCTGGTGGTGGTCAAGGCGGAGACGGTCGCGTTCTGGGTGTAAAGGCTGTTCTCGAGCGCCGTGTTGATCGTCCGCGTCGTCAATCCGACGACAACGCCGCTTGCCTGCCCGTCCGCTGTCCGCGACGAGGTCGACGACTGCTCCACCGCGTAGCCTGCGGTGTTGGCATTCGCGACGTTCTGCGACGCGACGGCCATCTCCGCCTGAAGAGCGGTGAGGCCGCTTGTCGCGATGGACAAGGATGCGTTGAGTCCCATCTGGATCTCCCGGTCGCGGCGGCTTGGATCCTCTTCGCAACTCGATCAGAATGAACGTCAATCCTTAACAAGTGGTAAATCCCTACTGCTTCATGGCCAGGACGGTCTGGAGCATCTCATTCGCCGTCGTCACCACCTTGGCATTGGCGCCGTAAGCGTTCTGGGCGGTGATCAGCTTGGTCAGGTCCGCGTCGAGGTTGGTCGTCGAGCTTTCGACGGATGAGGTTTCGAGATCGCCGGCACCGTTGGCTCCGGCCAGGTTGATCGAGGCGGCTCCTGATGCGGATGTCGCGGTGTAGGCTTCCCCGTCCTTCGACGCCAAACCATTCGCGTCGGCAAAGGTCGCCAAGGGCACCTTGCCCACCAACTGCGTCTTGTTGTTGTCGAAGGTGGCCATGATGCTGCCGTCGGAAGTCATGGTGATCCCGGTATAGTTGCCGCTGGTCACGCTGTCGCTGCTGATGATGGCATTGGAGCCGGCACCGTTGGCGTCAGTGGCCATTGTGGTACCGGACGACGAGCCGATGGTTCCTAGATCAACGGTCATGGTCTGCGATGTGCCGTCCAAGGTGGCAGGAATGGTGAAGCTGGCTGTCGAATCGCTGGTAGTGTTTGCGGCGCCATAGGTCGCGGGCGTCGATCCGACGTTCGTCTGCTGGGCGATCGAGGCAATCTGGCCGGAAGCGTTGAACGTCACCTGTGCGCTTGAACTGGGCGTGCTGGCGCCATCGACAGTGGCCGAAACGTTCCAGGCGCTGTTTGCCTGCGAGTAGGACCAGTTGAAGCCGACGGTATGTGCTGCGCCAGAGGCGTCGTAGATCGTCTGGGTCTGGCTTGTGGGCGTGGTCGAGCCGGCGGCCGATGCGGCTCCGGCGGCGGTGGCGCCTGGCAAGCTGGCAGCATAGGTGATGGTACCGGTCTCGCTAGGCCTGAAGGCGATGTTGGAAACGTTGACGGTCTGCAACGAGCTGGTATTGAGGTTCCCGCTGGAGTCGACCATGTAGCCTTTCAGGTACTCGTTGGACGAGTTCACCAGGTAGCCCGCACTGTTCTCGGTGAAGTTGCCGTTTCGGGTATAATAGTCGTTGGGCTGAAAGCTTTGCGACGTGCTGGTCGACGCCCCATTGGTTTCAGCCACGTTGAAGAACCCGTTCCCGGAGATCGCCAACGCCAGTGCATTGGTACTCGACGTGATGGTGCCCTGTGCGTTGTTCTGGGATGCCGTCGACGCGATAACCGTTCCCGAGATCTGTGACGCAGTAGAATTCAGCACGTAGTCGGAAAAGTTGGTGTCGGTTGCCTTGTAGCCGATCGTCTGGCTGTTGGCGATGTTGTTGCTGATGTCTGTGAAGGCCTGGGACTGAGCCGCAAGCCCGCTGACCGCCGTATCGAGTGCACCGAAGATCGACATGCCTGCTCTCCCGTCGAACACGCCGAATGCGTGTCGGACCATGATCAGCATGAAGCATGCCAACCGATATTCCGTTGTCTTCCCGCGAATTGTTCCAAAACCATGAATTGATCCATGCCGGGCGGCAGATTGTGCCGGGCAGCTCCTGCCGTCTAGGTCTTGGAACGGCAGGTGCTTTCTCAAGAATGCAGACCGGGGAACTGGCCCACACCTTGCACATCAGGTTGCGGGAGGCTGCTCGATGTCGACAACAAGCATGTCCACGGTCAACGCTGCAGCAGGTCCGGCCTGGACACAGGCGGCTGCTGGCAACCAGGCCTCGGTTGCGCTACCGGACGGTTCTTTCTCGTCGCAGGTCGCAGCGATCTGGAACCAGTCCCCGTCTTCTCCTGGCGCTGCCGGATCCGCTTCTTCAGCGGGCATTAACGATCGTCCGGTAACTTCCTCGGCACCGGCCTCCCGCACGCCAGGAAGAGCGGGAAATGACGGCACGTCGGAACGAAAGGCAGCGCAGGTGAAACCGCCTGCATCGAGGAGCCAGACCATGCAGCCGGCTTCAGCCCGGGAGTGCCGACCTGCCATCGAAACGAGAGGCCGCGGAACCCCGGATGTGGGAACCGAAGCAGCCGACACAGCAGGTGGCATCGAAGATGACGCGTTGACAACGGACGCGCCGCAGCCAGGTGCACGAGCCGCAGCCGGGGCACCGGCCAAGTCACTTCACAAGCTGTCGCAGGCGACAGGTGCTCGACCGGATGATGGAACAGCCGCTCCTGCTTTGCAGCCAGAATTGCCTGCTGGAGCGCCCGCGCCGCCTGCCCATCTTCCCGACATCGCGACGGAGCCGACGAACCATGGCCTGAGCGGCGGGGGCGTCACGGCCTCGGACCGCAAGGATCCAACCGACGATTCAAGGCAGCAGACGATCACCGACCCCGCCTACGCCGGGAGGACGATGCTTCATCATCCTCTCGGCAATGAAGCGGCCGGCACAGGAACGGGCGCCCGGTCACCCGAGCATCACGACGACATGTCCGGACGCGGCCTTTCCGATCGGACACAGGCAGTCGACCTGTCTGCCGCGAACAACACGTCGGCCGCGAATCTGTTGTCGATGATGGAGTTGACAGCGCCGGCAACGAACCTTGTCGATCCATCGTTGGCCGTGACTGCCGGCATGTCCGCCGATGCCGGGCCTGCAATGGCGTCTGCCTCTGCGGTGCCCCTCGATACCACCGCCGCATCGGCACAGGTGGGAACCTCCTTGTTGACCCTGGCCTCGGGCACCGACGGATCCAGCCAAATGGCCTTGTCGCTTCATCCGAAGGATTTGGGCGATGTCCACATCCAACTCGCGCGTGATGCCGATGGTGCCGTCAGGGTCGTCGTTGCCGCGACCGAGCCTGCCACCCTACGCAGCCTGATAAACGATCAGGCCCATCTTCACGCGGCGCTTGATGCCGCTGCCGTGCCAAGCGCCGACCGTCATGTAAGTTTCGAGCTGGCACCGGCCGCCGCTCCTTCTAACGCCGGAACGACCTCCGATCGTCAACCAGACAATCCTGGATCACCGGACGGCAGGACCGCCATGGACATGTCTGATCGAAATGGGGGCGGGCGTTCCGGCGACCGTCAGCCAGGTCGCCCGGACGGACAGGCTGCAGCAGGCACGCCTGGTGACGGCCTGAACCGTTCGTCTTCGTCCACCAGGACGCTTCTGCTGCGCCACGGCAGCATCAACATCACCGCCTGATCAGCAGAGGCACGCCATGAGCACAACCATCTCATCGTCCACCGACCTCCTTGCGGCAGCCCAGCAGGCGGCCAAGAAGGCCAACACCGCCAACGCGGCAAGCAGCGCGTCGAGTGCCAGCAGCACGACGAGCAGCGATGCGCTGTCCTCGCTGACGAGCAACTACAACCAGTTCCTGACCCTGTTGACGACGCAGCTGCAGAACCAGGACCCGACCAGCCCGATGACGTCCGACACCTTCACCAGCGAGCTCGCCCAGTTTGCGGGCGTCGAGCAGCAGATCCAGACCAACACCAACCTGACCCAGCTGCTGTCGCTGAACCAGGACAATGAGGTCAGCCAGGGCACGTCGCTGGTCGGGCGACAGGCCGTAGCATCCTCGAGCCAGCTTCCGTTGCAGAACGGCTTGGCGGAGCTGCAGATCAACCCCAAGACTGCGGAAACAGTCGGGATCGCCATCACCAACTCCGCCGGCAGCGTGGTCAAGACGCAAACGCTTTCGCTCCCGGCCGGCACCACGAACTGGACCTGGAACGGCCAGGATGACTCCGGGAACACCTTGTCGGATGGCAGCTACAGCGCCGCCGTGGTGACCCAGGACAGCAGCGGCAACAGCAGCGCGGTGCCGTTCAACGTGATCGGCACCATCACTGGCGTGTCCAAGGACGCGTCCAACGGTGTGGACGTCGACATGGGGTCCAGCACCATCGACATGAGCAACGTGTCCTCCCTGCTCACTTCCGGCACGAGCGGCAGCAGCGTGAGCAGCACCTCGCCCGCATCCTGAACAGGCCATCTCGACGTTCCACCCGGCATAAACTGCCGGGCGGTTAAGGTTCAGGTAAGGACAAGGGTGGCATCCTGCGCTGACCGGCAACAGGCCGGCTCCGGGATGAGACCATGAACTGGAACCTGCCCTTCACCATCATCGGAACGGGCGCACCATGAAGCCTCTGCTCGAAGGGCTGAAGGCGCTCGGAACCGCCCGTCTCGCGGCCATGGGCGCGGTCGCGGTCGGCATCCTGGCCATGCTGGCGGTGCTGGTGTCGCAAGGCGGCAGCCATCCGCAGATGTCGCTGCTTTATGGTGACCTCGACCTGCGCGAAGCGGGACAGATGGCCGAGCAGCTCGAAAAGGCGCACATCGCGCACGAGCTCGGGCCGCAGGACGACCGGCTGCTGGTGCCGGCGGACCAAGTTGCCGCCGCTCGCCTGCTGCTGGCCAAGAACGGCCTGCCGTCGGGCGGCTCGGTGGGCTACGAGATCTTCGACCGTGGTGACAACCTCACCGCCACCCAGTTCGAGCAGACGATCAACCAGACCCGGGCCCTGGAAGGCGAGCTGTCCCGCTCGATCCGGCTGATCAGCGGAGTCCGCGCGGCACGGGTGCACCTGGTGCTGCCGCATCGCGAGCCATTCGCTTCTGAACAGATGGCGGCACAGGCGAGCGTGCTGCTGTCGATGGCCGGCGCCGCCCGGATGGATCCGGAAGGGGTGCAGGCGGTCCTGAACTTGGTGGCCGCCGCCGTGCCGGGACTGAAGCCGCAGAACATCGCCATCATCGACAACCGCGGCAACGTGCTGGCGCGCGCCGGCAACCCGATCGATGGCGGCGGATCCGGCCAAAGCGTCGACGAGCTTCGCCAGGCGACCGAGCTGCGCTTGGCGCGTGCGGTCGAGGAGATGCTGGAGCCTTCGCTGGGCACGGAACACGTGCGTGCCGAGGCCGCCGTGACGATGAACGTCGACCAGGTGCGTGAAACCCGGGAAACCTTTGATCCCAACCAGCAGGTCCTACGCAGCCAGCAGACCGTGTCCGACAAGAACCATAGCAGCGACGGCCAGACCAACACGTCGGTGCAGAACAACCTGCCGAACGCCAACGCGGGCCAGGCCAGCTCGGGCAGCCAGGGCGACCGGCAGGAGGAAACCAACAACTACGAGATCGGCAAGACCGTGCGCACGCTGATCCAGGACCAGCCGCGTCTGGCGCGGATCAGCTTGGCCGTCATGGTGGACGGCACCGTGGTCGCCAACGGCAATGGCAAGCCCGTCTGGCAGCCGCGCAGCAAGGACGAGCTGGACCGGATCGCGACTCTGGTGAAGAGCGCGATCGGCTTCGACGAGAAGCGCGGCGACACCGTCAGCGTGGTGTCCATGCCGTTCGCCGTCCATGACCTGCCGGACGCTCCAGCACCCCCCGGGCTGTTCGGGCTGCACCTCGACCGGGACGACGTGGTCCATGTCGGCCAGAACCTCCTGCTCGGCGTGTTCATGCTGCTGGCGCTGGTGTTCGTGGTCAGGCCGATGGTCGGCCGCCTGACCGATCCTCCCGCGCCCGCCGTGCCCGGCACGACCGTGGCGGCCCTGGAAGCCGGCACCGCCATGCGTCCGGCGCTGGCCGGCCCGGCCGGGGCCGCTGGGGCTGGAACCGCCAACGTTCCGGCGCTGATCGAGGACGAGAGCATGATCAGCCTAGCCAACATCGAGGGACGGCTGCGCGCCGCCTCCATCCGGCAGGTCGTGGATCTGGTCGGCCGCCATCCCGAGGAAAGCCTGACCATCGTCCGCGGATGGCTGGCCAAGGAGACGAGCTCGTGAGCACCCAACAGCTTCCCGGGGCACAGCGTGCCGCCATCCTGATGCTGGCATTGGGCGAGGAACAGTGCGCCCAGCTGTTCTCGATGATGCACGAGGAGGAGATCAAGGAGATCTCGCTCGCCATGTCGCAGCTCGGCAGCGTGTCTGCCGGCACCGTCGAGTCCCTTTGCTCGGAGTTCTCGCAGAGCATCAGCTCGGCCGGCATGCTGGTCGGCAGCTTCGACAGCACCGAGCGGCTGCTGCAGAAGTCGCTGTCGCGGGAACGGGCGGCACAGATCATGGAGGAGATCCGCGGTCCGGCCGGTCGCACCATGTGGGACAAGCTGGGCAACGTGAACGAGGCGGTGCTCGCCAACTACCTCAAGAACGAATATCCGCAGACGGTCGCCGTCGTTCTCGGCAAGGTCCGTCCCGGTCATGCCGCCCGCGTGCTGAGCCTGCTGCCGGACAGCTTCGCCATGGAAGTCATCATGCGCATGCTGCGCATGGAAAGCGTGCAGAAGGACGTGCTGGACAGCGTCGAGAAGACCCTGCGCTCGGAATTCATGTCCAACCTCGCGCGTTCCACGCGCCGCGACAGCCACGAGCTGATCGCGGAGATCTTCAACAACCTCGACCGCCAGGTGGAAGGGCGGTTCATGTCGGCGCTGGAGGAGCGCAATCGGGATGCGGCGGAGCGAGTCAAGTCGCTCATGTTCACCTTCGACGACCTTGCCAGGCTGACGCCGGATGCGGTGCAGAAGCTGATGCGCGCGGTCGAGAAGGACAAGCTGCCGATCGCGCTCAAGGGCGCCTCGGAGGAGATACGCACGCTGTTCCTGGGCACCCTGTCCGAGCGCGCGGCCAAGCTGCTTCGCGAGGACATCGCGTCCCTGGGACCGGTCCGGCTGCGAGACGTGGACGAGGCGCAGTCACAGATCCTCCTGACCGCCAAGGAGCTGGCGACCCAGGGCGAGATCGAGCTGAACGAGCGCCAGGACGAGGAAATGGTGGCCTGAGATGATGCGCAGCCATTCCCTGTCCGGCGTCCTCTACGCAGAGGACTTCGATGCGCCGGAACC
Source organism: uncultured Acetobacteraceae bacterium (assembly GCA_964242425.1). Classification (GTDB taxonomy): domain Bacteria; phylum Pseudomonadota; class Alphaproteobacteria; order Acetobacterales; family Acetobacteraceae; genus Lichenicola. Next base: position 837 of record CAXTCK010000069.1, on the reverse strand, counting down.
GGTATCGGCGCTACGCGCAGCGCAGCCGATGCCCGTGCCCGCCGAGCCTGTGGTGATCGAGCCGACCTTCAGCCTGACCGACCTGCAGCGTGCCACCGAGCGCGCCAGGCAGGAAGAGCGCATGGCGGCACGGCAGCAGGCGGAACAGGATGCGGCCGTGCTCCGGACCCAGGCGCTGGTCCAGCTCGCCGATGCCGTGGCGCAGTCGCGATCGGAAGCGGCCCGGATCGCTGCCGAGGCCGCCGAGGCCACCGCGCAGACCCTTCTCGCCACGGTTGCCGCCCTGCTGCCCGCCTTCTCGGCGACCCACGGCCAGGCCGAGGCGGCAGCACTTCTGCGCCTGCTGCTGCCGGCAATGGCCAACGAGCCGCGCCTGACGGTGCGGGCGCATCCGGCGCTGGTCGCCAGCCTGCGATCAGAAACAAGAACCCTTCTGGAAGCCGGCAACACCGTTGTAGAGTGGATCGACTCCGAAACGATGGCTCCGGGCGATATCGCGGTGCGCTGGCAGGATGGCTCCATGATCAGAGACACGAACGCCCTTTGCGCCAAGGTGCACGCGCTGCTTGTGCCTGAAACAAGAACGAACGCACGTCAGGAGACCGTTGATGCCGACTGAGATCGATCTGGCCGAGCTTACAGAGGCTCCGGTTGCCCACGAGACCGGTGCCCCGCGCACCGCGCAGGACCTGGAAGCGGTCTACGACATCCCTGTCACGGTCAGCGCGGTGCTGGGCAAGTCGACCATGCAGGTCAGCCAGCTGCTGAAGCTCGGCCGCGGTGCCGTGGTCGAGCTGGACCGCAAGCTCGGCGAGGCGATCGACATCTACGTCAACA
>CAXTCK010000068.1:0-15775 GCA_964242425.1 uncultured Acetobacteraceae bacterium | reverse complement strand
ACGTTCATGTTGACCGGCGGGAAGGGTGTGGCGCTTGGACGATGAGCCGGTCGACCAAGGCTTCCAGGCCCTCCTCACGGGTTTGCCGCAGCTGGTGTTCGGATGCCGCGACGACGGCAACCGGACGTGGCCAAGCCCGCAATGGGTGGGCTACACCGGCCTTTCGCGGCAACAAAGCGTCGGCTTCGGCTGGCTCGACGCGGTCCATCCCGACGACCGGCAGCTGACGCTGGAGGCCTGGTCCGCGGCGTCAGCCTCGGGCAATTATGTCGTCGAGCACCGGATCCGGCGTGAACAGGACGGGTCCTATCGCTGGCACCAGACCCGCGCGGTTCCCCTGCGCGAATGGCTCACGCCAAACGTCGACTGGATCGGCAGCTCCGCGGACATCGACGACCTTTACCAGCTGCGCCAGCGGATCGCGGACGCCGAGCGACAGCTGCGCGTGTTCGTCGAGGGCGTGCCGCAGCTGCTTTGGCGTTCCTGCGCCATGGGCAACTGGACCTGGGCCAGCCCGCAATGGCTCAGCTTCACCGGCCAGAGCCAGGAGGAAACCCATGGCCGTGGCTGGCTCGACGCCGTCCACCCGGAGGATCGCGACGCCGCTTTGGCCGCCTGGGAGGTGGCGATCCCGACCGGCAGCCTGGACGTCGAGTTCCGCGTGCACCGGGTGCAGGACGGCGCCTTTCTTTGGCACCGCACCCGGTCGGTGCCGGTCAGGAACGAGGCCGGCCAGGTGGTGGAGTGGCTCGGCTCGACCACCGACGTACAGGACCTGCGCGTGTTGCAGGAGCATCAGCAGGTGCTGCTCGACGACATGCAACGCCATGCGCGCGAGCTGGAAGACGAGGTCACGGAGCGCAGGCGGATCGAGGCGCGGCTGATCTACGATGCCCACCATGACGGGCTGACCGGGCTGCACAACCGGGCCTTCTTCATGAGCCGGCTCAAGGCCGTGCTGGCGGAAACCCAGCGCGAGGCACGGCATCCGTGTGCCGTGCTGTTTCTCGACCTCGACCGATTCAAGCTGGTCAACGACAGCCTCGGCCACCAGGTCGGCGACCTGCTCCTGGTGGACGTCGCCGACAGGCTGCGTGGCTGTGTCGGGTCAAACGACACGCTGGCGCGGTTCGGCGGCGACGAGTTCGCCGTGCTGGTCCGGGAGGCGGTCGAGATCAGGCTGGTGCTGGACCTCGCGGAGCGCATTCTTGCCTCGATATGCCGCCCGGTCTGGCTCGGCGAGCACGAGCTGTTCTCCTCCGGCAGCGTCGGCATCGTCCATGCCGGCGCCGGGGAGCTGGTTCCGGAGGAGGTCCTGCGCAACGCCGACATCGCGATGTACTGCGCCAAGCGCAGCGAAAGCGGCTTCGCGGTGTTTACCGACGCCATGCGCGGGGAAGCGGTGGAAGCGCTGGAGCTGCGCACCGACCTGCGCAACGCGCTGAAGCGCAACCAGCTGTTCCTGGACTATCAGCCGATCTGCAAGGTCACGACCGGGCAGACCGTGGGCCTGGAAGCGCTGCTGCGGTGGCGTCATCCCGGTCGCGGGCTGGTGCCCCCGGTGGTGTTCATCCGCATCGCGGAGGAAACCGGCCTGATCCGCGAGATCGGCCGCTGGGTGCTGCGCGAGGCGTGCAGCCAGATGCGCCGCTGGCGCGACCGTTATCCGGGGCTGGACCTGTATCTCAACGTGAACACCTCCGGCCAGGAGCTGAAGGGCAGAGGTTTCGTGAACACCGTTCAGGAGACCCTGTACGACACCGGACTCGATCCCGACCGGCTGCAGCTCGAGGTGACCGAGAGCATCTTCCTGCAGCAGCCGGACCTGATCGGCGAGATCCTGGATGGCGTACGGGCACTCGGCGTGCGCATCGCGCTGGATGATTTCGGCACCGGCTATTCATCGCTGAGCTATCTGGACCGCTTCCGGGTCGACACCATCAAGATCGACGGGTCGTTCGTGAGCGGGATGTCCACCCGGCAGGCCGCGGTGACGATCGTGGAAACCATCGTGCGGCTCGGGCACGCCATGGGGCTGGACGTGGTCGCGGAGGGGGTGGAGGACGAGGCGCAGCTGACGGCGCTGCGCGGCGTCGGCTGCGCCGCCGTGCAGGGCTACTTCCTGGGCTGGCCGCGCTCGGCGGAAGATACCGGAGCGATCCTGTCCGGGGAAATGCGGCTGGAGGAGCTCGGAGCCGTGCCGGCGGGCTGAGCACGGGCCGCCGCGAATTCCATGACCCCGAATCCTGCCGCCGCGACTCGGGCGGCGCTGGTAGCCTGCGCGTCATGTCGTTCGATGTGCTGGAACTGCTCGCGGCTGCCGGCGCGATCGCCTCGCTGGTCGTGTCCCTGCTCGTACTCCGGCTGGTGCTGCTGGCGTCGGGCCGGGAGGATCTGGCCCTCCACCACCTGACGCAGCTGGAGCGCGAGATGGCGGACCGGCTGGGGCAGGTCCGGCTCGGCATGGAGGAGCGCCTGGGCGGGCTGACCACCGTGATCGCGCGCGAGCAGGGCGAGGCGCGCACGGCGATGGCCAACGCCCTGCGCCAGATGGGGGAGCAGAGTGCCGCGCGGCTGAACGCGATCCAGTCTAGCGTCAACGAGCAACTGCACGCGGCGGTCGAGAAGCAGATGACCCGCAGCTTCCAGCGCGTGCTGGAACAGTTCGCGGCGGTGCAGAAGGCGATGGGCGAGGTGTCGTCGATGACGGCGCAGATCGGCGACCTCAAGCGGCTGTTCTCCAACGTCAAGACGCGCGGCGGCTGGGGCGAGGCGCAGCTGCGCGCCATCCTGGACGACGTGCTGCCGACGGGGGCGTACGAGAGCAACCGCCGGCTCAACCCCGCCAATGCCGACGTGGTGGAGTTCGCGGTGCGCATGCCGATGCGCGGCGGCACCGCGCCGCTGCTTGCGATCGACTCCAAGTTCCCGACCGAAGCCTACGAGCGGCTGCTGAACGCGGTGGACGCGGTGGACGCCGAGGGCGAGCGCACGGCGCGGCGCGCCCTGGAGTCGCTGGTCCGCATGGAGGCGCGCAAGATCGCGTCCAAGTACATCCTGCCGCCGGTGACGGTGGAGTTCGCGGTGCTTTACCTGCCGACCGACGGGCTGTATGCCGAGGTGGCGCGCGTGCCGGGGCTGATCGACGAGATCGGGCGCACCTGCCGCGTGCTGGTGATGGGGCCGAGCCTGATCCCGGCGCTGCTTCGCACCATCCACCTGGGCTACGTCACCCTGGCGCTGGAGGAGAAGACGGAGGCCATCAGCCACCTGCTCGGCGCCACCCGCCAGGAGATGATCCGCATGGACGGGGTGCTGGAGAAGCTCGGCCGCAACGCGGGCGCCATGAGCAACGCGATCGAGGAAGCGCGCCGGCGTACCCGGGTGGTGGCACGCAAGCTGCGCGAGGTCGAGGCGCCGGACCCGGCCGGGTCGGCGGCGCTTCTGGATCTGGAGCCGCCTGGGTTGGAGCAGTTGGGGCCGGAGGAGCATGGCCTGGACGGGCTTGCAGCCGACTGACAAACGCCCTGTCGGTCCGGGCGTGGGCGCACGGGCTTGACGGGTGAGCGTGATTTAACTGGTCTGGCCGCCCGGCTGTCCCACCTAATCAAGGGCCATGACTCCTTCAGCCGAGGCCTCCTCCGACGACGTCGTGCCGCCCCGGGAGCGGCGCGTGCTGCTTGTGGAGGACGACGCCGGCATCGCGGAGGAGGTGTCGGCCGAGTTGTGCGGCCGGGGCTTCTGCGTGGTTCATGCGGCCACCGGTCCGGACGGGCTCGACCGCGCCATGGGCGGCGCCTTCGACGTGCTGGTGCTGGACCGTCTGCTGCCGGGGCTGGACGGGCTCGCGGTGCTGGAACGGCTGCGCGCGGAAGGGGTGCACACCCCGGTGCTGGTGCTGAGCGCGCTGTCGGCGGTGGACGACCGGGTGAAGGGGCTGAAGGCGGGCGGCGACGACTACCTGGCCAAGCCGTTCGCGATGGAGGAGCTGGCGGCCCGGCTGGAGGCGCTGCTGCGCCGGCCGGCCGAGACTCGCGAAACCGTGCTTCGTGCCGGGCCGGTGGAGATGGACCTCCTCGCCCGGCAGGCCCGACGCGCCGGGCGCAGCCTGGAGCTGCTGCCGCGCGAGTTCCGGCTGCTCGAGTACATGGTGCGCCGGCCGAACCAGGTGCTGACGCGGGACATGCTGCTGGAGGACGTTTGGCACTACCGCTTCATCCCGCAGACCAACTTGGTGGACGTCCACATCGGCAAGCTGCGTCGCAAGCTCGACCCGCCGAACGAGGTGCCCTTGATCCAGAGCATTCGTGGCGCCGGCTTCCTGCTGCGCGTCGAGGAGTGAGCGAGGCACACGGGTGAGGCGGGCGCCGTGAGCGGGCGCGTCCGGTGGGTTGCCGACCTGTTCGGCACGGCGACCTTCCGGTTGGCGCTCGGCTCCACCGCCCTGCTGGCCGGGGTGGCGCTGCTGCAGTTCTCGCTGATCTATTGGCGCACCACCCAGTACGAAGTGGAGCGGGCCGACCGGCTGCTGGACCGGGAGGCGGCGCTGATGGCGTCGCAGGACCCGGCCGACCTGCGCGAGCAGATGCGCCTCTGGGCCACCAACGACCTCCGGCTGCTGATCACCGCGGCCGGGCTGTTCGACGCCGACCGCAGGCCGATCGCGGGCAACCTGGTCGAGTGGCCGGAAGCGCTGCCCGTGGACGGCGCGATACGCCAGATCACCGTGCACCCGCTCGACCAGGGCGTGCGCACCATACGCGCCGAAGCGCTGCCGGTGCCGGGCGGACGCGTGCTGGTGATCGGACGCGGGCTGCGCGACCTGCAGCAGCTACGCAGCATCACGCTGGATGCTATTGAAACTGCATTAATTCCCGCCTTGCTGTTCTCGCTGCTGGCGGGGGCGTGGCTGAGCCGGCGCAACCTGAAGCGTGTGGGCCGCATGCAGCTGGCGATCGACCGGATCATGGAAGGCGGGCTGCACGCGCGCCTGCCGGTCGGGCGCGGCGGCGACGAGATGGCGCGGCTGGCCGGAAGCGTGAACCGCATGCTGGAGCGGCTGGAACGGTTGCTGGACGAGATCAAGGGTGTCGGCGACGACATCGCCCATGACCTGCGCACGCCGCTGTCGCGCGTGCGGGCCGGGCTGGAACGGGCGGTGCTGCATCCGGTGCCCGAGGACGGGCTGCGTGCTGCGATCAGCCGGGCCGTTGCGGACCTGGACCAGTGCTTCGCGGTGATCACGGCGTTGCTCCGGATCGGCGAGATCGAGAACGGGCGCAGGCAGGGCGCGTTCGCCGTGGTGGCGCTGCGGGAGCTGGCGGCGGAGGTGGTCGAGCTCTACGAGCCGCTGGCGGAAGCGGCCGGCAACCGGCTGCTGCTGGACCCCGGACCGGCGGCGTTGCTGCGCGGCGACCGCGACCTGCTGGCCGAGCTCCTCGCCAACCTGGTGGACAACGCGATCAAGTTCACCCCGGCCGGCGGCCTGATCCGGGTGGCGGTGCTGCCGGGCGACGGCAAGACGGTGCTGCGCGTGGCCGATACCGGCATCGGCATCGCCCCGTCCGAGCGGCACGCGGTGCTCGGCCGGTTCTACCGGTCGGACAAGAGCCGTCATGTCGGTGGCAGCGGCCTCGGCCTGAGCCTGTGCAGCGCGATCGCGCGGCTGCACGGGGCGCGCGTGGCGGTGGACGGCGTCGAGGGCGACGGGGCCGTGTTCGAGATCGTGTTCCCGGTTAATTACCGGAACGAGACGATGCCGTGACAAAAGGTCACGCTTCGGAGGAAGCGGATGAAGATCCGCCGCACCATCTCAGGCGTTGTTGCTTTGCCATCCAGCGTATCTCGGGCCAGGAGACCTTCATGCCCAAGCAGCCGTTCAAGCTTCGATCCCTCGCATTTCTGCCGCAACGGCCGGTGCGTCTGGCCGCCGCCGCCGCAGTCCTGATGGTGGCGGGGTGCGAGTACTATCCGCCTGGCTATGGCGGCTATGGAGGCTATGGCGGCGGCTATGGGGGCGGCTACGGGACCGGCTATGGTTATGGCTACGGGGGCGGCTATGGCAGCTATTACGGGTATGGCTATCCGTATGGCTACGGTTACGGCTCTCCGTTCGGCTTTGGCTACGGCTACCCCTTTGGCTTCGGCTATGGCGGCTTCGGTTACGGTGGATTCGGCTATGGCGGCTTCGGCTACGGCCGGTTCGGTTACGGTGGCGGCTACGGCTATCGCGGCGGCTACGGATATCGCGGCGGCTATGGTCACGGGGGTGGCGGCGGCTTTCATGGCGGCGGCGGCGGTTTCCACGGCGGCGGGCATCGCTGACCGGGCGGGGAACGCAGCCTAAACAGTTATTTCATTGGTGCGCGGGGTGCGCTGCCCTAACCCCTCCGGTTGAACCGGCAGGGGCGGCAGGCGATGGGTCGACGCGCGAGGGCTGACGACGATCGCGGCCGCCCACCGCTGCGGGCCGGGGCGTCACGTTGAACGCCATCGTCGTCACGGCGCTGAAGCGCCCCCTGACCTTCGTGGTGATGGCCATCCTGATCCTGCTGTTCGGCGGGATAGCCGTGCGGAAAACGCCCACCGACATCTTTCCGGCCATACGCGTGCCGGTGGTGGCGGTGGTATGGACCTATAACGGGCTGATGCCGCAGGACATGTCCGGGCGCGTGGTGTACTATTACGAGCGTGCACTGACGGCCACGGTCAACAACATCGAGCACATCGAAAGCCAGTCGCTCTATGGGCGCGGCATCGTCAAGATCTTCTTCCAGCCAGGCACCGACGTGGCGGTGGCACAGGCGCAGATCACCTCCATCTCGCAGACCGTGCTCAAGCAGATGCCGGCCGGCATCACGCCGCCGCAGGTGCTGGAGTTCGACGCGTCGTCGGTGCCGGTGCTCGACCTGCAGGTGTCGTCGCCGACCATGACCGGCTCGCAGCTCTACGACATGTCGTCGAACCTGATCCGGCCGTCGCTGGTGTCGGTGCCCGGAACCGCGATCCCGACGCCCTATGGCGGCACCCGAGGCAACGTCGAGGTGGACCTGGACCAGGCGGCGCTTCTGGCACATGGCCTGTCGGCATCCGACGTCGGCCGCGCGCTGGCGGACCAGAACATCGTGTTGCCGGCGGGCGACCAGAAGATCGGCGCCATCGACTACCTGGTCCAGACCAACGCGTCGCCGCTCGCCGTGGCCAGCTTCAACAACCTGCCGATCAAGCAGGTCGGCAACGCCGTGGTCTACCTGCGCGACGTCGCCTACGTGCATAGGGGCGGGCCGCCGCAGCAGAACATCGTCCTGGTCAAGGGCCAGCAATCGGTGCTGATCGAGATCCTCAAGACCGGCGACGCATCGACGCTGGATGTAGTCAAGGGCGTCAAGGCCAAGATCCCGCAGATCCTGGCGACGCTGCCGCCGGGCGTGTCGATCACGCCGCTGAACGACGCGTCCGGCTTCGTGCGGGATTCGATCTCGGACGTGGCGCAGGAGATGGCGACCGCGGCCTGCCTGACCGGGCTGGTGGTGCTGCTGTTCCTGGGCTCGTGGCGCTCGACGCTGATCGTCGCCACCTCCATCCCGCTGTCGATCCTGTGCTCGATCCTGGCCCTGTCGTGGCTCGGCCAGACCATCAACGTTATGACCCTGGGCGGCCTGGCGCTGGCAGTCGGCATCCTGGTCGACGACGCCACGGTGATGATCGAGAACATCGACACCCACCTGGAGATGGAGGAGGACGGCCGGCACAAGGACCTGGAGGCCGCGATCATCGACGCGGCGAACCAGATCGTGGTGCCGACCTTCGTGTCCACGCTGTGCATCTGCATCGTGTGGCTGCCGCTGTTCCAGCTGGGCGGCGTCGCCGGCTACCTGTTCCTGCCGCTGGCGGAAGCGATCGTGCTCGCCATGATCGCGTCCTTCATCCTGTCGCGCACGCTGGTGCCGACCATGGCCAACTGGCTGCTGCGCGCGCAGGTGGCGGCGCACCGCGAGCCGGACCGGGGTGTCAAGGCGACGGGGCCGTTCACCCGCTTCCAGCGCGGCTTCGAGGCTCGCTTCACCCGGTTCCGCGACCGCTACCGCGCCCTGCTCGAAGGGCTGGTGCTGGCACGCGGCCGCTTCACCGCCGGCTTCCTGGCCGCGGCGCTGGCGTCGCTGCTGCTGCTGCTGTTCGTGGGCCAGGAGTTCTTTCCCGGCATCAAGTCGGACGAGATCGACATGCACATGCGTGCGCCGATCGGCATGCGCCTGGAGGACACCGGCAAGACCGCCACCCTGGTGGACCAGCAGATACACGCGCTTCTGCACGGCCACGTCACCAGCATCGTGTCCAACTGCGGCCAGCCGGTCAGCGGCATCAACCAGGCCTACAGCTCGACCGGCACCATAGGCACCCAGGATTGCGACCTCGGCATCCTGCTGGACAGCCCGACCTCGCCGGTCGACCGCTACCGCCAGATCCTGCGGGCCGGCCTGACGGAGCGGTTTCCCGGCACCGCGTTCAGCTTCCTGCCCGGCGACATCACCGCCAAGATCCTGAATTTCGGGCTGCCGTCGCCGATCGACGTGCAGATCACCGGGCGCGACCTGCAGGACAACTATGCCTACGCGACGCGCATGGTGGCGCGCATGCAGCACATCGCCGGCATCGCCGACGTGCGCGTCCAGCAGGTGATGAGCGAGCCGACGCTCAGGATCAACTCGCGCCGCTCGTTCGCGCTCGGCACGGGTTTGACGGAGTCCGACATCGCCAACAACGTGCTGGCGACGCTGTCGGGCTCCGGGCAGGTGGCGCCGACATACTGGCTCGACACCAACAACGGGGTGTCGCACCTGGTCAACATCCAGACGCCGCAGGCGCAGCTGACCAGCATGAACGACCTCGAAACGATCCCGATCGACAAGGGCGACGGCAACCCGTCGGGGAGCGCGCCGCAGATCGTCGGCGCGCTATCGCGCATCGCGCAGACCGGCACGCCCGGACTGGTGTCGCATTATTCGATCCTGCCGGTGATCGACATCTATGCCAACGTCCAGGGGCGCGATCTCGGCGCGGTCAGCGACGTGGTGGACGACGTGGTGCGGTCGATGCAGCCGAGCCTGCCGCACGGCGCCTCCATCGCCGTGCGCGGCCAGGCGGCGACCATGCTCGACGCCTACATGCAGCTGCTTGCCGGCCTCGCTTTGGCGATCGTGCTGATCTACCTAGTGATTGTGGTCAACTTCCAGTCGTGGCTGGACCCGTTCATCATCATCAGCGCGTTGCCGGCGGCACTGGGCGGGATCAGCTGGAGCCTGTTCCTGACCCACACCACGATCTCGGTGCCGGCGCTGACCGGGGCCATCATGTGCATGGGCACGGCGACCGCGAACTCGATCCTGGTGGTGTCGTTCGCCCGCGAGCGGCTCCTGGAGCACGGTGATCCGGTGCGTGCCGCGATCGAGGCGGGGTATGGCCGAATCCGGCCGGTGCTGATGACGGCGCTGGCGATGATCATCGGCATGCTGCCGATGTCGCTCAGCAACACCCAGAACGCGCCCCTCGGCCGGGCGGTGGTGGGCGGCCTGCTGGTCGCGACCTTCGCCACCCTGTTGTTCGTGCCGTGCGTGTTCGCGTTGCTGCACCGCCCCAAGCCGGAAGGAGCCACCGCATGACCGCAAAGGAGAAGCCCAGGCGGAAGGGCGGCGGCGGGCGCGTGGCGCTGGTCCTGCTGCTGGTGGGCGGCGCGCTGGCCGGGTACGGGATCTGGACGCGGCAGGACGCGCTCGGTGCGCTGGCGGTGCGCGCCGACGACGCCTCGATCCCGCGCGTGCAGGTCGTGACCCCGGCTCCCGGTCCGGCCACGCGCTCGATCACGCTGCCGGGCAACATCAACGCCTGGTTCGAGGCGCCGCTCTACGCGCAGATCTCCGGCTACGTGAAGATGTGGTACAAGGACTACGGTGCTGTCGTGAAGGCGGGCGACCTGCTGGCCAGCATCGACAGCCCGACCACGGACGCGCTGCTGGCGGCGGCGGAAGCCGAGCTCGCGGTGGCGCAGACCCGCTACAAGCTCGCGGTGGTGACCGCGGGGCGCTGGAAGGCGCTGTCCGGCACGCAGGCGGTGTCGCAGCAGGAAGTGGACGTGCAGGTGGCGGGGGCGGCGGCGCAGAAGGCGCAGGTCGAGGCCGCGAGCCAGGGAGTGGCGCGCTACCAGGCGCAGCACGCGTTTGAGCGGGTTGTGGCGCCGTTCGACGGTGTGGTGACCTCGCGCCGCACCGATGTGGGCGACTACGTCAACGCGGGCGGCGGCGACGTCGGCGCGCGTGGGGCGGCGTCGGAGCTGTTCAGCGTGGCGGACATCCACGAGATGCGCGTGTTCGTGTCGGTGCCGCAGGACTATGCCGACATGCTGAAGCCGGGGCTGACGGGAGCACTGTCGCTGCCGCAGAGGCCGGGCGTGCGGGTGCCGGCAACGTTCCTGACCACGGCCAACGCGGTGAACCCGCAGACCCGCACGGTGGTGACCGAGTTCACCGTGGACAACCCCAGGCACCAGCTGTGGCCCGGCACCTATGCCAGCGTGCAGCTCACCGTGCCGGGCGAGCCGGACGTGCTGGTGCTGCCGGAACAGTCGCTGTTGTTCCGGGCGCAGGGCATGCAGGTGGCGCTGGTGGACGGGCAGGGCCGGGTGCACCTGCAGAACGTGACGCTGGGGCTCAACCTCGGCACCACGGTGCAGGTGCTGGCCGGGCTGAACAAGAACGACCGGGTGATCAACAACCCGTCGCTGGGGCTGCTGGAAGGCCAGCAGGTGAAGGTGGTGCAGCCGGTGCGCGGCTATGGCGACGACGGCGCGGCACCGGAGCCCGCTGCCGCCACGCCTGCCGCTTCGGCGGCGTCGGCGGATGACGACGACCAGGAGGCGGGATCGCGCCGATGAGCGTCCGGCAGGGCGCCCGGTGGGCGTCGCGTGTCGCGGCGGCGCTGCTGCTCGGGCTCGGCGGCGGGTGCGACCTGGCGCCGGACTACCGGCCGCCGCACTACCTGCTGCCGGACGGGTATGCCGGCTCGGGCCCGTTCCGACGGGCGACACCGGCCGACACGCTGCCGCGCGGGCCGTGGTGGGCGCTGTTCGGCGACCCGCTGCTGGACCGGCTGGAGGCGCAGGCGACGGCGGACAACCCGGACCTGGCCGGGATCTACGAGCAATACGTGCAGGCGCGCGACCTGGCGGCGGAAGCGCGCTCTGGGCTGTTCCCGCAGGTGGTCGGCAACGCGTCCAGCACGGACAACCGGCAGTCGGAGCACCGGTTGTTCCGCAGCGGCGGCGGCGGGCCGAACGAGGCGTCGTCCAACCAGATCGAGGCGACCGCGTCCTGGGAGGCGGATTTCTGGGACCGGCTGCGCAACCAGACCAGGCAGCAGAAGCGGCTGGCGCAGGCGAGCGCGGCGAACCTCGCGAACGCCAGGCTGATCCTGCAGGCGGAGCTCGCGACCGATTATGTGGCGTTGCGCGGGCTGGACTCGCAGGACGCGGTGTATCGGCAGTCGATCGGCTTCTACCGCAAGGCGGTGGAGATCACCGAGCTGCGCCTCCAGGGCAAGATCGCGTCCGGGCTGGACGTGGCGCGGGCGGAGAACCAGCTCACGGCGACGCAGGCGCTGGAAAGCAGTGTGTCGGGGCAGCGCGCGGTGCTGCAGCACGCGATCGCGGTGCTGGCCGGGGCAAACCCGAGCACGTTCCGCATCCAGCCGGTGGACGACGCGCGGTTGACGGTGCCCGCGGTGCCGGCGGGGGTGCCGTCGCAGCTGCTGCAGCGCAGGCCTGACATCGCGCAAGGCGAGCGGGCGATGGCGGCGGCCAATGCCGGGATCGGCGTGTCGCGGGCGGCGTTCTATCCCGACATCTCCATCAGCCTGCTGGGCGGGTTCCAGGACACCGGCTTCGACCTGGCCAGCCTGCCGAACAGCCTGTGGACGATCGGCGCGGGGTCGGTGCTGCCGCTGTTCCAGGGGGGCTTGCGCCGGGCGGAGCTGCAGCGGACCTGGTCGCAGTATAGCCAGGCGGTGGATGCGTATCGTTCCACCGTGCTGGGGGCGTTCCAGGAGGTCGAGGACGGGCTGACCCTGACGGCGCAGTTGCAGACGCAGGCGCAGGAGCAGAAGCAGGCGGTGGCGGCAGCGGACCGGGCACAGGCGATGACCCTGGCGCTGTACACCGGGGGCCTGACCAACTACCTCGACGCGGTGGTGGCGCAGGTGACGGCGCTGACGGCGCAGATCGCGGAAGTGGAGGTGGAAACGGCGCGGCTGCAGGCGGCGGTGTCGCTGGTGCGTGCGGTCGGCGGCGGCTGGAGCACGGCGGACCTGCCGAGCGAGAACGGGGTGCTGCCGTTCAACCCGGTGGCGATCACCGGCAGCGACCGGGTGCCGCGGCCGGACGGCACCGGGAGCGGCACGGCGGAGGCGTCCAGTCCACCAGGGTGATTCCGTTTGCCACCGGCACGCGTCTGGGCTAAAGGCCCGCCTCCCTCATTGGAACGCGGGAGATACGCCTGGCTGGCCTCGTGCCGGCGGGACGTTCGCATGCACCGCGGTCCTGGAACGCCAAGGAGCCCAGGATGGCCAAGAAGATCGTTGGCTACATCAAGCTGCAGATCCCGGCCGGCAAGGCCAACCCGTCGCCGCCGGTGGGCCCGGCGCTGGGCCAGCGCGGCCTGAACATCATGCAGTTCGTCAAGGAGTTCAACGCGGCGACGCAGGGCATGGAGCCTGGCACGCCGACGCCGGTGGTGATCACCGCTTTTGCCGACCGCACCTTCACCTTTATCACCAAGACGCCGCCGAACACGCACTTCCTGTTGCGCGCGGCCAAGGTGTCCAAGGGCTCGACCACCGTGGGCAAGGGCGCGCCGGCCGGGCGGGTGACGACCAGCCAGCTGCGCGAGATCGCCGAGATCAAGATGAAGGACATGAACGCCAACGACATCGACGGCGCGGTCCGCATGTTGGCGGGCTCGGCGCGCTCGATGGGTCTCACCGTGGTGGAGGGCTGATCCATGGCCAAGAACAAGCGTCTCCTCGCCGCGGAAGCGAAGGTCGAGAACAACAAGTCGTATGCCCTGGACGAGGCGATCGCCCTGGTGAAGACCAACGCCACCGCCAAGTTCGACGAGACGGTGGAGTTGTCGCTGGGGCTGGGCATCGACCCGCGTCATGCCGACCAGATGGTGCGCGGGCTGCTGAGCCTGCCGAACGGCACCGGCAAGACGCTGCGGGTCGGCGTGTTCGCACGCGGGCCGAAGGCGCAGGAAGCCCTGGACGCGGGCGCCGACGTGGTGGGCGCCGAGGACTTGGCGGAAAAGGTGCAGGCGGGCGAGATCGGCTTCGATCGCTGCATCGCGACGCCGGACATGATGGCCCTGGTGGGGCGCCTGGGTAAGATCCTGGGCCCGCGCGGCCTGATGCCGAACCCCAAGCTCGGCACCGTGACCATGGACGTGAAGGGTGCCGTGGGCGCCGCCAAGTCGGGGCAGGTCGAGTTCCGCGCCGAGAAGGCCGGGATCATCCACGCCGGCATCGGCAAGGCGTCGTTCGAGCCGGAGAAGCTGGCGCAGAACATCCGTGCCCTGGTGGACGCGATCCAGAAGGCCAAGCCGACCGGTGCCAAGGGCACGTATCTGCAGCGGGCGGCGCTGTCCTCGACCATGGGTCCGGGCGTGAAGGTGGACGTGGCCTCGTTTACCGCGTCCTGAGGAATGCGCCGGCGCTTCGGCGCCGGTGAGCAGGGGGACGGCCGCACGGACGTCCTTCCGAACCTGTCCAAGACCGCACGCGACGAAGTTCCTTCAGGAACAACGACTTAATCGGCTCATCTGAGCCGGCGCGCGAAAGACGGGAGACGCCAGCGTCGCTGGTGGTTCCGACTTCCTTTCTTGTGGACAGGCGAACCGGATCGGCGGGCGCCTTCTCGCGCGCGCTGGTCCATGGGCAACCCGGCCCGCCAGGCAGCCGCCTGGAGGGCCACGACGGAGACGGGATTTGGACCGTACGGAGAAGCACGCGTTCGTCGCCTCGCTCGCCGCCGTGTTCGCAGACACGTCCATGGTCGTCGTCACCCGCAATGACGGGATGACGGTGGCGCAGGTGACGGGGCTGCGGAGCCGGATGCGCGCCGCGGGAGCGACGTTCAAGGTCGCGAAGAACCGGCTGGCCACGCTCGCCCTGGATGGGACCCGATTCGACGGCATCGTGCCACTGCTGAAGGGACCGACCGCGCTCGCGTGGGCGCCGGACCCGGTGGCTGTGGCCAAGGTAGCGGTCGAGTTCGCCAAGACCAACGACAAGCTCGTCATCCTCGGCGGTGCGCTTGGAACCCAGACGCTGAACGCGGATGGGGTCAGGGCACTGGCCGAGCTGCCGTCGCTGGACGTCCTGCGTGCGCAGCTGGTGGGGCTCATCGCCACCCCGGCCACGCGCATCGCGGGCGTGCTGCAGGCGCCGGCCGGACAGCTTGCGCGGGTTTTTGGGGCCTACGCCAAGAAGGACGAGGCCGAGCCGGAAGCCGAGCCCGAGGCCGCCTGAGGCGGATCGCGGGCAAGGCTTCCAGCCCAAAAGTGATCGCGGGCCCGGGAACCGGGCTTGCATGGAACCACACAGCCTTTATATCAGGAACATCACACCATGGCCGATCTGACGAAGCTTGTTGACGAGCTGTCCGCTCTCACCGTTCTCGAGGCAGCCGAGCTGTCGAAGCTGCTCGAGGAGAAATGGGGCGTGTCCGCTGCGGCGCCGGTTGCCGCTGCCGCCGCTCCCGCCGCTGCCGCTGCTGCCCCGGTGGAAGAGCAGACCGAGTTCACCGTGATCCTCGCCAAGGCTGGCGAGAAGAAGATCAACGTGATCAAGGAGGTCCGCACCATCACCGGCCTGGGGCTGAAGGAAGCCAAGGACCTGGTCGAAGGCGCGCCGAAGCCGGTCAAGGAAGGCGTCAACAAGGAAGACGCTGCGAAGTTCAAGAAGATGCTGGAAGAGCAGGGCGCCGCTGTCGAGATCAAGTAGTCATTCTACCGTATGGCCGGCTCGCCGGCTGAACAGATAGTCCAGGCGGGGTGGGAATCAGGAATGGTTCCCGCCCTCTTGGTCGTGGTGGCGCCTCCATCCTCGGGACCTTCCGGGGAGGGTCAGGCGCTTGAGGCGTTGAGATCGTTCCGTGGCGCTGCGTCGCGTCCGGGATGATGCAGGGCGGCCCGGCTCCGGTCGGGACGAGAACGGTTTTTTCCGGCCGAGGATTCGACCGGGCGTGTGCGGCTGCCGCAGCATGGCATGTCCCCAGCGTCCGCGCAGGATCCGGGGCCGGCAGGCGACGGGGCAGGATACACGATGAACGCGATGACCAAATCGTTCACGGGACGCAAGCGCATCCGCAAGAGCTTCGGGCGCATTCCCGAAGTGGCTCCGATGCCCAACCTGATCGACGTGCAGCGCGCCTCCTACGAGGCGTTCCTGCAGATGAACGTCCAGCCGGACAGCCGTACGCCGTCCGGACTGCAGGAAGTGTTCCGATCGGTGTTCCCGATCAACGACTTCGCCGGGCGGGGACGCCTGGAGTTCGTGCACTACGAGCTGGAGGAGCCGAAATACGACGTCGAGGAGTGCATCCAGCGTGGCATGACCTTCGCGGCGCCGCTCAAGGTGATCCTGCGCCTGATCGTGTGGGACGTGGACGAGGACACGGGCAGCCGCTCGATCCGCGACATCAAGGAGCAGCCCGTCTACATGGGCGACATGC
>CAXTCK010000067.1:4236-15797 GCA_964242425.1 uncultured Acetobacteraceae bacterium | reverse complement strand
GCGTGTCCGCAGCGCCCCGCGGTGCTGGAGCGCGCGTCGCCGCTCGGCGCGATCGTGCTTGCCGACCGCCCGCCGGCGCTCGACCTCGCGGAACCCGGGGCGGCGCGTCGGCTCGACACGTGGCTTCGCGGCGTCCGGACCGGTGCGGCGGATGACAGCGCGGGCCCGGTCGGCTAGATCCGGTGCACGCGTTTCGCCGCGGGAGGATTGTTCCGATGCCGAACACGCCGCCCCACCTTCAACCGCGCGCGCCCGGCGTTCGCCGCGCCGCCGCCCAGGCCTGACCGACGCATGCCGGAGCCCTGCCGCCTCTATTTGGTGACACCGCCTGCCCTGGTGCCGCAGGACTTCGTGCCGCTGCTCGCCGAGGCGCTGGACGCCGGCGACGTCGGCGCGGTGCAGCTGCGGCTCAAGCACGTGTCGGACGACGAGATCCTTCACGCGGTGGAGCTGCTGCGTCCGGTGGCGCAGGCGCGGAACGTCGCCTTCATCCTCAACGACCGCCCCGACCTCGCCGTGCGCTCCGGCTGCGACGGCGCCCATGTCGGCGTCGACGACATGGACGTCACCCAGGCGCGCAAGAAGCTCGGCGACCTGCAGCTCGGCGTGTCCTGCTACGACAGCCGCGATGCCGCCATGGTCGCGGGCGAGCTCGGCGCCGACTACGTCGCCTATGGCGCGTTCTTTCCGTCCTCCACCAAGGACACCGGGATCCGTGCCGATCCGGAGCTGCTTCGCTGGTGGTCGGAGATGATGGAGCTGCCGGTGGTGGCGATCGGCGGCATCACGCCGGAGAACTGCCGCCCGCTGGTGGAAGCCGGCGCCGACTTCCTGGCGGTGGTGGGCGCGGTATGGAGCCATCCGGGCGGCCCCGGCGCCGGGGTGCGGGCGATGAACGCGGCGATCGCCGGCGTCAGCGGGTGACGCGTGCCGGCACGCCCGGGCTGAGCCCCGGGTTCAGCATCGACTGCGTGGCATAAAGCACGCCGTTCGACTGCGGCATGCTCGACAGCCAGATCCGGTTGGTCCGCCCTTGGCTGTTGCTCAGCAGGAGCTGGCCGGTCGCCGGCTCCACGGACACCGTGAGCGGGTCGCCGTAGATGCTGCGAAGGGCGATCGGGCCGCGCGCCTTGGCCATCATGCCGCGCAGCGCCGCGTCGGTGTAGGCGCCGGGCACGATGGTGTAGCCCAGCTGGCGGCGCAGCGAGGGAATGGTCGCCGGGTCGAGCAGGCGCCCGCCATAGGCGGCCTGCGCGGCTTCCAGCGGCTGGTTGGGGATCGCGAACACGGTGAACGGTCCCGGCTGCTGCAGCAGGGTCAGCAGGCCGGCGCGATCAAGCGCCGCGGTGTAGTCGGTCAACTCCAGCGCGCTGCGCAGGCTTTCGTTGATCGGCCGGTCGCGGAAGAAGGCGACGTCGCCGAACACCAGCGAGTCTGTGCTGTTGCGCACGAACAACGGGTCCTGCCGCGCGGTGCTTTCGCAGCCGCCGAGGGAAAGTCCGGAAGACAGGAGCAGTGCCAGGGCCCAGGCCGACCTGTTCGAACGCATCACCCGCTTCCCCCGGTTGGCGCGCGCGCCTGGAACAGCACGCACGACGCCTCCCGGCTTCGATAAGCGCTGGAAACGAGCCGCGCAAGCAACGAGCGCGGGAGGCTTGCCGGATCAGCAGCCGTCGCCGCGCACCGTCCAGGACGCCACCCGGGCGTTGGTGATCTCGAAGGTGGTGGCGCAACTGCTGGAATAGAAGGTTGGCGGGAAGCCGCCGAGACCGCCGAAGCCACCATAACCGCCATAGCCGAAGCCGGGACCGAAGCCCCCGCCATAGCCGAGGCCGCCATCGAAGCCACCGAACCCGCCATAGCCGCCGTAGCCGAACCCGCCGCCATAGAACCCGCCGAAGCCGGGCGAATAGCTGGAATCGTTCTCGACATAGGCCAGAAAGGTGTGGCCGTCGGTGCTGAAGGTCCGGCTCGGCACGCCGAACGCGCGCACCAGTTCGGGTTCGGAACGGCCGATCATGGAGTCGAGCACCTTGCGCTGCTGCGGGCTCGGCACGG
Organism: uncultured Acetobacteraceae bacterium; assembly: GCA_964242425.1. Classification (GTDB taxonomy): domain Bacteria; phylum Pseudomonadota; class Alphaproteobacteria; order Acetobacterales; family Acetobacteraceae; genus Lichenicola. The sequence continues at coordinate 13,739 of CAXTCK010000067.1, read as the reverse complement.
CGCAGGCGGACAAGGCGACCAGGGGGGCGATCAGGGCGGCGAGCGGGATCAGTCTCTGCGGCGTCATGGAATGGCTGGGTCCAAGAAGAAAACGTTGGGGCGATGATGCATGTAGCGCTGGCGCTCCAGCGGAAAACGACCGGCTACATCACGTTACCCGAATCTGGACCAGAATCTGCTGCTCGCGTTGTCCGCGGCCCCAAGCGCGGGAAACCCTGTCACGGCCGCCATTGCACCGCGCCGATGCGGCCGGCACCGGTCGCCAGCATCACCAGCCGGTCCAGGCCGAGCGCGATCCCGGCACAGGGAGGCAGCCGGTGCAGCGACGCGAGCAGCGCCTCGTCCATCGGCCAGTCGGCTTGGGGATCGAAGCCGGGCAGCGCCGCCCGGCGGGCACGGTCGGCGTCGAAGCGCCGGCGCTGCTCCACCGGATCGGTCAGCTCCTCGAACGCGTTGGCGAGTTCGATCCCGGCCGCGTAGAGCTCGAACCGGAGTGCCGCGCGGTGGTCCACCGGATCGCGCCTCGCCAGGGCTGCCTGCGACGCCGGCCAATGGGTGAGAAAGGTGGGACGGTCGCGGCCGATCGCCGGCTCCACCCGCTCCAGCAGCAGCCGGAAGAACAGGTCCTCCCAGGTTTCGCCGCCGCGCAGCGCCACCCCTGCCCCGTTTGCCAGCGCGTGCGCGTCGTCCTGCGTCGCCAGCAGGTCGACGCCGACGTGCCGGCGGAACGCGTCCGCCATCGTCAGCCGCTCGAAGCGGCCGTCCAGCCGGACCCGCACCCCGCCCCATTCCAGCACCGGCGGCAGCAGGCGCTGCAGCAGCGCCTCGGTCTCGTCCATCAGGGAATCAAGGTCGGCGCCGGGGCGATACCATTCCAGCATGGTGAACTCGGGCGCGTGCAGCGCCCCGTCCTCGCCGTTGCGCCACACCCGGGCGAGCTGGAACACCGGCAGCCCGGTCGCCGCCACGATGCGCTTCATCGCGAACTCGGGGCTGGTGTGCAGCCACACCGGTTGCGTGCCGCCATCCGGCCGCTCCAGAACGGTACGGAACGGGCGGAGGTGTACCTCCTCGCCCGGCGTCGGCACCAGGCACGGCGTTTCCACCTCCAGGTAGCCGCGCGCCTCGAAAAAGGCGCGCACGCCGCGCAGCAGCAGGTTGCGGCGCCGGAGCAGAGGCAGGCGGTCGGACAGGCCGGGCAGGCGGTCGGGTGCGTGAACAGCGTTCATGGAAACTCGTCCGGTTGCGGGGCCGGTTGCGGAGAACAGCCTGCCGGCAGTACAGCGCGGCCATGGACGCGTCGATCAGAACCACCGCCGCCCTGATCGGAGCCGGCCTCGCCGACGGGCGCGACCGCGCCTCGCTGGACGCGGTGGCCGAGCGCTATGCGACCGCGATCCCGCCGGCGTTCCGCGCCCTGATCGGCTCGCCAAACGATCCGGTGGGGCTGCAGGTGGTGCCGCACCCGGACGAGCTGCTGGCGGCGACGCACGAGCTGTCCGACCCGATCGGCGACGACCGGTTCTCGCCGGTGCCGGGGATCGTGCACCGTTATCCGGACCGGGCGCTGCTCAAGCCGCTGCTGGTGTGCCCGGTGTATTGCCGGTTCTGCTTCCGCCGCGAGCATGTCGGACCCGGCGGCGGGCTGCTGGACGAGGCGGCGCTGGAACGGGCGCTGGCCTGGCTCGGCTCCCATCCGGCGATCGGCGAGGTGATCCTGACCGGCGGCGACCCGCTGATGCTGTCGCCGCGCCGCCTCGGCCGCATCCTGCGCGCGCTGGAGGCGATGCCGCACGTCCACACCATCCGCCTGCATTCCCGCGTGCCGGTGGCCGATCCGGAGCGGCTCACCGAGGCGCTGGCGGACACGCTGGACAGCGACAAGGCGGTATGGCTGGTGCTGCACGCCAACCACGCGAGCGAGCTGACGCAAGCCGCACGGCAGGCGCTGCGGCGGGTGCAGAACCGCGCGGTGCCGGTGCTGGGGCAGTCGGTGCTGCTGCGCGGGGTGAACGACAGCGAGCACGCGCTGGAAGCCCTGTTCCGGGCGATGGTGCAGGCGCGGGTGAAGCCGTACTACCTGCATCAGCTCGATCCCGCCCCTGGCACCGCGCGCTTCCACGTGCCGATCGCGGAGGGACGGCGCCTGCTGGCGGGGCTTCGCGGCCGCGTCACCGGCCTCGCCTGGCCCACCTACGTGCTCGACATCCCCGGCGGGCACGGCAAGGTGCCGATCGGCCCTGATTACCTCCTGCCGGACGGCAGCGCCGTGCGCGACCCGGGCGGCGCGTCCCACGTTCTTGCGACGGAGGCACGGGAAGGATAGAAGCCCGTGCTTCCTCCGACCCCCCATTCCTTCCACCCAGGGCGCGCGTTCCATGAAGCAGCAGGCGAACCTGATCCGTGCCGGCCAGGTGATCGAGCACGACGGCCGCCGCTGGACCGTGCTGAAGCAGCAGATCATCACCCCCGGCAAGGGCGGCGCCTTCATCCAGGTGGAGATGCGCGACCTCAAGACCGGCAACAAGACCAACGAGCGCTGGCGCACCGCCGACACCGTCGAGCGGCTGATGACCGAGGACAAGGAGTACGCCTACTCCTACACCGAGGGCACCAACCTGGTGCTGATGGACCCGGAAACCTTCGAGCAGGCGATGATCCCGACCGCGATCCTGGGCGACGGCGTGGCCTTCCTGCAGGACAACATGACGGTGAACGTGAAGCTGGTCGAAGGCGACCCGGTGGGCATGGAGCTGCCGCCGCACGTGACCCTGGAGATCGTGGAAGCCGACCCGGTGGTGAAGGGGCAGACCGCGTCCTCGTCCTACAAGCCGGCCAAGCTGAGCAACGGGGTCAAGACCATGGTGCCGCCGTTCATCGAGGCGGGCGAGCGCATCGTGGTGCGCACCGACGACGCCAGCTACGTGGAACGCGCCAAGGGATAACGGGTCGTGCCGCAACGCCTGTCCCCGGTCATGACCGTGATGCAGAACGCCGCCCAGAAGGCGGCAAAGCGTCTGCTGCGCGACTTCAACGAGGTCGAGCAGCTGCAGGTCAGCATCAAGGGTCCGGGCGACTTCGTCAGCCAGGCCGACCTGCGCGCCGAGGCCACCATACGCGAGGAGCTGGTCCGCGCCCGCCCCGGCTACGCCTTCCTGATGGAGGAAGGCGGCGCCAGCGGGAGCGAGAACTGGGCCTGGCGCTGGGTGGTGGACCCGCTGGACGGCACCACCAACTTCCTGCACGGCATCCCGCACTGGGCGATCAGCATCGCCCTGCAGAAGCGCCTGCCGGACGGCAGCGCGGAACTGGCGGCGGGGGTGGTGTACAACCCGGCCGGCAACGAGATGTTCTGGGCCGAGAAGGGCTCGGGCGCGTTCCTGAACGAGCGCCGGCTGCGTGTGTCGGCGCGGCGCGAGATGATCGACTCGCTGTTCGCCACCGGCATCCCGTTCGCAATCAGCCCGCCGTCACGCCGGCTGCCGTTCGCCCGCATGCTGGGTGCCCTGATGCCGCAGGTGGCGGGCGTGCGCCGCTTCGGTTCCGCCTCGCTGGACCTGTGCTGGGTGGCTGCCGGGCGCTACGAGGGGTTCTGGGAGCTCGGGCTGAAGCCGTGGGATTGCGCTGCCGGCATCCTGGTCGTGCGCGAAGCGGGCGGCTACGCCACCGACCCGCAGAACGCCGAGGCGCAGGCGATGGAAGCGGACTGCAACGTGGTCGCGGCCAACACCTATCTCCATCCCAAGCTGCGCGAGATCGTGCTGGCCGGGATGTCCGGCACCGGACCGGCGCCCGCTTCCTGAACGACGGGCGAGGTTCCTTCCCCGCGCGCGGTTGAGCGGCCGGCGCGGGTCGTCTACGATTTGGGGCAATGCGCATCCATCGTTCCGTGCCTGTCCTGCCGTCGACGGGCTCGCTGCTGGTCTGGCTGCTGGGCGCGGCGGTCGCACCCGCTTTCGCCCAGGTCACCACCAGCCAGGGTGCGCTCGATTCGCTGGGCGCCCAGGCACCGGCAAGGCACGCTGCCGCGAAGGCAGGCCATCATGCCGCGCAGGCAGGGCACCACGCCGCCCGCCGGTCAGGCGGGGGTTCCTCTGGCAGCAACTCCGGCGGCAACGGGCACGCGGTGCCGGCCAGGACGCAGGCGGCATCGTCCGCCCACCCACCGGCCGCCACCATTCCCCCCGCCCCGCCCCCGCCGCCGGTGTTCCGGGCGCCCGTGATCAACGTGCCGCTGCATCCGCCGCCGCCGCCGCCGCCGGTCGCGGTGGTGCAGACCGCCAGGGGCAGTGCCACGCCGATCGCGGGCGGGGTGCGCATCGGCTTCGGCGCGGGCAGCGCGGACGTGAACCCCGTCACCATGCAGGCGCTGCACGACTTCGCCGCCCGCATGAAGGCAGACCCGGCCGTTCGCGCCGACATCGACGCCACCAGCGGCGGCTCGGCCGACGATCCGTCCACGCCGCGCCGGCTCGCCTTGTCGCGCGGCCTGGCGGCGCGCGCGGTGCTGATCAACGACGGCATCGCGTCCACCCGGATCTATGTCCGGGTGATGGGGACGGCGCCGACAGGCAGCGGCGCCGGGCCGGATGCGTCCGTTTCGCCGGACCGGGTCGACATGGTGCTGTCGCCCATCCCCGGGAGCGACACCACGATCCCGGCGCCGATGCCGGCAGCAAAGGCCCCCGGACCATGACCCGCCCGACCACCTATGTCGTCCGCATGCTGCTGTTCCTGCTGCTGGTGGGCGCGGCGGTGGCGGCGCTGTATCCGACGCTGCTGGCGGCATTCAGCAACAACCCGGTGCTGGACGGGCTGATCCTGGCGGTGCTGGGGCTGGGCATCATCTGGAACCTGGTGATGGTGCTTCGGCTGTCGCCGGAGGTGCGCTGGATCGAGACGCTGCGCCAGCCGCGCGCGGGGCTGGCGCCGCCCAGGCCGCCGACGCTGCTGGCGCCGATGGCGTCCATGCTGGCCAGCCGCAACCGCGCCGACCGGCTGGTGCTGTCCACGCCCGCCACGCGATCGCTGCTGGACAGCCTGTCGTCGCGCCTGGACGAAAGCCGCGAGCTGTCGCGCTACATGACCGGGCTGCTGATCTTCCTGGGCCTGCTCGGCACGTTCTGGGGCCTGCTTCGCACCGTGCACTCGATCGGCGGCGTGATCTCCACCCTGTCGGTGGGCTCGGGCGACGTGACGCAGATGTTCGACCAGCTCAAGGCCGGCCTGGCGGGGCCGCTGCAGGGCATGGGCACCGCGTTCTCGGCCTCCATGTTCGGCCTCGCCGGCTCGCTGGTGCTGGGCTTCCTCGACCTCACCGCCGGCCAGGCGCAGAACCGGTTCTTCAACGAGCTGGAGGAATGGCTGGCCGGGATCACCCGCATCTCGTCCGGCTATGCCGCCGGGATCGACGGCGAGGCGCCGATCCCGGCCTACGTGCAGGCGCTGCTGGAGCAGACGGCGGAGAACCTGGACGGGCTGCAGACGGTGCTCGCCCGGGCCGAGGACAGCCGGCTCGCGCACAACCAGACCATGGCGGCGCTGGCCGACCGGCTCGGCAACCTCACCGAGCTGCTTCGCGCCAACCAGCAGCTGATGCTCCGGGTGGCGGAAAGCCAGCAGGCGATGATGCCGGCGCTGAAGCGGCTGGGCGACGGCGGCAGCGGCGGCGATGCGGCCGGGCAGCCGGAGCTGCGCGCGATCGAGCGGCTGCTGCAGCGCATGCTGGCGGACAACGAGCAGGGACGCAGCCAGAGCACCGCCGAGCTGCGCAACGAGCTCCGCGTGCTGACGCGCACCGTGGCCGCCAGCGGGCAGAACAGCAGTGGTCCGTCCTTCACCGCAGCCGGTCCCTCGTCGCGATGAGGCGGCGCGGCGGAAGGGGAAGCACCAGGGGCAACGGGCTCGACGCCTGGCCCGGCTACGTGGACGCGCTGTCCACGCTGCTGATGGTGATCATCTTCGTGCTGCTGGTGTTCGTGCTGGCGCAGGCGTTCCTGTCGGTGACGCTGAGCGGCCGCACCAACGCACTCGACCGGCTGTCGCGCGAGATGACGCAGCTGAACCAGCTGCTGTCGCTGGAAAAAGGCCACAGCCACGCGCTGGAGCTGTCGGTGGCGACGCTCCACGCCGAGCACGCGCGCGACGCGGACACCGCCTCCACCCTCACCGCCGCGGTGGCGAGCGACGCGCTCAAGCTGCAGGCGCAGGACAAGCTCACCGGCGACGCGCAGGGGCAGGTCACGCTGCTGAACCAGCAGCTGGCCGAGCTGCAGAAGCAGCTCACCGCGATCGCCCAGGCGCTGGACGTGTCGCAGTCGGCGGTGAAGGACCGCGACGTCAAGATCACCGACCTCGGCAACAAGCTGAACCTGGCGCTGGCCGACAAGGTGGAGGAGCTCAAGCGCTACCGCAGCGAGTTCTTCGGCCGGCTGTCCAAGGTGCTGGCGGGCAAGCCGGGCATACGCGTGGTGGGCGACCGCTTCGTGTTCCAGAGCGAGGTGCTGTTCCCGATCGGCAGCGCCGACCTGTCGCCGGCGGGGCGCGAGCAGATGACGCAGCTGGCGCACACGCTCAAGGGGATCGCCGCCGAGATCCCGCCGGACGTGCCCTGGATCATGCGCGTGGACGGCCACGCCGACCGGCAGCCGATCGCGCACAGCGCGTTCCCGAGCAACTGGGAGCTGTCGGCGGCGCGCGCCATCACCGTGGTCAAGCTGCTGATCGCCGAAGGGGTGAAGCCGCAGAACCTGGCCGCCACCGCGTTCTCGCAGTTCCAGCCGCTGGACAACGGGGAAACGCCGGACGCGTTCGCGCGCAACCGGCGCATCGAGCTGCGGCTGACCGACCGGTAGGACCTGCTCTCCCGCCGGCCCAACGCTCAGGTCTGGCCCGCCGCCCGTGCCGACACGCGCGCCAGACGGTCGACGATCGTGCGGAACGCGTCCTCGGTGCGCGCCTGGTGCTTGAGGCTCGATCCGGCGATCGCCAGGAACTGCGCGAAGCCGTCGGTGCCGCCGAACGCGGTCAGGTCCGCGCCGTTCTGCGCCGCCTCGCGGCCGCGCCTCGCGAGCAGTGCCTCGAACTGCGCATCGAGCCGGGCCACGGGACCGGCCGTCAGCTCGGCATCGAGCTGCAGCAGCTCCGCACCGTGCGGGGTCGAGAGCATGTGGAAGAAGCCGAGATCCTTGGCGAGCAGGGTCGCGGCGATGTTCTCCGACAGCGGTGCATCCGCAACCCAGGCCGCCTCCGCGCGCGCCAGCGCGTCGTCGACCACCGACGCCGCCAGCGCCTCGAACAGCGTGCGCTTCTCGGCGAAGCGGAGATACAGCGTCGCCCGCGCGATCCCGGCTTCGCGGGCGATGTCGGCCATGCTGGTGCGCTGGAAGCCGTGGCGGCCGAACAGCGTCAGCGCCGCCGCCAGGACACGCTTCGCGCCGCTATCTGACTGATTGGACATTTATCGTCTATTATGTCTGAATGAGGGTGTGAACAAGGAGATCGTCATGGTTGGGCTCGAACGCGTGCTGGTGACGGGTGGATCGGGATACATCGCGGGCTTCTGCATCGCCCAGCTGCTTCGTGACGGGCTGCATGTCAGCACGACCGTACGCAGCCCTGCACGCGAGGCGGAGGTCCGTGCCGTCCTGCGCAAGGTGGCGGACGACCACAGGCTGGAGGTGCTGGTCGCCGACCTCGACGCCGATGCCGGCTGGCGCGAGGCCTGTTCCGGCTGCTCGGGCGTGCTGCACGTCGCCTCGCCGTTTCCGGCGCGCAGCCCGGCGAACGACGATGTGCTGGTGCGTCCGGCCCGCAACGGCGCGCTCCGCGTTCTGGAAGCGGCGCGGGACGCCGGCGTGCGGCGGGTGGTGATGACCTCGTCGACCGCCGCGGTGGCCTATGGCCATGGCGGACGGTCGCAGCCGTTCACGGAAGCGGACTGGTCCGACCCGCGCGACCGCCGCGACAGCTCCGCCTACGAGCGGTCCAAGATGATCGCGGAGCGGGCTGCGTGGGACTGGCATGCGCGCGAGGGCGGGGCGCTGGAGCTGGTCACGGTTTGTCCCGGCGCGGTGATCGGTCCGGTGCTCGGGCGCGACTTCTCGCTCTCGATCGACATCGTCAGGAAGCTGATGGACGGCTCGCTGCCCGGCCTGCCGTGGTTCGGCTGGCCGCTAGCCGACGTGCGCGACATCGCCGACCTGCACGTCCGGGCGTTGCGCGCGCCGGAGGCCGCCGGACAGCGCTTCATCGGGGCCGGAGGGTTCTGCTGGATGGAGGACGTGGCGCGGGTGCTGCGCGAACACGTGCCGGAGGTGGCGGCCAGGGTTCCCGGGCGCCGCCTGCCGTCCTGGCTGGTGCGGCTGTCGTCGGTATCCGACCCGGCGCTGCGCGGACGGCTGTTCGAGCTCGGCAAGAAACGGCCCGTGTCTGCGGACAAGGCGAAGCGCCAGCTCGGCTGGACGCCGCGAAGCAACGAAAGCGCGATCATCGACACGGCACGCAGCCTGCTCGCCGAAGGCATCGTCGAGGCTGCTGCTGCTGCGTGATCGCAGCACCTGCGGTCGGGATGCGGGCCGGCAGAAGACGCCCGACGGCGGACCGGCACGCGTCCAACGGGCCACGACGCCATCCGCCACCGGAAGCCGGGTTCAGGCAGCATCCGGGCGACGGCCGGGCGGAACCTCAGCTCGGCGCGCCGACCAGCTGCGTGTGCAGGTGCTTCAAGCGGCCGGCGCCGTCCTCGATCATCGGGTCGAGCCGCAGCACGCGCTCCCAGGCCTCGAACGCTTCGCGCGGCCGGTTCTGCCGCTCCTCGATGGCGCTCAGCGCGGACCAGGACAGGACGTCGCCGGGATCGCGGGCCAGGGCGCCGCCGAGGTCGGTGATGGCGCCGTCCGCGTCGTCCTGCGTCGCGCGCACCGCAGCCCGCTCGCGCCACAGCAGCGCCTGCTCCGGCTGCAGCGACACGGCGTCGTCCAGGTCGTCACGCGCGGCGCGCAACGCGTTGGACGTCAGCTCGCGCTGCGCCCGGTGCAGCAGGAGAAGCACGGTCGGCGACAGGCGGGAGGTCCGGAGGGCTTCGAGCCGCCCGGCGAGCACGTCGGCCCTGGCGGTGTCCGGGGCCTGGAGCAGCAGCGCCTCGAGCGAGGCCAAGGCGTGGTCGACGGGCGGTGCGACGGAAGGGGGACCGGACGGCGGCGGAGCGGCGGCGGCCATGACGGGGCAGAACAGCAGCGCCACCCGGAAGCGGGCGATGAACCATCGGGCGGTACGGGGCCGCACGGCACGGGCCCGATGCTGCGCGGCGTGCGCCCGGTTCAGCCCTGGCGGGCCTTCATGCGCGGGTTCTTCTTGTTGATGACGTAGACCTTGCCGTGGCGACGCACTACGCGGCAATCCTTGTCGCGCACCTTGGCCGACTTCAGGCTGTTTCTGATCTTCATGGTCCGACCTTCGTGAGCGGCTGAGCGTCGCAGGAACGCGCGGCATAGAGGCGGCCC
>CAXTCK010000067.1:1246-4136 GCA_964242425.1 uncultured Acetobacteraceae bacterium | reverse complement strand
TCCGACCTTCGTGAGCGGCTGAGCGTCGCAGGAACGCGCGGCATAGAGGCGGCCCTACGGAGTGTCAATCACGCGTGCCGGCAGGATCCCGGAGGCGGCAGGCAGGATGGCGGACGAGGCGGGACGCGCCGGTGCCGCCGATCGCGACACCGTCGTCTACGGCGTGCCGACCGACAGCGAGTTCGTGCCCGTGAACTGGCGCCTGCACCATGCCGACCTGAACGCGCTCTCGATCCCGGTGCCGGCCGACATCAAGCGGGAACGGTCGGCTTCCGCCGGCGTGCTTGTCGCGCATGCAGGGCGCGGCGCTGCAAGCGACGTTCCTGGTCGATCCAGACGGGATCGTGCGCTACAGGTGCCCGACGCGCTGCGACGCGACCAGCCGTGCCCAGGCGATCGGAACAAGGGCGGCAACCGGAACGGGGGTGGAGAACGCCTCCAGGCCGCCTGAACGTTTTGGCGGGCCGACTCCTTTCCCCCACTCCCAAGGAACGTTCGATGTCGATCGAGACCCTCAAGGCGCGCATCCCCGACTATGCCAAGGACCTCAGGCTCAACCTCGGCCTGCTTGCCGGCGAGAGCCTGCTCACGACGCAGCAGCTGGCCGGCACCTTCCTGGTGTCGGCGCTGGCGTCGCGCAACGCCGTGGTGATCGAGGCGATCGCCGCCGAGTTCGGCCCCAGGCTGAGCCCGGAGGCGCTCGCCGCCGCCAAGGCGGCCGCGTCGATCATGGGCATGAACAACGTGTACTACCGCTTCGCGCATACCATGGGCGGCGACTACGCCACCCTGCCCGCCCGGCTGCGCATGAACGTGATCGGCAAGCCGGGCGTGGACAAGGTGGACTTCGAGCTGTGGTCGCTCGCGGTGTCGGCGATCAACGGCTGCGGCATGTGCGTGGAAGCCCACGAGAAGACCGTGCGCGCGCACGGGCTCGGCATCGAGCAGGTGCAGGCGGCGGTGCGCATCGCGGCCGTGGTGCATGCGGTCGCGGTGACGATCGAGGGCGAGGATGCGCTGAAGGTCGAGGCGGCTGCCCAGGCCGCCTAAGCACGCCGCCTGCTTCTCTCAGGGTGGTCCGGCCAGAACCGGCTGCACGTAGATCACCTGATGCGGATACGAGATCCAGACCCGCCGGCCGCGCAGGTAGTCGGCCCCAAGCAGCGTGACGCCGGTATCGCCGACCTCCACGCGCACGGGTGCCAGCCGCTCCGGGCCGACCTGCAGGCTGTCGAACCGGTGCAGCCGCATCGGGTTGCGGTTGCCGTCGATGCCGGTGCCGAGGCTGGTTGGATCGTTCGCCATCGACGCGTCCGTGGCGCCGCCTTCGCGTCCGGCCGCGCGGTCGAGCACGGTGCGGCCGGCGCCGCTGTCCAGCACCGCGGAAACGCCGTGCCCGTTGATGGCAATCGGCAGGTCGATCTCGGTGTCGTTCACCAGGTCGACCGGAAGCCGGTAGAAGGCGCCCTCCGGCCAGGGCCTCAGGTGGTCGCCGCAGTTCTGCTCCCGATACAGCGACACACGGTGCGCCGGCAGGTCGAACAACACGTCGTAGCTGGCCAGGAAGTCGCCGCCGAACAGTCCCACCAGCGGCAGGCCGCCGACCTGGCCGTGCCAGCGCCCGGCGGATGCGAGCTGGACGTCGCGCGCGATCATGTGGCCGAGCTGCAGCGTCCGGATCGTGACGTCGCGTGCGAACACAGCGCCCCCCGTGCCGACCAGCACGTGCCGGTTCTCGAAGCTGGCCGGCAGGTTCAGCAGTGTGGCCGCCGGCTCGAACACGGTGGAGATCCGGGCGCCGGTGTCGACGATGAAGGCCACCGGCACGCCGTTCACGGTGGCCCGGATGACCGGCTGGCGGCGGTCGTTGAGCACGGGCAGGACGGCGAGCTCGCGCATCACGCAAGCCCCCGGGGCCGGCTGGTCCGCGCATCCGCCGACCGACAGGATCGCGGCGAGCAGGATCGGGGCAAGCGGGATCGGGGTGAGCCGCGCCGCCGCCCATTTCACCTCAAGTGCACGGCGTGGTTCAGCGGCCCGGCGCCGACGCCGAGGCCGGGCGCCGTTGCGATCGCCGCCCGCACGTAGTCGCGCGCCCGCACCACCGCGGCGCGCAGCTCCATCCCCTGCGCCAGGCCGGTCGCCACCCCGCTTGCCAGGGTGCAGCCGGTGCCGTGGGTGTGGCGCGTGTCGATCCGGGGGCTGGTGAAGCGCTCGCAGCCTTGCGGCGTCGCCAGCAGGTCGGACACCTCGTCACCCCGCAGGTGGCCGCCCTTCAGCAGCACCGCCGGCACCCCCAGGGCGAGCAGCGCGTCGGCCGCCCGCCGCATGTCGTCCACGGTGTCGATGCGCATGCCGGACAGGGCTTCGGCTTCCGGCAGGTTGGGCGTCAGAAGCGTCGCCAGCGGCAGCAGGGTGCGCTTGAGGCCGGCCACCGCCTCGTCGGCCAGCAGCCTGTGCCCGCCCTTGGCCACCATCACCGGGTCGAGCACGAACGGGACGCCCGGGCGGCGGCCGAGGCAGTCGGCCGTGACCTCGATCAGGGCGATGCTGTCGAGCATGCCGGTCTTGAAGGCGTCGGCGCCGAGGTCGTCCAGCACGCACTCGATCTGCAGGCGCAGGAACTCGGGCGGCACGCGAAGCACGCCGTGCACGCCCAGCGTGTTCTGCGCCGTCAGCGCGGTGACCGCGGTGGAAGCGTAGCCGCCCAGGGCCGCCACGGTCTTGATATCGCCCTGGATGCCGGCGCCGCCGCCGGAGTCGCTGCCGGCGACGACGAGAACGCGGCCGATCCGGGAGCGATCGGGCAAGCCGGGCGGAACGGAACCGGACACCCCTCAGGCCGCCATCGCGGCGCGGCGGATCGCCTCGCACACGCCGGCGACGACCC
>CAXTCK010000067.1:0-1146 GCA_964242425.1 uncultured Acetobacteraceae bacterium | reverse complement strand
CGGATCGCCTCGCACACGCCGGCGACGACCCGGGCGACCAGCGCCTCGTCCTCGGCTTCCGCCATCACCCGGACCAGCGGCTCGGTGCCGCTTTCGCGCAGCAGCAGCCGGCCGGTGGCCCCGAGCTCGTTCTCCGCCCAGAGCCTGGCCTCGGTCACCGCCGGGCTGGTCAGCGGCGAGCGGCCGCTGAAGCGCTCGTTGCGCAGCAGCTGCGGGAACGGCGTGAACATGCGCAGCACCTGGCTCGCGGGCTGCCCGCGCTCCACCAGCACCGACAACACCTGCAGCGCCGCGATCAGCCCGTCGCCGGTGGTGGCGAAGTCGGACAGCACCATGTGGCCGGACTGCTCGCCGCCCAGGTTCATGCCGAGCTCGCGCATCCGCTCCACCACGTAGCGGTCACCGACGGCGGTACGCTCCAGCTTCAGGCCCGCTTCGCCCAACAGGCGCTCCAGCCCCATGTTGGACATCACCGTGGCGGCGATCCCGCCGCCGCGAAGCAGGCCGCTGCTGGCCCAGGAATGGGCGATCAGCGCCAGGATCTGGTCGCCGTCCACCAGCTGGCCACGCTCGTCGCAGATCAGCAGCCGGTCGGCATCGCCATCCAGCGCCAGCCCCAGGTCGGCACGGTGCTCCAGCACCGCGGCGCTGAGCGCCCGCGGGCTGGTGGAGCCGCACTGGTGGTTGATGTTGAGCCCGTCCGGGTTGCAGCCGATGCGCACCACCTCCGCCCCCAGCTCCCACAAGGCGGTGGGCGCCACGCGGTAGGCGGCGCCGTTGGCGCAGTCGATCACGATGCGAAGCCCGTCCAGGCGCCTGCCGCGCGGGAAGCTCGCCTTGGCGCTCTCGACATAGCGGCCGGCGGCGTCGGTGAGGCGCGACGCGCGGCCGATCAGGTCGGGGGCGGCGAGCCGGCCGGACAGGTCCGAGCCCATCAGCGCCTCGATCTCCTCCTCCGCCTCGTCGGACAGCTTGAACCCGTCCGGACCGAACAGCTTGATGCCGTTGTCCTCGAACGCGTTGTGCGAGGCGGAGATCATCACGCCGAGGTCGGCACGGAGCGAGCGGGTCAGCAGCGCGATCGCCGGCGTCGGCAGCGGCCCCACCAGGGTGACGTCGATGCCGGCGGACAGGAAGCCCGACACC
>CAXTCK010000066.1:0-15820 GCA_964242425.1 uncultured Acetobacteraceae bacterium | reverse complement strand
GCCTCGGGCGGAAGGTCTCGGGCGGAAGGTCTCGGGCGGAAGGTCTGCGGAGGGCGGCCGGCGGCGTGGCGGGCCCGGCTGAGGGAGCAGCGCCTGCCGGTCGGAAGCTGAGGTTCGGCCTTGTCGAAGCGTCGGTCATCCGGAACGTTCGGGGTGTAGCCTGTGCCATTCTGTGGCACGGGTAGAAGAAGCGTGTTAGGGTTTGCCATGCCGCGCCGCGCTGCCCTTGACATCTCCATGCCCCCCGAACTGGCCGCCTTTGTCGCGACGCTTATCGCCTCGGGACGCCATGGCACCGCCAGCGAGGTGGTGCGTGCCGGCCTGCGCCTGTTGCAGGAGAAGGAAGGGCGGCCTGCCGGCGCCTCGTGGGGTCGATGGTCGGCCGAAGGCGCTTCCCCATAGACACTGACATGGATGGGCCGGCGGGCCGGGAAGCGGCGTTGCTGTCCGAGATAGAACAGCTCCGCCGGCAGCTTGCCGGATCCACGCGGTCGGCCGTCGAGGCTGCCGCGGACACGACCAACGGTGTCGAGGGGCATCGGCAGGCCCTGGCCCGGAGCCGCCAGGAAACGAGCGATGCGCGCGAGGATGCCGTCCAGGCACGCGGCGACGCCGCCGGCGCCGTGGTGGAACATGCGCATGCCATGGCGACCAGCCAGGCCGAGCTCGGCAGCAGCAGAATGCTGAACACCGCCCTGCAGGCGAGCGAGAACCGGTTTCGGCTGGTGCTGGAAAGCGCCACCGACTTCGCCATCATCACCACCGACACGGATGGCCGCATCACCGGCTGGAACATCGGGGCGAGCAACATCCTGGGCTGGAGCCAGGCGGAGCTGCTCGGCCGCGACGCCGGACTGATCTGGACGCCCGAGGATCGAGCGGCCCTGGCGCCGGAGGCGGAGATGCGGGCTGCGTGCGCGACGGGACGCGCTGCCGACGAACGCTGGCACCTCAGGCGCGACGGCACCCGGTTCTGGGCCAGCGGCACGATGTCGCCGATGCATGACGACGCGGGCGCGCTGCTGGGCTACCTGAAAATCCTGTGCGACCGGACGGAGCAGCATGCGACCGCACAGGCCCTGCGCCTGGCCGAACGGCGCCAGGTCGGGATGCTGAAGCTGGGCGAGCAGCTACGCGACGTGGAAGATGCCGGCGAGATGGCTTCGATGGCAGCCGAAAGCCTGGGCCGTACCATGGACGTCAACGCTGCCGGCTATGGCACCCTGGATCATGCCGGGGAGGTCCTCAGCATCGAGAGGGACTGGACGGCTCCAGGTTCCAGAAGCGTCGTCGGCTTCCACCGGCTGCGGGATTACGGGTCCTATCTCGAGGCCCTGCAACGCGGCGAAACGGTTGCCGTCGATGACGTGTCGCAGGACCTGCGAACGCTTGCCGGCGCAGGCGAGCTGGAAGCGATTGGCGTCCGCGCCTTCATCAACCTACCGCTCATCGAGCATGGCCGGCTCGTGGCGATGTTCTTCGTGCTCAGCGAGACGCCGCGCTCGTGGACGCCGGACAAGCTGGCTTTCGTGCGCAACGTCGCCGAGCGCGTCCGGGGCGCGATCGAGCGGCGACGCGCGGAGCGCGAGTTGCGCGAGCTGGCCGCGTCGCTGGAGGTCCAGGTCGAGGAAAGGACACGCGAGCGCGACCGCCTGTGGGAACTCAGCGAGGACCTGCTGGTCGTCGCCGACTATGACGGGCATCTCCGGCGGGTCAGCCCATCCTGGACGCATCTGCTCGGCCATGACGAGAAGACCCTGCTCACCCGCCCTTATTCCGAGCTGGTCCATCCCGACGATCTCGGACCGGTGATGGATGCGCTCCTGTTGATGCGTTCCACGGGGAAACCGGCCCGCGTTCAGGACCGGATGGTTTCGGCCGATGGAACCTGGCGCTGGATCGCCTGGACGCTGTCCCCGGAACCCGGCGGCGAGGGCCTGACAGGCGTCGGCCGCGACATCACGGCCGACAAGGAGGCGGCCGAGGCGCGGGCCCGGCTCGAGGAGCAGTTGCGGCAAAGCCAGAAGATGGAGGCCGTGGGCCAGCTGACCGGCGGGCTGGCGCACGACTTCAACAACCTTCTGACCGGCATCGGCGGCAGCCTGGAGCTGCTGCAGGCCCGCATCGCGCAAGGGCGGATCAAGGACGTGGACCGCTACGTCACCGCGGCACAGGGGGCGGCCAGGCGTGCTGCGGCGCTGACGCACCGGCTGCTGGCCTTTTCCCGGCAGCAGACGCTTGATCCCCGGCCCACGGACGTGAACCGGCTGGTCATGGGGATGGAGGAGCTGATCCGGCGCACGATGGGCCCCGGAATAACGGTGGAGGTCGTGACGGCGGGCGGGCTGTGGAACAGCCTGGTGGACCCCGGCCAGCTCGAGAACGCGCTGCTGAACCTGTGCATCAACGCGCGCGACGCCATGCCGGAGGATGGCCGCCTGACCATCGAAACCGGCAACAAGTGGCTCGACGAGCGGGGCGCCCGGGAACGCGAGCTGCCGCCCGGGCAGTATATCGCGCTGTGCGTGAGCGATAACGGCACCGGGATGACGCCCGAGGTCATCGCGCGTGCCTTCGATCCGTTCTTCACCACCAAGCCGGTAGGCCACGGCACCGGGCTCGGCCTGTCCATGATCTACGGCTTCGTGCGGCAGTCCGGCGGACAGGCGCGCATCTATTCCGAGATGGGACAGGGTACGACGGTCTGCCTGTACCTGCCCCGGCATCACGGTGCGGCGGAGGAGGCGGAGCAGCCGGCCGAGCTGGCCGAGGCGCCGCGCGCGGGACGGGGCGAAACGGTGCTGGTGGTGGACGACGAGCCCACGGTGCGGATGCTGGTCACGGAGGTCCTGCAGGACCTAGGCTACACCGCGATCGAGGCGGCAGACGGGGCCGCCGGGCTGAAGGTGCTGCGGTCCGGCGCACGCATCGACCTGCTGGTGACCGATGTCGGCCTGCCGGAAGGCATGAACGGCCGTCAGGTGGCGGACGCCGCCCGAATGGCGCGGCCGGACCTGAAGGTGCTGTTCATCACCGGCTTCGCCGAGAACGCCGTGCTCAGCCACGGCCATCTCGACCCGGGCATGCACATCCTGACCAAGCCCTTCGCGATGGAGGCGCTGGCCAGCCGGATCCGGGAGCTGATCGCCGGCACGTGAGGGCGGCGGCACCTGGACGGTTGAGCGCCGCCGGCGGCCGTTTCCCGGGCGTTAACCGGATTCCGCTACGAACGGGGAACAGGCCGAGCCGGAGCGTGACCCATGACAGCCCCCGAGACGGCCGATCCGCGGCGCTGCGAACTGGAGAACCGCGCCTTCAAGGTGCTGGGGGAGCCGCTGTTTGTCCGCGGCCAGGCCGGCGGCGACGTGATGATGCGCGTGCACCTGGGCGACACCCAGGCGCTGGTTCCGCTTGCAACGATCCAGCGCGAGGCGGGCATCGCGGACGACAGCGCAGACGGGCGCATGATCGTGCAGATCAAGCGGTCCCTGGCCTTCGTGCAGTTCCTGCGCCTGGGAGACGACCTGCCGCCGGAGGTGCTGACCGGGGAAGCGAGCTGGACCGCCGGCGAGGCGTTCTGCCAGCTGGCGCTGGCGAAGCTCCAGTACGGGCTGGTGCGCAACTTCGGGTCGTCCGAGGAGGACCTTTCCCACGTCGACGGGCAGACGCTGATCGCGTGCGTCAACGACCCGGCGTTCAAGGCACAGGTGAGCAACGCCTTCCGCAGGAGCGCCGAGATCCTCGGCCTGCCCGACGGGGATGCCGTGCTGGACCTGATGGCCCGGCTCGCCCACGAGTTGTCGTTCGTCGAGGCGCTGAGGGCCCAGATGCTGCAAGGGATCGAGGCCCTGGGGGCGCGCCTCGGACGGTTGAAGTTCCGCGGGCGTGGCGACAGCCAACGCCAGGAGATGCTGGCGCAGACGCGGCGGATGATCGACCGTGCCATCCCCAGGATGCGCGAGCGCTTCACCGACATCGACGCCCAGACCGGCGAGGTGGTCGCCGTGCTGCGGCAGGCGGCGGCGCAGACGGTGTTCATCCGCAACCGTCGCGACGAGCTGTACATGGCCTACCAGGGATGGAAGGACCTGCTGGCGAAGTGGAATGCCTGCACGGCACGTTCCCTCGACGAGTGCTGGGCGCTCACCGAGGAAACCTACCGGTTCCTCGCTCCGCGTTTCATGGCCTACCAGGAGTGGAAGAAGGTCACGGAACAGCGGTCAATGGTTCGACCGCGGGAAAGCGTGTGGTGATGCAGGCTGGCACGGGCCGGATCGGGTAACGCCGGGCACAACCGTTTCGATGGCAGCATCCTGCCCGGTGACGGCCGGGACCGGTTCCGCTCCGTGTCGCGGATGATGGGCAGGAGGCTGATCCGTCCCGGCGATCGGCCGAAGGCGGCTGGAGCAAGCGGCACACGATGAGCCTGGTTCCGGCCGCCCGGCTGCTCCATGGACGTCGCACGGCAGGGCGCAGCTCCACGGTCACGCAGGCCGCCCGGGCAGGAAGGGATGCGAGACGGGCGATGCAGCAGAATTGATCCAATGGCTCGTTCGCGGGCGGCGGGGCGGGCCCACCTCCAACACCAGCCAGGGGATGAGGTGCCGCATGAGCAGGATGATCGACGCGCTGATCGGCCGGATCGAGACGGCGAAAGAACTGGACCGGCCGGGCTACGCGCTCGGCAAGGCGATCTCGCGCACGGGGCAGATCGGCGGGGCCCCGAGCAAGGGGCTGGCCAACACGCTGCACGGCCGCTCGCTGGGGCATCCGGTGCATCCGCTCGCGGTCGCGATACCGGTGGGCACCTGGAGCCTCGCCTTCGCGCTGGACCTGCTCGGGGCGGCCGGCGTGCTGCGCGACCGGGGGGTGCCGCGTGCTGCGGACCTGGCGCTGAAGGCCGGAGCGGCCGGGGCGGTGCTGGCGA
This sequence comes from uncultured Acetobacteraceae bacterium, assembly GCA_964242425.1. Taxonomy (GTDB): domain Bacteria; phylum Pseudomonadota; class Alphaproteobacteria; order Acetobacterales; family Acetobacteraceae; genus Lichenicola. The sequence continues at coordinate 10,893 of CAXTCK010000066.1, read as the reverse complement.
TCGCCACCGGGCTCGCCGACTGGCAGCACCTCAACGGGCGCGACCGGCGCACCGGGCTGGTGCACGGGTCGATCAACATCGTGTCCACGGGGCTGAACCTCCTGTCGGTGTCGCTGCGCGCACGCGGCCGGCTGGCGGCGGGGCGCTGGGTGAGCGGCACGGCGTTTCTCGCCACCGGGGCCAGCAGCTACCTGGGCGCCCACCTGATCTACCGGCGCGGCAACGCGGTGGACCACGCCGACCGCAGCCCGGAGCCGCGCGACTTCGTGTCGGTGCTGCCGCTGGCGGAACTGGAACACAAGGTGCCGCACCGGGTGGCGGTGTGGGACGAGGTGGCGCGCAAGGAGATCGGCATCGTGCTGGTGCGGGACGGCGGACGGGTGCACGCCATGGGCGCGCGCTGCTCGCATGCCGGCGGGCCGCTCGATCAGGGCTGGGTGACGGATGGCACCCTGGTGTGCCCGTGGCACGGATCGCGCTACGACCTCGAAACCGGGCAGCCGGTCACCGGGCCGTCCACCTGCCCGCAGCCGCGCTACCAGGTGCGCCTGCGCGGGGGCAACGTGGAGCTCAGGCGCGAACAGGAGCCGGGCGACCCGGTGGTGACCGCCGAAACGCTGGCGCGGGTGGCCGGCGAACGCGGCGAGACCGGCGAAGCGGCGGCGGCGGATCCCAAGGCGACGGAGGTGCTGTTCGAGCACCACGAGCTGATCCGCCGGCTGTTCGCGCGCACCCTGGCGACGCCGGGCGAGGATCCGCAGCGCCACGCGCTGCTGCACACGCTGGCGGCCGAGCTGGACATACACGAGGTGGTGGAGGACGCGATCTTCTATCCGGCGGTGTCGCCGGTCAGCGAGGACGTCGACATCGCTTATGCCGAACACGGGGTGCTGGCGGACATGGTGGGAGCCATCGTCAAGCTGCCGACCCAGGGTGCCGCGTTCGAGGATGCCCTGCGGGCGTTGCAGGCGGCGTTCCTGCACCATGCCGGGTCGGAGGAACGGTCCATGTTCGGGGAAGCGGAACGGCTGGACGAAGGCCGGCTGCGCGAGCTGGGGCGCAAGCTCGAGGACAGGCTGGACGCGGAGCGCACGTCACGCTTCCGGCGCACCTTCCGCGACCTCAAGATCAACCTCCTGGCGAGTGTGTGATCCTCGCCTGGCGGCTGCCGGCAGCAGGTACGTCCAGGGCGTCCGGCGTCGCGACGATCCGCCGGCTGGTCAGGCCGCCCGCACATCCAGGTAGGGCATCGTGCCGGCCAGATGCACGTCGAGATAGGTGACCCTGTCGGCCGCCTGCAGGTCGAGCGCGGCGGTGCCGTTGGTCCAGCGCCGATCGCCCTCGGCCTGGTGCCAGCCATCCAGCGCCAGGGCGCTGGCCGGCACCACGACGCCGTCCAGGTCGGTCCACAGCACCAGCTTCTCGACCGCGACGCCCAGGGTACGGCGGTCGTCGACGAACGGCCCGATCACCTGTGCCGGCACGGCCGAACGGGACAGCAGCCGGACCGGCCGGACCCCGGACGGGATCTGGAACACGAAGTGCCGCGTGTCGTTCCAGCAGCAGGACAGCTCGATGTCGCCTTCCAGCAGCAGACGCAGGTCCGGCTGGTCGGTGAGCACGGGCACGTCGCGCGGACGCCCGAAGCCAAGCACCGAGGCGCGCTGCGCGAGAAGCATCCAGACCGGCTCGACCAGCTCGCGGGCCACCGCCAGCGGCGCAGCCAGGGTCGGCAACCGCTGGACCCCGACATGGGCGTGGCCGTCCGCGAACAGGTGGCGGTTGCCGGTGTCGAGGTAGCTTTCCACCGGCAGCTCCTCGGCCAGCAGGATGCCGTGGGCGTCGAGCTCGAGATGGAAGAACTCGTACTCGGGCAGGGAGCGGTCGATCAGGATCGACGCCCCGTTCACCAGCATGCGCGCCGGGACCAGACCGGCCGCGGTGAGGATGCAGTGCTCGGGCGTCACCAGCAGGTCGCGCGCGGGCAGGCCGGGGGCGAACGCGTTCTCGCGGATGCGAACCGGGAACGCCTCGTCGCGGCAGCCGAAGCGGGTGGCGTTCATGCATCCGCTGCCGGCCCAGGCGACGGGGCGGGCGACGCGCCGGCCGTGCTCGAGCACCTCCACGAGGTCGCCGGCGCACAGCTGCTCGACCCGCACCGCACCGGTCGGGGTCGCGACCAGGGTGCCGGACAGGAAGCAGGTGGCGGTCTCGGTCAGCACGGTGCTGGCGGACACCGAGCCGTCGCTGTCATTGACGGCGAGCGCGATCTTGGTCGGAACGGTGCTGCCGCGCGCGACCTCCGCCACCGTGGGGGTGAAATTCAGCGCCTGCAGCTCGCTGGACAGGTTGGCCGGGCTGGTGGCGGCAAGGCTGTAGGTTCCGGTGGCGACCTTGGTCAGGCCCAGGCCGCTGAGCACGCCGTTGGCGTCGGTCGCGACGCCGTTCGCGTTGTCCAGCGTGATGGTGGCGCTGGTCGTGGTGGTGCTGTCGGAGTCTGTCACCACGACGCCGGCAAATATGGGGACGAGCACCGTGTCGGTGCCGGTCTCGGTGGCGGGCAGGCCGGTGATGGTGGGCACGGAGCCGGTGCCGCTGGTGCCGTCGCCGACCAGGCGGATCGCCGTGGTCGCGCTCACCGCGGAGTTCTTGACGGAGGTGAACAGCGACGGGCTGCCTTCGTAGAACGAGCTGGGGTTCTCGCTCTTCCAGTCCACGTACAGGCTGTTGTAGGTGCCGGTGCCGGTCATCGACAGGCTGTGGATCTCGTAGGACGTGAAGCCGCTCGACGTCGGGTCGTTCGCGTAGGGCAACGTTCCCATGCTGGTGAAGGTGTTGGTACCGCCGGGACCGGTGACGGTGAAGGTGGCGTTCTGCACCGCCAGGAGAAAGCCGTTCGGGTCGTAGGTGGCGGTCCAGGTGCCGGACAGGGTGGCGCCGTCGCCGAACACGGCGCCGTTGATGGTGGTGGTGACCGACTGGTCGACCACACTGGCCACCGTGCCGGTGCTGGTCAACGGCAGGACGGTGCCGGCGGCGTTGGTGACCGTTGTCGCGGCGGTGCCGCTGGTGGAGTTGAGCGTGGTCGGCGTCTGGCCCGACCAGTCGATGTTCAGGTTCGAATAAAGGGCGTTGTTGCCGGTGGCGGCGGTCAGCTCGAAGGAGCCGGTCGCGGTGTCGACCTTGGCGCTGGTGAAGGTGGTCACTACGCCGGTCAACGGGGTGACGATGAAGCTTGGGTTGACGATGGCGATGAGCGAGCCGCTGGCATTATACTCGGCGGTGTAGGTGCCGCTCAGCACCGAGCCGTCGCTGAACGCCGCGTTCTTGAGCGTCATGGTGACATAGGTGTTGGCCACGTGGTTCCCCCAACGCTGCGGCATCGATCAACGCGGTGGCATCGGTGACCGGGCCGGTGATCGATGCGAAATCGATGCGAATGGCAGTGGTCTAGCTTGGGCGGGCTGCTCTTGTCACTAATAATGTTGCATCTCCCTCTAATCAAGAAGCTGTCAGGACAATAAAGATCTCAAAGCTTCAAATATTGGAGGCGGGTTCCAGATAATGAGACAGCAGCTTGGGCTTCCGTCGGCGCCGTCTGACCAAGGGGTGCCGTTTGTCCGCATGGCGGCACGGACCGCCGGCCGGGCCCGGCGGCATCCGCAGCGTGGCAGGCAGCGCTTCAGGGCTTGCGGCGTCGCGGCAGAAGCGCCGGCTCGAACACCATGGTGGCGACAAGGGTGCAGAACAGGCTGATCAGGAGCAGCCGGCCCATGGACGCCGTGCCGGGATGGTGGGAGGCGGCAAGCGAGCCGAACGCGGTGCCGGTGGTCAGCGCCGAGAACAGCACCGCACGCGCCGTCGGCGAGGCCAGCGGGTTGGCGATGCCGGCGCGCCAGTTCATCACGAAGTAGATGTTGAACGACACCCCGACGCCCAGAAGCAGAGGCAGGGCGATGATGTTGGCGAAGTTGAGCGGCTCGGGGATCAGCACCACCAGCAGCACGGTCAGCAGCGCGGACAGCATCAGCGGCGCCAGCACCAGCGCCACCAGCGACAGGCGGCGCAGCGCCACCAGCAGGATCAGCGCGATCGCCGCGAGCGCGCTCAGCGCCGCGACGGCGAAGGCGTGCACGATGGTGTCGGCGCTGGCGACGATGGTGATGGCGGCACCCGCGGCGTCGGGCCAGACCGAGCGCACCTCGCGCACGAAAGTGCGCAGCACCGCGTTGTCGTTCAGCGCGCCGCGGGGATGCACCTCCATGTGCGCCTGCCCGTCCGGCAGCAGGTAGTTCTCGCGTATCTGCTCCGGGATGTCGGCTTCCACCGCCGGCCTCGTCACGGACAGCACGGTGCGAAGCTGGTCCAGCTCCATGGGCAGGAAACGCACCAGGTCCTCGTTGGCGAGCAGGAGGGCCGCGTCCGGGGCGGTGGACAGGGTGCGGAGCGCGCGCTCGATGCGCGCGAGCGGGTCGGTGGGCGGCAGGGTACGCACCACCGGGTCGAGGGCGGCCACGGTTCGCACGGTGGCGGCGCGTATCGCGGCTGCGTCCGGCGGCGGAAGCGGATTCGGCACCACCAGGGTCGGGAGCAGGATCTGCGCCGCGTCGGCGATCAGGGCCAGCTTGTCCGGCTGGTTGTCGGGAACGAAGCTGTCGAGGAACAGAACGTCGTGCACCAGATCGAGGCGCTTCAGGCGTGGCGCGAGGGCGCGCGCGGTGGCCATGTCCGGTACCAGAAGCTCGGCGCTGTAGGGCGAGGTCACCGGGTCCTTCATCAGCAGGGACAGGGTGCGCAAGGATTCCGAGTGCGGGTTCTTGGTGTGCAGCGGGTCGCCGTCGAAGCGCAGCAGCGGGATGCAGGCGATGCCTCCCAGCGCCAGCACGGTGAAGCCGGCCAGGATTGGCACGCGCTGGCGCCGGATCGCGGCGTCGAGCGGGCGGGCGCGAACAAAGCCCATCTCGCCCGCGAGCGGCTTGGGACGGAACAAGGTGAGCAGCGCCGGCAGCACGGTGAGCGTGCAGGCAAACGCGATCAGCATGCCGACGCCCGCGATCAGGCCGAGCTGGGCCACGCCGACAAAGGCGGTGGGGGTGAAGGCGAGAAAGCCGGCGGCGGTGGCGAGGGCCGCGATCAGGATCTGCACGCCGGTCTCGCGGCCGGTCATGGCGAGGGCCGTCTCGCGGCCAGGGCGGGTGCCGTCGGGCAGCACCTGGGCGCGGAACCGGACCGAGAACTGGATCGCGAAGTCCACCGCGATGCCGACGAACAGCACCGCGAAGGCGACCGAGATCAGGTTCAGCGTGCCGACGGCCAGGGCGGCGAAGCCGGTGGTGAACAGCAGGCCCAGCATCAGGGTGATGAGGATCGGCACGATCACCCGCCAGGTGCGCACCGCCAGGATCAGCCAAAGCGACACCAGCACCAGGGAGCCGATCAGGCCCGCCACCATGCCCTGGGCGACGGTGGCGAACTCCTCGTCGTCCAGCGCCACCTGGCCGGTGAGATAGACGTGGGCGTGGCCGGAGCGCACGAACTCGAGTCGGCTGATCGCGTCGCGCATCACCGCTGTGGCGGCGCCGCCCGGCTGGAACGAGCCGAAGTCGAGGCGCGGCTGGGTGACCACGAACTGGTAGTGGCCGCCCAGGTCGCTGAGCGAGCCGGACAGCAGGCGCTCCCAGGACAAGGGAACCGGGTGGCCGGACGCGGCGGCCTGGAGGTTGGCGGCAAAACTGTTCAGCGCCGGGGCGAAGGAGCGCAGGTTGGCCTGGCCGCGCTGCACCCCCTCGCCGATCAGGGACAGGGCGCCGAACAATCCCCGCGCGGATGGGTCCGCGGCCAGCTGGCCCAGGAAGGGCTGGGCGTCGATGGTCTTCTCCAGCAGGTCGGACAGCTTGTCCGCGTCCAGGAACAGCAGGCTGTTGCGCAGAAGGTAGGGCACCTGGTCCGGGGTGCGCACCAGCTTGTAGTGCCGCGGGTCGGCGCGGAGCGCGGCTGCGAGCTGCATGGCCGTGACCTGCGCCTCCTCCGGCACGTCGCCCTGCACCACCGCCACCAGCTGGTCCTCGCCGTGGGGGAAGTCGTGCTGGAACTCGGCCTGGCGCTTCTTCCAGGGCAGGTGGGAGGAAAACAGGCCACCGGTGTCGGTGGTGACGCTCAGCCGCGCCCGGGTCAGGGCGACGGCGCCGACTGCGAGCAGCAGCGCCAGCAGCACCACCGCGGCGGCGCGGCGCGAGCAGAAGGCCGCAAGGCGGCCGAGCGGTCCGGACAGCACGGTCTCAGGCGGCCAGGCGGGGGAGGGTGCGGGACGGCAGGCGCAGCAGCCGCAGCAGGATGACCACCGCCATCACGCCGGTGCCGAGCACGGCGCCCAGGAGGATCGGCAGAAGCAACCCGGCCCAGGCGGCGGGGCCAAGCAGATAAAGCGCGTCATCGGCGTGGAAGCCCCAGGCGCCGGCGATGATGCGCTCGCCCGGTACGAGCTTCTCGTAGCGCTCGGACATCCAGTTGCACGCGAACATGGCGAGGGCGGTGAACAGCCCGAGCAAGATCGACCAGTCGCCGAGGCGGTGACCGAACAGGGTGGCGTGGGTCAGGCCGATGCCGATGGCGGCGAAGAACAGGCAGTTGATGCCGTTGTCGACCAGGTAGTCGTAGCGGTGGCCGCCGGGGCTCATCATGTTGCCGACGCGCGCCAGCTCGCCATCGGCGCGGTCCAGGAACGCGGACAGCACCCAGAACAAGCCGCCCCAGAAGGCGAAGCGGCCGGGGTGGGGCTGGTACGGCATCAACGCCAGGGACAGGCAGGCGAGCAGCCCGGTGAGCAGCCGCAAGGTGGTCAGGTGGTTCGGCGTGACGCCAGTGCCGAGCAGCGGCCGGATCGCCATGCGGGCCAGGGAATGGGTCCAGGTGTCGTTCAAGACGCGTCTCCGAAGTCGAGGGCGGCTTCCTGCGCGCTTCCGCGCACCGGCCCGGTTCCACCGCCGGCCCGGCCGCGTTCGTGCGCCAGCGGCGTCCAGGACCGGTCCAGCCATTGCCAGAACCCGAGTGCCGGCAGGCCGAAGGCGATCTCGCGCAGGCGCTTGATCAGCGCCAGCGCGATCGACACCGCGGGCGGCAGGCCGAACAGGCTGCCGACCACGACGAAGCCGCCTTCCGACACCCCCAGCGCGCCCGGCACCACGAAGCCCGCCGCCTTCACCGCCTGGCCCAGGCTTTCGATCACCAGCCCGGTCCCGAGGGACCGGTCATGGCCGAGGAAATGCAGCGCCAGGCAAACCTCCACCGCCCCCAGCAGCCAGGACACCGACTGGTGCAACGCCGCCGCCGCCACCTGGCGAGGCTGCTTGTAGAGCGACAGCAGGGCGCCGTGCAGCCCCTGGATTTCGCCCATGCCGTGCCAGCCGAAGCGGGAGGCCAGCTTCATCAGGCCGGTTTCGAGCAGGTGGGCGAGGCCGAGCCACTGCCCGCCCAGGAACAGCGCGCCCACCAGCAGTGCGGCACCCAGGCCGCCCACCACCTCGTCGGTGACGTGGCTGCGGCCAGACAGGTGGAGCAGCAGCAGCAGGCCGGACAGGGTGAACAGGATCTGCGTCAGCATCTCCATGGTCAGGTCGCACACGGTGCCGGCGGTGGCGCGCACCAGGGTCACGCCCCGCCTGCGGAGCAGGCTCACCACGGCGAACTCGCCGCCCACCTGCGCCACCGGCAGGAGGTTGTTCACCGCTTCGCGCACCCAGCGAAGCAGCATGAAGTCGAGCAGCGAGGGGCGCGGCGGCGCGCTGCCGGCGATGGCGCGCCAGCCGAGGGCGGAGAACAGGATCTGCACGAGGTGGAAGGCCATCACCAGCACGATGCCCCAGCCGGCCTGTTGCAGCAGCGACAGCACGTGGCCGAGGCCGAAGCGCGCCAGCAGCCAGATCGCGAGAACGGCGCCCAGGGTGCCGCCGATCAGGGTGAGCAGCTTCATGGAAGTGGGATCCAGTGGGGCGGGAACGGGGAGCGAGGATGGGGCGCACAGCCCGGATGGGCGGCCAGCCCTGGCGGTGCGTCCGGCATTGAGGCAGGGATGCCGTGTCGGCCTCCATGTAACGGACCTGTCCCGCCTTGAGAACCACGAACCAGACGCGCCCGCTCCTGTTGACGCCGGGGCCGCTGACCACCAGCGACGCCACCCGGGCCGCGATGAACCGCGATTGGGGCTCGCGGGACGCGGACTTCGTCGCCCTCACCGGCCGGCTGCGCGCGCGGCTGGCGGCGCTCGCGGGTGGCGAGGACACGCACGAGGCGGTGCTGCTGGCGGGCAGCGGCACGACGGCGGTGGAGGCGGCGCTGCAAAGCCTGGTGCCGCGGGACGGGCGCGTGCTGGTGCTGGTGAACGGGGCATACGGGCGGCGCATGGCGGAGATCCTGCGGCGACTCGGGCGTGACCAACTCGTGCGGGAATGGCCGGAGAACGAGGCGGTCGATCCGGCGGTGGTCGATGCCCTGCTAGAAGCCGACAGCGGGATCACGGACGTTGCGGTAGTGCACTGCGAAACCACCAGCGGGCTGCTGAACCCGCTGGAGGCGGTGGCGTCGGTGGCGGGATCGCACGGGCGCCGGCTGCTGGTGGACGCGATGAGCAGCTTCGGGGTGCTGCCCGCGGAAGCGGCGCGACTCGGAGCGTCGGCGGTGATGGCGTCCTCGAACAAGGGGCTGGAAGGGGTGCCGGGGATCGGCTTCGTGGTGGCGGAGCGGACGCACCTGGCACGCTGCGCCGGCAACGCCCACAGCCTGAGCCTGGATCTGTGGGCGCAGGCGGACGGGTTCCGTCGCAACGGGCAGTGGCGGTTCACGCCGCCGGTGCAGGTGGCGGCAGCACTCGACGCGGCGCTTGACCAGCTCGATGCGGAAGGGGGAGTGGCGGCGCGGGGCACGCGGTATCGGCGGCTGCACGCCCGGCTGGTCGAGGGAATGGCGGCGCTGGGGTTCGACACGTATCTGCCCCCTGCCCTGCAGGCGCCGGTGATCGTCACGTTCCGCGATCCGGGGCCGCCGTTCGACTTCGCCGCCCTCTACGACGCGCTCGCGGCGGACGGGATCGTGCTGTATCCAGGCAAGCTGACGCAGGCGCCGAGCTTCCGGATCGGCTGCATCGGCGCGATCGGGGATGCGGACATCGCCCGTGCGCTCGCGGCGATCGGGGCGCATCTCGGGCGCTAAGCCGGGGATGGTGCCGCGGTGCGCTGGTTCCCGGGTCCGGTCGCGTCGATCGGCGAACGACCTCATGGTCCGGAGCGGCGGACCGGAGCGGCAGACCGGCCGTCCCGCGCCCACCTGCCCCTTGGAACGGCGTCGAAAAGAAGTCGTTCCGGAAGCGGCTTCCCGATAAACGTTGCAAAGGCGAACGATCGGGCTGCCTGCGCGTTGCGCTCCCACAACCATCGGGAGCCGTTCCATGCTGACCATCCTCATCATCGTCCTCGTCGTGCTGGCGCTCGGCGGAGGTGGCTACGGCTACCGGTCCGGCTGGTATGGCGGCTCGCGCGGCACCGGGTTCAACGGGCTGGGGCTGCTGCCGATCCTGTTGATCATCCTGGTGCTGTACCTGCTGTTCCACGGCATGGGGGCGACCACCGCGACGGCGCCCTGAACGGCGCCGAGCGCGTCGAAGCAGTGAAACGGGCGCCGTCGCGGGGAAGGTGTTCGCTTCCTAGGACGGCGCACCGTTCTGCCGCAACGGGGCGGCCTGCGCGAAGGCCGGATGGGCTTCGCAGGCGGCGAAGATCCGGTTCACCGTGGGGATGTCGGGCACCTCGATCCTGAAGATCGGCAGCACGACCTTGATGCTGGCAAGGCAGATGTCGGCGACCGTGATGGCGTCGCCGTGGCAGAACGCCCCGGTAGCCGCCTCCGAAGCGAGGCGCCGTTCGACAGCCTGCAGGCCGGCGGCGAACCAGTTCACGCGCCAGGCGCGGACGGCATCGGCGTCGAAGTGCGCGGTGTCGGTGAGGTACTTCACCACGCGCGGCACGATCAGCGGATGGGTGTCGGACACCAGCATGGAGGCCAGCGACCGCACCCTGGCCCGTCCGTACGGCGTGGACGGCAGCAGCGGCACGGCGGGATGCACGTCTTCCAGGTATTCCAGGATGGCCAGGGACTGGGTGATCGGCGGCTCGCCGTCGGCCTCGCGGTCGATCAGGGCGGGGATGGCGCCAAGCGGGTTGATCCGCAGGAACGCTTCGCCACGCTGTTCTCCCGCGTCCAGATCGACGATCCGCTCGGACGCGGCGAGGTTCTTGAGGTTGAGCGCCACGCGGACGCGATAGGTCGCGGAGGTGCGCCAGAAGGCGAACAGCTCGAAACGGGCATCGTCGGTCATGGGGCCTGGTGATCCTTGCCTGTGCGGTCGGGCGATCCTGGTCGGACGCCACCATGGAAGCGTCGATTGCCGGCAGGATACCGTCCTGATGACCAGGACATGGCAGCGCGTGCCGACACGCAGTCCGGTTCAGTTCAACCGAGGCGGGATCCTGTCGCCGGATTCAGTGGCTTCGGTTCGTTCGGTCAGGAAACAAAGCATGGCCAGGACCGGGAGGGCGAGGCCGAACCAGCAGGAGAAGGACCAGCCGCCGCTGGCATAGGCCCAGCCGCCCAGGGCGGAACCGGCGGCGCCGCCGCAGAAGAAGGTAGCCATGTAGAGGCCGTTGAGGCGGCTGCGGACGCCGGGGCCGAGGGAGAAGATCGCGCGCTGGCCGAGCACCGAGTTGGCGGTGACGGCGAAGTCGAGCAGCACCGCGCAGGCGCAGAGCAGCACCAGGGCCGGGCGGGAGCCGCCACCGCCCGCCTGCATCGCGGCGAAGGCGGCGGCGACGGCCAGCATCGCAAGGCCGGTCGCAGGGCGGGTCC
>CAXTCK010000065.1:0-16046 GCA_964242425.1 uncultured Acetobacteraceae bacterium | reverse complement strand
CCGCCTTCAGCCACTCGGCCACCCCTCCGCCGAAGAGCGTGCTCATCACACGGCGTTTGCTTCTCCGGTTCTAAGGTGTCCGACCACGCCCGTCAATCGTGCGGCCGCTCCGATCAAGCGCCGGATGCGAGGCGGTTCTGCAGGGCCTCGTTGACCAGAGCGGGGTTGCCCTTGCCGGCCATGGCTTTCATCACCTGGCCGACGAAGAAGCCGAACAGCTTGTCCTTGCCGGAACGATATTCGACGAGCTTGTCGGGATGGGCGGCCAGCACGGAGTCGATGGCGGTGTCGATGGCGCCGCGGTCGACCACCTGGCGCAAACCCTTGCGCTCGACGATGGCAGACGCCCCCTCCCCCGTGTCCACCATGGCCTCGAACACCTCCTTGGCGATCTTGCCGTTGATGGTGCGGTCGGCCATCAGGTCGAGCAGGCCGCCCAGCGCGTCGGCGGTGACGGGGCTGTCGGTGATGCTGCGGCCGGTGCGGTTCAGGGCGGCGAACAGCTCGCCGATCACCCAGTTCGACGCAAGGCGGGCGTCGCGGCCGGCGGCGACGGTCTCAAAAAACCGGGCGGTATCGCGCTCGGCGACCAGCACGGAGGCGTCGTAATCCGGGATGCCGTACTGGGACACGAAGCGCACGCGCTTGGCGTCGGGAAGCTCGGGAAGCTCGGCCTTCAGCGACGTGACCCAGTCCTCGTCGAGCACCAGGGGGAGCAGGTCGGGGTCGGGGAAGTAGCGGTAGTCGTGCGCATCCTCCTTGGTGCGCAGCGAGCGTGTCTCGCCGCGCTGCGGGTCGAACAGCCGGGTTTCCTGGTCCACGGTGCCGCCCGCTTCCCAGATCGCGACCTGGCGGCGGGCCTCGACCTCGACGGCCTGCGTCACGTAGCGGATCGAGTTGACGTTCTTGATCTCGCAGCGGGTGCGGAACGGCTCGCCGTGGCGGCGCACCGACACGTTGACGTCGGCGCGCATGGAGCCCTCCTCCATGTTGCCGTCGCAGGTGCCGAGATAGCGCAGGATGGTGCGCAGCTTGCGCAGGTATGCGCCCGCCTCCTCGGGGCTGCGCATGTCGGGCTCGCTGACGATCTCCATCAGGGCGACGCCGGAGCGGTTGAGGTCGATGAAGGAGCGGGTGGGATCCTGGTCGTGCAGCGACTTGCCGGCGTCCTGCTCCAGGTGCAGGCGGGTGATGCCGATGTCGCGGCGGCTGCCGTCGGCGAGCTCGATCTCGACGCGGCCGGCGCCGACGATCGGGTGGGTGAACTGGCTGATCTGGTAGCCGGCGGGAAGGTCGGCATAGAAGTAGTTCTTGCGGTCGAAACGGCTCATCAGGTTGACCCGGGCGTCCAGGCCGAGGCCGGTGCGTACGGCCTGGGCGACGCAATGCTCGTTCAGCACCGGCAGCATGCCCGGAAAGGCGGCGTCGACCAGGCTGACCTGGCTGTTGGGCTCGCCGCCATAGGTGGCGGAGGCGCCGGAGAACAGCTTGGCCTCGCTGACCACCTGGGCGTGCACCTCCAGGCCGATCACCAGCTCCCACGGGCCGGTGGAGCCGTCGATGGTATAGCTCACGAGGCCGCTCCGGCGCGTATGGCAGGCTGGTGGCTGAACGCCGCCGCCTGCTCCAGGGCCGTGCCGAGTGCCAGCAGGGTTTCCTCGTCGAACGGGCGGCCGAGCAGCTGCAGGCCGAGCGGCAGCCCGTCGCGGTCGAGGCCGGCGGGGACGGAGATGCCGGGGATGCCGGCCATGCTTGCCGGCACCGTGAAGATGTCGTTGAGATACATCGTGACGGGATCTGTCATCTTCTCGCCCTGCGCGAACGCGGCGGAGGGAGCTGTGGGGGTGAGCAGCGCGTCCACCTGCGTGAACGCGTCGGTGAAGTCGCGCAGGATCAGGCTGCGGACCTTCTGCGCGCGCAGGTAGTACGCGTCGTAGTAGCCGGCGGACAGCACATAGGTGCCGATCAGGATGCGGCGCTTGACCTCCGTGCCGAAGCCGGCGGCGCGGGAACGCTCGTACAGCGCGTCCAGGGCGTCGGCCTCGACGCGCTCGCCGAAGCGGATGCCGTCGTAGCGGGCGAGGTTGGAGGAGCACTCGGCGGGGGCGACGATGTAGTAGGTGGCGAGGCCGTACTTGGTGTGCGGCAGCGACACGTCGACGATCTCGCAGCCGGCGTCGCGCAGCCAGGCGATGCCCTGCTGCCACATGGCCTCGATCTCGGCCGACATGCCGGGCATGCGGTACTCGGCCGGGATGCCGATGCGCAGGCCCTTCGGGCTGCGCCCGCAGGCGGCGCGGTAGTCCGGCACCGCGCGGTCGACGCTGGTGCTGTCCTTCGGATCAAAGCCGGCCATGGAACCGAGCAGGCGGGCGCAATCCTCGACCGTGCGGGCCATCGGGCCTGCCTGGTCCAGCGAGCTTGCGAAGGCGACTACGCCCCAGCGGCTGCAGCGGCCATAGGTAGGCTTGAGGCCGGCGATGCCGCAGAAGGCGGCCGGCTGGCGGATGGAGCCGCCGGTGTCGGTGCCGGTGGCGGCCAACGCCAGACGGGCTGCGACGGCGGACGCGGAGCCGCCGGAGGAGCCGCCGGGGACCAGGGCAGCGGATGGGTCGCCGGCACGGGTCCAGGGGTTCAGCACCGGGCCGAAGGCGGAGGTCATGTTGGAGGAGCCCATGGCAAACTCGTCCAGGTTGGTCTTGCCGAGGCAGACCGCGCCGTCACGCTTGAGCTGGGCGGTGATGGTGCTGTCGTAGGGCGGCACGAAGTTGGCCAGGATGCGGCTGGCGGCGGTGGTGCGCACACCCTCGGTGCAGAACAGGTCCTTGATGGCGATGGGGGCGCCGGCGAGCGGACCGGCGCTGCCCCCTGTCCGCGCCGTGTCGGCGGCGTGGGCCTGGTCCAAAGCGCGCTCGGCGGTCACGGTGATAAAGGCGTTCAAGCGCGGATTGAGCGCTTCCACCGCGTCGAGATGCGCCTGCGTCAGCTCGACGGCGGAGAAGCGGCGGCGATCGAGGCCGTCCAACGCCTCGCTCAGGGACAGGTCGGTCAGCATCACTCGACCACCTTGGGCACCGCGTAGAACGGGCCGGCGCGGTCGGGCGCGTTGGACAGCACGGCATCGGCCTTGTCGCCGTCGGTGACCAGGTCGGCACGGAGGCGCAGCGCGGCCTGGCCGACGCCGGCGATCGGCTCGATGCCGTCCACGTCGATCTCGGCCAGCTGCTCGATCCAGCCCAGGATGGCGTTCAGCTCGCCCTGCAGGCGTCCGATCTCTGCGTCGTCGACGCCCAGGCGCGCGAGCCTGGCGATTCGACGAACGGTCGCGGGTTCAAGCGCCATGGAGCGGAGCCTTCTGGTGGTTGCCGGAAAGGTCGCGACGAACCAGGACCGGGCGGCAAAAAACAACGTTTGCCCAGCATGGACCCTGGCAGCGCGGGTGCGGCCGGACCATAACCGCTCCCCATGGCGCTGTTCAACATGCCGCAGCTGCGGGCTGCCCTGCCCTCGGGGTCGCGGCTGCTGGGGCTCGACCTGGGGACGCGTAGCATCGGGCTGGCGCTGTCGGACGTGTCGCTGATGCTGGCCTCGCCGTTCGGGACGCTGAAGCGGGGCAGGATGGCGGCGGCGGCGGCGGAAATCGGGGCGATCGTCAGGCGGGAAGCGGTGGGCGGGCTGGTGGGAGGCCTGCCGTTGTCGCTGGACGGCAGCTTCGGGCCGGCGGCGCAGGCGGCGCGGGACTGGATGCGCGGGTTGTCGGAGATGACCGGGCTGCCGGCGGCGCTGTGGGACGAGCGGCTGTCGTCGAGTGCGGTGAACCGGATGCTGATCGGCGACCTCGACATGACGCGGCGGCGGCGCGCGGCGGTGGTGGACAAGCTGGCGGCCGCATACATCCTGCAGGCGGCGCTCGATGCCAGCCGAGGGCCCTGCGCGTGAGCGGTTCCGGCCTGCGCGAGCGGCTGCGCCACGAGACGCGTGGAGCGCACGACGCGCTGGACGGGGCGCTGGACCTGCTGGGGGTGCCGCTCAGCCTCGCGCAGTACCGACGCCTGCTCGAACGGTTCCACGGGTTCCATCGCGGGATCGAGCCGGCGCTGGCGGTGCGGCTGGATGCAGCGCTGCTTCGGGGCCGGGGCAAGCTCCCGGCACTGGAGCACGACCTCGTGGCGTGCGGGATGCGGTTGCAGGAGATGACAGCGCTGCCCGTGGCCGACCTGCCGCCGCTGGCGGACCAGGCTGAAGCGATGGGTGCGTTCTACGTCGCGGAAGGGAGCACGCTGGGCGGGCGGTTGATCGGGCGCCATCTCCGCAACAACCCATCGGTGCCGGCGGAGGCGCAGCGGTATTTCAACGTGTATGGAGAGCAGACAGGGGATCGCTGGCGCGAGGCGTGTGCAGCGCTGGAAGTGTCGGTTGCGGATGGGGACCGGACCGTGCGGGCGGCCAACGCCGTGTTCGCGGCGCTGCTCGATTGGCTGACGCCGGCCGGCTGGAAGGATGGCGTGGAACGGATGGTGGGCGCGACAGGGATTGAACCTGTGACCCCTACCATGTCAAGGTAGTGCTACTACCGCTGAGCTACGCGCCCATCCGTCGCGGCGTTTTCTACAAGCGCCCGGATGGTTCCGCAAGCGCCGCCTCCTCCGATTTTCGTTGCCGGTCGCGTCGCACGCGGCGGATGACAGGATGGGCCGCGCAGGCGAGAATGCGGCCATGACGAGACAGGGCCAGCCGGACGCCGCGAACGTGCTCGCCGACCGGCCGTTCCGGATCGTGCGGCCGGCTGGCTGGAACGGTCCCCTGTTGGTGGCGTCGCCGCATTCCGGGCGCGTCTACCCGCAGGCTTTCCTGGCAACGTCGAGGCTGGACTCCCATACCCTGCGCCGTAGCGAGGACTGCTTCGTCGACGAGCTGTTTTCCGGTGCCGCGTCCTGCGGACTGCCGTTGCTGGCGGCGGACTTCCCGCGTGCATACTGCGACGTGAACAGAGAGCCGTGGGAGCTGGACCCGGCCATGTTCTCCGACAAGCTGCCGCCCTGGTGCAACACGCGCACGCCGCGGATCAACGCGGGCTTCGGCACCATCGCCCGGCTCGTCGCGTCGGGACAGCCGATCTATGGGGAGAAGCTGTTGTTCGCCGAGGCGGAGGCCCGCATCCGCTCCTGCTGGCAGCCCTACCACGACGCCTTGTCGGCCCTGATCGCGGAAACGCGCAACGCGTTCGACCGCTGCGTCCTGCTCGACTGCCATTCCATGCCGACAGAGGAGCCGGCTCCAGGGGTGAGGCACGATCCGGACTTCGTTTTGGGCGACGCGCACGGCACCTCCTGCGACCCGGCGCTGTCCGGAGTGGCGCACCAATTCCTGGAGGCGGCCGGCTACAGGGTACGCCGGAACGATCCATATGCCGGCGGCTATGTCACCCGCCACTACGGGCGGCCGAGGCAAGGTGTCCACGTGCTGCAGATCGAGGTGAGCCGGAGCCTTTATCTGGACCAGACGCGCTATCTCAAGCTTGCGCGTTTCGACCAGCTGCGCGAGCTGATGTCGGCGCTGCTTCGGACACTGTGCGGGGCGCTTCCGCAACCGGGCTGAACGCGGAAGCAAAAAAAAGGCGGTGCCGAAGCACCGCCAAGTTTAGGGAGGAAACGTCCAAGAAGCGACGCGGCCGAAGCGGCGCCGCTGATTTGTGTATAACAATGCGGGCAGCTTCGGTCAAGCTGTTTTTGCGTCGCACAATGCGAATCGTTCGCAGGATACAGCGTTAAGGGTTGAGGAAGCTTTGGCAGGTCAGTATCGCAGCCATGGCGTGTCCTGTTGCCCTGCGCTTCGTCCTATTGAGCCTGCTGCTGCTGGCGTGCGCGGTTCCTGCCCGTGCGCAGGCGCCGTCCGGGGCTGGGATGCTGTGTCAGGACGCCACCACGGCCGCGGAAAACAGCACTGGCGTGCCAAACCAGCTGCTGGGCGCGATCAGCCGGGTCGAGACCGGGCGCTACGACCGGGATGCAGGCGGGGTGCGGGCCTGGCCCTGGACCATCAACGCGCAGGGTATCGGTCACTTCTACGCCAGCAAGGAGGAAGCGGTCGCGGCAGCACGGGCGTTCCAGGCGGCGGGCATACGGTCGATCGACGTCGGCTGCCTGCAGATCAACCTCATGTATCATCCGGACGGCTTCGGCAGCCTGGAGCAGGCGTTCGATCCGCATGCCAACGCCTTGTTCGCGGCACGCTTCCTGACCGACCTGTTCCACCAGACCGGAAGCTGGCCCCACGCCGCGGCGGCGTATCACTCGCAAACGCCTGACCTCGGCATCGACTACCAGAGAAAGGTGCTGGAAGCCTGGGCCGAGCCGATCGACCGTCCCGACGGCAGGGCCGAACGGCATGGCGGGCATCCGCATGCGGCGGTGGCCCTGGCCAGCGTGGCAACGGCGGAAGCATCTTCAGGAGCGGCCGGAACGGCTGCGGGCGGGTTCGGAGGCGGGTTTTCTGGCGGCGGCGGGTCGGCGTCGCCGCCGATGAGCCGACCGCTCGGCGGGTTCGGGCACATCATACGCAGTGCGCCGGTGACGGCCGGGCTCGGCAGCATGGGCATGCCGATGGGAAGCCTCGCCGCCTATCGCGCGCGGCCGGTGGCGCTGGCCTCGCTGCCGATGCGGCCCATGCGTGATTGAAACGGAGGATGAAGCGGTCCAGGCGCACGGCATGTTGAACTGGAAGGGATCTCCCCGCATATCGCGGGCACGGGCAGCACGCGCGCTTTGAGTTTCATCCAGCAGGGGCACGACGAGATGAGCGACCAGGACACCATGCAGCCGACGCCGCATGCTGGCGAGGAGCGCCACGAGTTCGGCGCCGAGGTGGGGCGGCTGCTCGACCTGGTGGTGCACGCGCTTTATTCCGAGCGCGAGATCTTCCTGCGCGAGCTGGTGGCGAACGCCGCCGACGCGTCCGACCGCAGGCGGTTCGAGGCGCTGACCGAGCCGTCGCGGGCGCTGCCAGAGGGCGCCAAGATACGCATCGTGCCGGACAAGGAGGCGCGCCTGCTCACGGTGTCGGACGACGGCACAGGCATGAGCCGGGAGGAGCTGGCGCAGAACCTCGGCACCATCGCGCGCTCGGGCACGCGGGCATTCGGGCAGGACATCACCAAGAGCCTGGCGGACGCCAAGCCGGACGAGCGGCCCAGCCTGATCGGGCAGTTCGGCGTGGGCTTCTATGCCGCGTTCATGGTGGCGGACCGGGTGGAAGTGACGTCGCGCCGCGTCGGTACGGAGGAAGCCTGGCGCTGGTCGTCGGAAGGCCAGGGCAGCTACACGCTGGCGCCGGCGACGCGGGAGCTGCCGGGCACCGACATCGTGCTGCACGTGAAGTCCGACGCGGACGAGTTCCTCGAGCCGTACCGGCTGGAAGCGATCGTGCGCAAGTGGGCGGACCACATCACCTGGCCGATCAGCATCCAGCGCGACGGCAACGAGGTGGCCGCCAACGAGGGCACGGCGCTGTGGCGCAAGCCGCGCGCGGAGGTGACAGAGGAACAATACACCGAGTTCTACCAGCATCTCGGCCACATGTTCGACAAGCCGTGGGCCACGCTGCACTGGCGCGCGGAGGGAACGCTGGAGTTCGCGGCCCTGCTGTTCGTGCCGGGCATGAAGCCGTTCGAGCCGGTGGAAAGCACGCGGGAAAGCCGGGTCAGGCTGCACGTGCGGCGCATGTTCATCACCGACGAGGCCAACCTCTTGCCGCCCTGGCTGCGCTTCGTGCAGGGGGTGGTGGACACGGAGGACCTGCCACTCAACGTGTCGCGCGAGATGCTTCAGGCAACGCCGGTGCTGGCGCGCATACGCAAGGCGGTCACCAACCGGGTGATCAGCGAGCTGCGCTCCAAGGCCAAGGACGCCGAAACCTACACGCCGTTCTGGGAGAACTTCGGCGCGGTGGTGAAGGAAGGGCTGTGGGACGACACCGAGCACCGCACGGAGGTGGCGGGCTTGTCCCGGTTCCGCTCCTCGGGCGCCGAGGGCTGGGTGTCGCTGGCCGATTACATGGGGCGGATGAAGGCGGAACAGGAAGCGATCTATTTCCTGGCCGGCGACAGCCACGACGCGCTGGGCAGCAGCCCACAGCTGGAAGGGTTCCGGGCGCGCGGCATCGAGGTGCTGCTGTTGTCGGACCAGGTGGACGCGTTCTGGCCGGAGCGCCTGGACAGGTTCGAGGAGAAGCCGCTGCGCAGCGTGACGCAGGGCTTGGCGGACCTGTCCAAGATCCCGCTGGGGGACGTGCCGCAGGCGGAGGCGGCGGACGTGGCGGCGCTGCTGCCGGCGCTGAAGGAAGCGCTGGGTGCCGACATCGCCGAAGTGCGTGCCACCGACCGGCTGGTGAGCAGCGCCGTGGTGCTGGCGGCGTCGCAGTCCGGCCCGGACCTGCAGATGCAGCGCCTGATGCGCCGCAGCGGACAAAGGATGCCAACGGGAGCGCCGATCCTGGAGATCAACCCGCACCACGCGCTGATCCGGGCCCTTGCGGCCAGGCTCGGGCGCGGCGAGGCGATCGACGAGGCAGCGCGCACCCTGCTCGACCTCGCGCGCGTGCAGGATGGCGAGCAGCCGGCCGAGCCCGCCGCCTTCGCCCGGCGCGTGGCCGAGGCGATGGTGGCGTCGTTCTCACTCCCGCCACAGGACATCTGAGCGATGCCGGGCGGGCTCCTGCTCGATCCATCGACCGACGTACTCGGCGTCGTCGACCTGCAGCCGTGCTTCATGCCGGGCGGCGAGTTGCCGGTCGCGGGGGCTGAGGAGATCGTGCCCGGCATCAACCGGCTGCTTCGCGAGCGCTTCCTGCACGCCTTCGCCACGCAGGACTGGCATCCGCCAGGCCACACCTCGTTCGCCAGCGTTCATCCCGGCCGCAAGCCGTACGAGGTGGTGTCGATGCCCTACGGTCCGCAGGTGTTGTGGCCAGACCATGCGGTGCAGGGCACGACGAGCGCCGAGCTGCATCCGGAGCTCGACGGCAGGCGCATATCGCTGGTCCTGCGCAAGGGCTGGCGTCCCGAGCTGGACAGTTATTCCGCCTTCTTTGAGAACGACGGCGTCACGCGCACGGGGCTGGCCGGCTGGCTCGCCGACCAGGGCACGCGCCGGCTGTTCCTGGTCGGGCTCGCCGCCGACTTCTGCGTCGCCTGGTCGGCGGAGGACGCGGTCCGGGCCGGGTTCGAGACGGTCGTGATCGAGGACCTGACGCGCGCCATCGCCCTGCCGCAGCCGGATGGCGGCACCAGCGCCACGCTGGCGCGCAGCCGCCTCGAGGCGGCAGGCGTGCGCTTTGTCCAGTCCGACGAGCTTTCCTGACCGTTTCCTCCCCCCTCGCAGGCGGCTCCTCCCCCATGGGCGGCCCGGAAACCCGTGCGCCGTGGCCGACGATGCGCTGGGAGCAGCTGCTGGACGACACCCGCCTCGGCGACGCGCTGCGACGCGAGCCCGGTGCCGGCCGGGCCGTGCCCACCGGACGGTCGGAGTTCCAGAAGGACCACGACCGGCTGATCTTCTCCGAGCCGTTCCGGAAGCTGGGACGCAAGACGCAGGTGCACCCGCTGCCGCAGAACGACCGGGTGCACAACCGCCTCACCCACAGCCTGGAAGTGTCCTGCGTCGGGCGCTCGCTGGGGGAACTCGCCGGCAAGCGGCTGCAGGTGGCGGGCGACCTGCCGGATTGGGTGGTGGCGGCGGACGTGGCGGCCATCGTGCAGGCGGCGTGCCTCGCGCACGACATCGGCAACCCGCCGTTCGGGCATGCGGGCGAGTTCGCGATACGCGGCTGGTACGCCAAGCGGCCGTCCTCGTTCTTCGAAGGGATGCGGCCGTCCTGCGTGGAGGACCTCAACACCTTCGAAGGCAACGCCCAGGGCTTCCGGCTGCTCACCAGCCTGGTGGACACGGTGGGCCTGCGCCTGACCTATGCGACGCTCGGCAGCTTCATCAAGTATCCCTGGTCGTCGCTGCACGCGCAGCAGTACAGGCCGGGCAAGTTCAGCTACTTCGCCTCCGAGCGCGACGCGTTCCTGGTGATCGCGCGTTCCATGGGGCTGCTGGAGATCGAGGCCGGCGTGTTCTGCCGGCACCCGCTGGCCTACCTGGTCGAGGCGGCGGACGACATCTGCTACGCCATCATCGACATCGAGGACGGCATCGAGATGAAGCTGCTCCACACCGCGGAGGTGGAGGAGCTTTTGTTGTCGGTGATGACGACGGAGGTGCGACAGCGATACGACGCCTGGCGCGGCGGACGCTCGGAACGACAGCGCGTGCGCTGGCTGCGGGGCCAGGCGGTGGACCTGCTGATCGAGGACTGCGTGGGCAGCTTCTTTCGCAACGCGCCGGCGATCCTCCAGGGGCGGTTCAACGGCAGCCTGGTGGAAGCGGGCAGCTCAAGCGTCGCTGCGGGCGTCGCGGCCGCCAAGGCGCTGGCGCGGGAGAAGATCTTCACCCACACGCGCAAGATGGAGATCGAGATCGGCGCCTACGCCGCGGTCGACACGCTGCTCGACTCCTGCTCGGACGCGGCGCGCGAGCTGCTGGCGTCGGGAGCGGGGCCGGCGCTATCGTATCGTGCGTCGCGCATCCTGGGGCTGATGGGCGAGTCTGCGCCAACCGACGCCACGGGGCTGGAGGACAGCTACCGGCTGGTCAATGACTTCCTGTCCAGCCTGACCGACAACCGCGCCACCGAGCTGGCGCAGGTGATACGCGGGCGAGGCTGACGCCAGCTGTTGCGCTGCAGCAAGCGGGTCGCTAGGTAGGCGCCACTCGATCGGACCCGGTGCAACCCCGGGTGGCTTTTCCGGCCGCCAATCCGCCGGACCACGCAGCGCACGCATCCTGTTCAGGCCGACGCCCCTAGGGGCGCATGCCGCGCGCCTTCCCGGCGGATCGATCCTCATGACCAAGACAGGCGACAGCGTCCTGCGGAGCTGGCTGGCGAACCCGCGGACCGAGATCCTAGCCGGGGTGGTGGTGGCGCTGGCACTGATTCCGGAAGCGATCGGCTTCTCGGTGGTAGCGGGGGTCGATCCCAAGGTCGGGCTCTACGCTTCGGTGGTGATCGCCTGCGTGATCGCGTTCACCGGCGGGCGCCCGGCGATGATCTCGGCCGCGACCGCGTCCACGGCAGTGCTGATGACCGGGCTCGTGCACGCGCACGGCGTGCACTACCTGTTCGCGGCCACGATCCTCATGGGGGTGTTCCAGATCGCAGCCGGGCTGTTGAAGCTCGGGCGGCTGATGCGGTTCGTGTCGCAGTCGGTGATGACCGGCTTCGTCAACGCGCTGGCGATCCTGATCTTCCTGGCGCAGCTGCCACAGCTGGAAGGCGTGCCGGGCGTCACCTATGGGCTGATCGCGCTGGGCCTGGCCATCATCTACGGGTTCCCCCGCCTGACCCGGGCGGTGCCGTCGCCGCTGGTGGCGATCGCGGTGCTGACGGCGATCACGGCGGGGTTCGGCATCCACGTCCGCACCATCGCCGACCTGGGGCAGTTGCCGTCGGCGCTGCCACGCTTCGGCGTGCCGCAGGTGCCGTGGACGCTGGGAACGCTGGGGATCATCGCGCCCGTGGCGCTGACCCTGGCAGCGGTGGGGCTGCTGGAATCCCTGCTCACTGCGCAGATCGTGGACGACTTCACCGACACGCCCAGCGACAAGAGCCGGGAATGCATGGGACAGGGCATCGCCAACATGGCGTCGGCGCTGTTCGGCGGCATGGGCGGTTGCGCCATGATCGGCCAGTCGGTGATCAACGTGTCGTCCGGCGCGCGCGGACGGCTTTCGACGCTGGTGGCGGGGGCATTCCTGCTCGTGCTGCTGGTGCTGCTGCAGCGGCTGCTGGCGGTGGTGCCGGTGGCGGCGCTCACCGCGGTGATGATCATGGTGTCGATCAACACCTTCTCGTGGGGATCGCTGAAGCGCCTGCGCACCAACCCGTGGCAGTCCTCGGTGGTGATGCTGGCCACCGTCGGCACGGTGGTCGCGACCCGGGACCTGTCGCGCGGGGTGCTGGTCGGGGTGGTGCTGTCGGGGCTGTTCTTCGCCGGCAAGGTGTCGCGCCTGAGCAGCACCTCGTCGCGGTTGTCGGAAGACGGGCGGGTGCGTGTCTATCAGGTGGAGGGACAGGTGTTCTTCGCGTCCGCCGGGTTCTTCGCCGAGGCGATCGATGTGCTGGAGCCGGTGGAGCGCATCGTGGTCGACGTCAGCGGCGCGCATTTCTGGGACATCTCGGCCATCGCGGCACTCGACCGCGTGGTGATGAAGGCGCGGCGCCACGACCGCGCGGTCGAGGTGGTCGGCCTGAATGCCGCCAGCACCACCATGGTGGAACGGTTCGCGCTGCACCGCAGGGAGAGCGCGGCGGCGCCGTTGCATTGAAGGCCCCGGTTCTGGTCTAGGTCGCCTCGCGGCCTGCGGTGGTTCGAAGCGCCTGCCGCTCGATCCGCGAAGCCCAGTATCGCGCGAGGGCGGAGCCGGACACGTTGTGCCAGGCGCCGAAGATCGCGGCCGGGATCACCGCCACCGGGTCGAGATGTCCGATCGCGAGCGCGATGGCGAGCCCGGTGTTCTCCAGGCCGACCTCGAAGGTGATGGCCTGCGAGTCCGCCTGCGTCATCCCGAACAGCTTGCGCGACATGAGAAAGCCGAAGGCGAGGCCCAAACCATTGTGCAGCACCACGCCGAGAAACGCGATCAGGCCGACGGCTGCGAACCGGTTGGCGCTGAGGGCGACGCCGGCCATGACGATCAGGATCAGGGCGATGGTGGACACCGCCGGCAGGTAAGGAACGACGTGCCGCACCAAGCGGCTGGCCACCATCCGGATCGCCACGCCGGCGAGCACCGGCAACAGCACGATCCTGGCGATGTCGAGCAGCATGCCGGCCGCGTGCACCGGGATCAGCGATCCCGCCAGGAGCAGGAAAAGGTAGGGGGTCAGGACCGGCGCCAGGATGGTGTTGCAGGACGAGATGGTGACCGACAAGGCGGTGTTGCCGCGCGACAGAAAGGTCATGACGTTGGACGCGACCGCGCTCGGGCAGCAGCCGATCAGGATGAAGCCGGCTGCAAGCGGGGCCGGCAGCCGGAGCAGCTTCGTGATCAGCACCGCCACCAGCGGCATCAGCAGGTAGCGCAGGCATACCCCCAGGATCACGGTCCGGGGCCGCGAGAACACCATGCGGAAGTCGTCGACACCCATGGTCAGGCCCATCGCCAGCATCACGATGGCGATGAAGTAGGGAACGCCCGGCGCCAGCAGCCGCGACTGCGCGGGCGTGAGATAGGCCAGCACCGCGAAGGCGACCAGGACAAACGGGAACCAGCGCGTCAGCAGGCCGCAGAAGCGGAGCAGCATGGTGGTGTCCTTGATCTTGTGCCGGGATCTCGTGCCGGCGGGTGCCGCGACGGCGTCAGTTCTGCTTCAGGATGGCGCGCTTGGCAGCGACGAAGCCGCCCAGACAGCGGTCGCGCCAGGCCTTGCGTGCATCGATCTGGGTGGCGGGAACGGCAGCGCGTCGCTCCGCCTCCACAGCGGTGACCAGGGCGTCGCTCCACGGCCGCGGATCGGCCTGCTCGCGGGCGAGATCGTGATACATCGGTCCGAGCTTGGCGCAGTAGTCCCGGATGCCGTTCTGCGCGTTCAGGTCGATGGTCTCGAACGGCCCCATGAAGACCCAGCGCAGGCCGAGCCCATCGGACATGGCGGCGTCCACGTCGGCGGCCGAGCAGATCCCGTCCTCGACTAGGCGGAAGGCTTCCGACAGCACGGCACTCTGCAGCCGGTTGACCACAAAGCCGGAAATCTCGCGGCTGAGGCGGATCGGCACCTGGCCGATGCGGCGCATCAGCGCGTCGGTGCGCTCGACCACCGCGGGGTCGGTCCAGGGAGCCGGGATGATCTCCACCAGCGGGATCAGGTGCGGCGGGTTGATCGGATGGGCGACGAGGCAGCGCTCGCGACCGTCCATGCTGGCGGTGAAGGAGGATGCCGGCAGGCCTGAGGTCGAGCTGGCGATCACCGCGCCGGGCGGGACCAGCGGCCCCAGCTCCTCGTAAAGCGCCTGTTTGATGCCGAGGCGCTCCGGGGCGCTTTCCTGGATGTAGTCGGCACCGGCCACCGCTTCCGCCAGGCTCGCGACCGGCTTCAGGCGAGCCAACACCTGTTCGGGCGCCTGGTTGTCCAGCAGGTTCTGGCTGGCAAGCGTCACCGCGGAGGTCCGGGCCACCGCCATTGCCGCGTCCACGGAAGCCGGGGACGGGTCATAAAGCGTCACCTCGAAACCCGCGCGGCTGAACACCAGGGCCCAGGATCCGCCAACAAGGCCGCATCCGACCAAGGTGATCTGCGTCATGGCGCACCCCACGCGACCGGAGACAATCCGATCCGATCGGATATACGATAGCGGGCCGACCTTGTGGCTGACCCGAGCCAGGTGTCAAGGCGCGGCGACCCTGACGACGAGGACGTGAAGGATGATGCCGCCGAAGGATGGAACCGAGGTCGTCGACCGGATCGCGAGGCCGGTTCGGCTGACACGAGAGGTGTACGACATCGTGCTGCGTCGGCTGATGTCGCTGGAGATCGCCCCCGGCGAGCGGATCGGCGTGGACGCTCTGGGACGCGAGCTGGACGTGTCGCAGACCCCGGTGCGGGAAGCGCTGAGCCAGCTCGAGGCGCTCGGGCTGGTGGTCAAGATCCACCTGTCCGGCTACCGCGCGGCACCGCAGCTGAGCGCTAGCCAGTTCGCCGACCTGTGCGAGCTGAGGCTGCTGGTCGAGCCGGCGCTGGCGGCCAAGGCGGCCAGATTGATGTCGAACGTCGAGCGCCGGCGACTCGTGGCTCTGGCAGAACGCATGAACCAGCCGCAATGCGCGGATATGCGTCTGGCCTACAAGATGTTCGCGGAAGCGGACGCGCGTTTCCACGCCGCCATCGCGGAATCGGGACGCAACGCGCTGCTGTGCGACACCTTGACCCGGCAGGCGGTGCATCTGCGGTTGTTCCGGCTGCGTCTCAGCCCACGCGCGACCACGGAAGCGGTGGCGGAGCACGGCCGGATCGTGCAGGCATTGCTGGCTGGCGATCCGGACGCGGCGGCAGCGGCAATGCGTGCGCATGTCGAGCAGGCCTCGGCGCGCTTCGCGGACATCTTCGGGTAGTCCCGCGTCCCCTACCGCTCGGCGACAGGCCGCACCGCTCGGCAACAGGAATGTCACCGATACCTCATGCTGCAACGCAACGGCAGAACTGGACGAGCTGCATCTCAAGCCCTATGTTGCGTTGCAGCATGATCAGGAGCGGGAGGCTCACATGTCCGACATTGCGAACATGCTTTCGGTTACCGACAGCCGTCGCCTCGACGTTTTCCGGTCGTTGCTGGCCGCGGTGCGGTCGCAGCGCACGGTGCGTCGCGAGCGCGCCCGGCTCGGCAGGGAGCTGACCTATTGCTCCGACCGCGAGCTGGCGGAGATGAACCTCAGCCGCTCCGAGATCCCCAACATCGTCCGGCACATCCGGATCGGCTGACACGCCAGCGAGAGCCTGTTCGCCCTACCCTCACGATCGTAGCTCGGCCTCGGGCGTGGTATGTCCGCGGCAGCAACGATGGGATCGGCGGATGCGGGGCGCGACCGGGCTTTGGATCGGACTTGTCGTGGTGGCGATCAACGGCCTGGTGTTCGGCCTCGACCTGCACGGCTTCCTGGCCGCACCGGCCGGTTCCGGTCGCAGCTTCCCGCTATGGCAGGCTGTCGTCCTGCTCGGCGCGTGCGCGTATCTTCTGGCGGCCGGGATCCTGTTCGACCGCGGGCGCCGCGGCAAGCGGTAGCCAGTCCGGTCCTGCGGGGGTTGCCGATGCGGAGGTTTGCCCATACAAAGCGCGCCGTCGCGGCGGATGGGCGCGTAGCTCAGCGGTAGAGCATCGCCTTCACACGGCGGGGGTCACAGGTTCAATCCCTGTCGCGCCCACCATCCCCCGACGATCCTTCGACATCCCG
>CAXTCK010000064.1:0-16092 GCA_964242425.1 uncultured Acetobacteraceae bacterium | reverse complement strand
AACTACGGCGCGATCGGCGGCGTGATCGGCCACGAGATGACGCACAGCTTCGACGACCAGGGGCGCAAGTTCGACGAGAAGGGGCGCCTGCACGACTGGTGGACCCCGGGCGACGCCCGGCGGTTCCAGGCCCGGGCCGACCGGCTTGGCGCGCAGTTCGACGCGTTGTCGCCGTTCCCGGGCCTGCACGTGAACGGGCGCCTGACCATGGGCGAGAACATCGCCGACCTGGGCGGCCTGACCCTGGCGCTGGATGCGTATCACGCGTCCCTGCACGGCAAGGCGGCGCCGGTGGTCGACGGGCTGGACGGGGACCAGCGCGTGTTCCTGGGCTGGGCGCAGGTGTGGCGGCAGAAGGTACGGCCGGACCGGGCGAAGATGCTGCTGGTGGCCGATCCGCATTCGCCGCCGTTCGCGCGGGTGGACATGCCGGTGCACAACATCGACGGCTGGTACAAGGCCTGGAACGTCAAGGCGGGCGACAAGCTCTACCTGCAGCCGAAGGACCGGGTGCAGATCTGGTAGCGCCGCGCCGGGACGACGCCGGGAGGTCAAGGGAGCGCTAGAACGGCTTCAACAGGCGGTCGAGGTAGTCGAGCTCCGGTTGCGGCCGGGTGCGGTCGCTGTCGCGCCGCCGCAGTTCCTGCTCGATCTCGCGCGAGCGTGCCGGCGCGGCCTGGTCCGGCAGGTGGGTCTCGTCGCCGTCATCCATCCCGGAATGGCCAGCGGCCAGGTGCCGCCCGAGCGGGTCGCGTCCGCCGGGCTCCTCCTGTTCCCCGGGGTCCTGGTCGCCCGGCTCGTTGCCGGCGCCGTCCTGCCCGGTGTCGTTGCCTCCCGGCAGGAGCGCCAGGCCGCCCGCGGCCGAACGCCCGGAACTCATGGCGCTGCGCATCTGCTGCGCGCCCTGCTGCAGCGCGGACAGGGCCTGCATCTGTGCCTGCGCGGCGGGGCCGTCCTCCCCCTTGGCCAGCGCACCGTGCGCCTGCGCCATCGCGTCGGCCGCCTTGGCCAGCGAGCCCGCCTTCTTGCCGGTCAGCGCCTGGAACTCGGTGGCGAGCTCGTCCAGGGCACGCCGGAGCACGTGCTGGGCATGGCGGTCGCCTTGACGCGCGGCGTCGTCGGCCTGTTGCGTTGGGGCTTGTTGTGCCGGAGCTTGCTGTCCAGGGGCCTGCTGTCCGGAGGCCTGCTGCTTCGGCCCGGCGTTCTGTGCTGGATCCCCGCCGATCGCCACGCCGAGCTGCTGCATCAGCCGGCGGGTCGCGGGGTCCATCACCGCGCCGTCCGTTTCACCCGATGCGGCGTTGCTGCCGGCCGCGTCCTCGCCGTCGTCGGTGGTGCCTGGTTCCGCGCCCGGATTGTCCTGCGCCCTGGCACGCTCCTGCTGCGCCTGCCTGGCCTGGGCGTGGTCGAGCAGGGCGGACTGCCGATGCACCAGGTCCTGCACCGCCGCCATCTGGTCGCGCGCCTGCTGCTGCGCCTGCGCCTGCTGCTGCGCCGCCTGCAGGTCCTGCGGCGTGGCGACGCGCATGTGCTCCAGCATCGCCTGCATCTGCCCGAGCTCGCGCATCGCTTCCTCGGGATGACCGTTCGCGGCCTCGTCCTGCATGCGCTTCAGCATGCGGCCGAGGTCGTCGCCGTTCAGCGCCGACGGGTCCGGCATCGGCGGCATCGCGGCGTGGTTGTGCGCCGCCTGTGCCGCCAGCGCCTGCATGCGGCGGGCGATCGCCTGCTTCAGGGCCGCGATCCGTTGCTGCAGCTCGGACTGCGCGGCGGCGGTTTGGCCGTTGCGGCCGAGCTGGCGCATGCGCTCGATCTGGGCTGCCAGTCGGTCCTGCGCCGCGCGCACCTCCAGCGCTGCCCGCGCGCCGGCGCGGTCGTTGTGCAGCCCGTCCTCCAGGGCAAGTGCTAGTTGCCAGAGCCGGTCCGAGGCCTCGTCGCGCGTCCCGCCCGCGCCACCGGACAGGCGGAGCAGGGACGCGTCCGTGCTCAGGTTGAGGAACAGGCTGGAGTCCTGGGCAAAGGCGCCAGGCGTGTCGCCCAGCGCCTGGAGATCGTCGGCCACCTGTAACGGCGCTTCCTGACCGAGCACCATTCTGCGGCGCAGGTCCAGCACCGCGCGCGCCAGCGGGTTGTGGAACACCCGTGCCGGCAGGGTGAAACGGGCCTCCGCGCTGCGGCCGGATTGTCCGGTGGCGTCGGTGGCGACCAGCACCGCCGTCACCGCCGCCCCCGCCCAGGGATCGGCGGACAGGTCGGGGGTCGCGACGCCATGCGCCGAGGTAGGCAGGCCCGGCAGCGGGATGGGAACGCGGAGCACGCGCCCGCCGGGGCCGGCATCGGCCAGGCGCAGCTCGGCGAACAAGGTGCGCACGCCGTAGCGGTGCGACACCGACCAGGGCAGCCTCGTGTGCCAGGGCAGGTCGGTGGCCGGACCGGGCGTGCCGTTCCAGCTGGCGACCGGCACCGGCACCGGCTGCACCGTGATGCGCCAGTCCGCCAGCCGGTAGCCTCCGGCCCGCACCACCACAGGGGTGTCGACCGTAAGCAGCCGGTCCAGGCGCCAGCTCGAGTCGGACAGGCGGTCGAAGCGTGCCGGACCGGCGCCGCGCAGCGTCAGCGCCGGCCGGGAGCCGGTGCCGGAAAGGCTGGCGCTCAACCGCGCGCCGGCGGGCACGGTGTAATGCCCGTCCGGGCCGGACAGGAAGATCGGTGCGCCGCCGGCGTAGTCCGGCGGGGTGATCCAGGCCTGGAGCAGCGGCTTCGGGCCGAGCGGCACCTCCAGCCCGGGCCAGAAGCCGGACGCGAGGCGGATCGGCGCGTCCCGCCCGGCCAGGAGCAGCGACACCGCCAGCGCCGCGAGCAGCGCAGGGGCCAGCCGGTAACGGTCGTGCGCGCGCAACGACAGGCGGGGCGGGCCGGCGGCCAGGCGCTGCAGCCCGGCCCCGGTGCGCCGGAGGTGCGCCTGCCAGATCAGGACGGCATCCCCGTCCTTGTCCCCGTCAGGGCCGGTTGCCGAGGCCGGACGGTCCGACAGGGTGGATAGCGGGCGGTGGGTCAGGCGCGAGGCCCGCTCGATCCGCCCGTCCCGCATCGGCACGGAGGGGGTGTGCAGGAAATGCAGGCGGTGCTGCAACGATCGCGCCAGCCAGGCCACCGCCAGCAGCAGAAGCAGCGCGTGCAGCCAGACGGGCAACCGCTGCGGCAGGGCAAGCAGGGACAGCACCGCCACCCCGAGCAGGACGGCCGCGGCCGGGAGGATCGCCGGCCAGAGCTGCTCGATCCACAACACGCGCCCGGCGCTGCGTCGTGCCCGGTGCAGCAGCGGGAGGATATCGCCGGAAGGGTGCGGCAGGCTCATCCGGCGGTCCCCGTGCGCCCCGCGCCGATCCAGTCCGGCACGCTTTCCCCAGCCCACAGCGCTTGCACCGGCTGGCGCGAACGGATCGTGGCCCAGCGGGCGCCGTCCACCAGGGCCTGCGCCGCCAGTGGGCGGGCGTTGTAGGTGGAGCTCATCACCGAACCGTAGGCGCCGGTGTCCAGGATCGCCACACGCGCGCCGCAGCACAGCTCCGGCAGCAGGCGGTCGCGCGCCAGGGTGTCGCCGGTCTCGCACACCGGACCGACCAGGTGCGCCGGTGCCGCGGGTGCCACTGCGTCGCGCGCCGACAACGGCACCACGCCGTGCCAGCTGTCGTACAGGCTGGGCCGGAGCAGGTCGTTCATCGCGCAGTCCAGCACCACGAAGGGCGGTGCGTCCGCCTGGCGCTTGACCCTCACTACCCGCGACAGCAGCACGCCGGCGGGTGCTGCCAGCCAGCGTCCGGGCTCCAGCAGCAGGCGCAGGCCAAGTCCGCCCAGGGTCAGGCGGATGGCGTGCGCCAGCGCCCGCGGCGACCCGGCGGCCTCGTCGCGGTAGCCGATGCCGAGCCCGCCGCCACAATCCACCGTGGACACCGCGTGGCCGGCGGCGCGCACCTGACGCACCAGGGCGGCGATCCGGGCGTAGGCGGCGCGGAACGGTGCCGGATCCGCGATCTGGCTGCCGATATGCACCGCGAAGCCGATCGGCTCGACCGCCGGAAGCGTGGACGCCAGGGCATAAAGCGCGGCCGCCTCGTCATGGGCGATGCCGAACTTATCGCCGGCGCGGCCGGTGGAGATCTTGGCATGGGTGCGGGCGTCCACGTCCGGATTGACCCGCAGCACGACCCGCGCAATGCGGCCGGCGCCGGCGGCGAGACCCGACAGGCGCTCCAGCTCCTCGCGGCTTTCCACGTTGATCTGCGCGATCGACGTTTGGAGCGCCAGCATCAGCTCGTCGTCCGACTTGCCGACGCCGGAGAACACGATCCGGTCCGGTGCGATCCCGGCCATGAGCGCGCGGTGCAGCTCGCCGGCGCTGACCACGTCCGCGCCGGCACCCTCGGCCGACAAAACGCGCAGCACCGCCAGGTGGTCGTTCGCCTTGACCGCGTAGTGCACGTGCGCGTCCAGGCCGGCCTCGGCGAGAACGGCGGCCAGCTGGCGGTAGCGGCCGCGCAGGGTGCCGGCGCTTGTCACCCAGACCGGGGTGCCCAGCGCGTCGGCGACCGCGCCGAGCCCCACTTCCTCCAGCATCAGCCCTTCGAACGGGTCCATGCGCAGCTGCGCGCGCGCCGCCAGCAGTTCGGCCACGCTCGGGTCGGGCTGGGCACGAAGGTCGGGTGCGGGGCTGGCCATGCCGGAAGGATAGGGATCGCCTCGTGGTCCTCCAAGTGTCGCGATACGCCGGCGTCTGGTGGCGGGGAAGCGGGAGGGCGGGCTAGGCTCGGACCGCGGCACCAAGGGAGCGACGGTGGACGGCATGATCGAGGCGGCGGTGGCGGCGCGGGAACGGGCGTATGCGCCCTATTCGCGTTTCCGCGTCGGTGCCGCGCTGTTGTGCGAGCGCGGCATCGTCCACACCGGCTGCAACGTCGAGAACGCGGCCTATCCGCAGGGAACCTGCGCGGAAGCGGGCGCCATCGCCGCCATGGTGTTGTCCGGCAGCCGGCGCATCAGGGCGGTGGTGGTGGCCGGCGACGGCCGTGCGCCGTGCACCCCGTGCGGCGGCTGTCGCCAGAAGATGCGCGAGTTCGCGGAGCCGGAAACGCTTGTGCGCATGGTCGACGCGTCCGGCGCCGTGCTTCTGGTGCGCAGCCTGGACGCGCTGCTGCCGCATGCGTTCGGTCCGGATCTGCTGCGGCCAGAGCCGGAGCCGGAGCCGGAGCCGGAGCCGCCCAGCTAGTTCGTTCTGCTGGCCGCCGCTTGGCCCGTCGCCAGCAGGGCGCGCAGCCCCGCGTGCCAGTCGGCCCAGCTCGGCCCGAGGCTGTTCCGGGTGCGCCGCGCCGGCCGGTTGCCGCGCGCCATGATCGCGTCGGCCATGGCGTCGAGATCCAGGTAGCCGACCTCGACCAGCTCCTCGCGCTGCTCCGGCTCGATCGACTGGCCGCAGCCGTCGAAGCCGATCACCGGCACCCCGTTGCCTTGCGCCTCGAGGATCGCCGCGCCCGACGCCCCGTCGCGGGCGGTCAGAAGGAACAGATCGGCGCCGGGCACCATGCGGGCGGGCGCTTCCTGCGGGTCGATCAGCCGCACCCGGTCGTGCAGGCCGAGCCGGTCGATGTCGTGGCGGCACAGGGCGGCGAACAGCGGATCGCAGGTTTCGCCCAGCCACAGGAAGAAGGCCTGCCGCAGAGCGTTGTCCGGCGCCGCCTCGCGCAGGGCGCGCGGGATCACCTCCTTGGCGACGCGGATGAACAGGTCGGTGCCGCTGCGGAACTCGATCCCGCCGCGGCCGAGCACCAGCAGCGCGTCGGGCGGCAGTCCCAGCGCCTCGCGGAGCTCGAGGTTGGCGAGGCGGGAGTCGAGGCCGGCCGGCGCCACCGCCACGCCGTCGGTCACGGCTACGACCTGTTCCGGCGGCAGCCGGTAGTGCCGGACCAGCGCGTCGCGCGCAGGCTCCGACTGGGTGAGGATGTGCCGCGTCGCACGACGCAGCGCCTGCATGGTGTCGTCGCCGCCACCCACGCTGTCGATGGTGACCGGCATCTCGTGCAGCCAGGCCAGCGGACGCAGCCCGAGCTCGGCGGCCAGGACTGCCGCGCCGGCGGCGGCCGTGCTGTTGACCAGCACGACGCCCGACGGGTCGTGGTCGTGGAAGGAGTAGAGGATGTCGGCCATCTGGTCGCGCCGCGCGGCACCGTCCGACCAGCGGTCCGCCGCCAGCACCAGGGTCGGCGCGACGGACGCAAAGGTTTCGGCGAGCGGCCCGTCATGGCAGATCACGACATGGCAGGAGAAGGCGGGATCGATCGCCATCTGCTCCAGCGCACGCAGCGCGCACAGCCCGGCCTCCCCATGCGAGGCGTCCTGCACGATCATCAGAAGCTCCGTCGCGCTGGCCGCGCTGCCGGCGACGACGGGCCGGCTCCACGGGTGCCAGTCCAGCGGCAGCGGCAGCGGCGAGATGTTCCGGCTCCGGCCGGCTGACAGGTAGTGGCTCAGCGGCGGCACGCCCTGCGCGGCCGCTTCCGCGCAAGCCGGGTAGCAGGACCGGTAGTAGGACGGGTCGAAGGCGTCGCAAAGCCGTTCCCCGTGCGTGCCGGGCGTGGCCAGGAAGTGCGCCAGCGGCCCGGTCGGGTGCGCTGCCGCGTCCGGATGCCCGTCGAGATAGGCGGCGGCAGGAAAGAACGGGTTCGGGTCGCGACCCTCGCAGGCGCCGTAGCGGAGGTAGTGCAGAAAGGGCGGGATGCCGCTTTCCACCACGTCGGCGTTCTGGTTGCGGTAGAACCAGCTGTCGAACAGCGGGTGCGGGTCGCGGTTCTCCGGCAGGCCGAACTCCAGGAAGTGCAGGAACGGGTCGATGCCGGAGCGGGACACGTCCGGATGCTCGCGCATGTAGTGCGCGCCGTCGAACAAGGCGTTCGGCGACCGTCCGGGGCCGCAGCCGAGGGTCGCGAAGTGCAGCAGCGCGTCGGCCGGCGCCAGGGGGTCCGGGCAGGAGGCGAGGTAGTGCGCTGGGTCGAACAGCCAGCTCGGCCGCGCGCCTTCGAGGCGGCCGGAATGAAGGTAGTGCGCAAGCGGGTCGAGGCCGACGGCGGCGACGTCCGGCCGGTTCTCGCCATAGGTCGCGGGATCGAACAAGGGATGCGGCTGCAGCCGGTCCTGCCAGCCCTGGGCGGCGTAGTGCGCCAGGGGATGCACCGACCGGTCCAGCGCACGGTTCTGCCGGCGGTAGTAGTTGGCGTCGAACAGCGGGTTGGGCCGCCGGTTCTCGCGACGCCCGGGGCCGAGCAGGTGGGTGAGGGGGTTGGTGCCCGCCTTGAGCGGCGGGCTCTGCGACGCATAGAAGCGGGCGTCCACGAGCGGGTGCGGATCGATCTGCAGCCGGATACCGGTCGCAAGGTAGTGCAGGAACAGGAAGTCGGCGGTGTCCGGCGCACCGGGCTGGTTCAGGTAGAAGGCCGGATCGAACAGGATGCAGGGGGAACGGCCTTCCGCGAGCCCGGACGTCAGGAAGTGATCGAACGGGTCGATCCCGGAGGCGGCGATGTCGGGATAGCGCTGGAGGTACCAGTTGCGGTCGAACAGCAGGCGGATCGCAGCCAGCGCGAAGCGGTCGAGCAGCGGGATCGGCGGCGTCGTGGCGAAGCCGAGCGGGGAGGACACGGCACCGTGCGGCATCGCTGACACGTCGTCGAGCACGATGGACTCCCTGGGGAGCATGACTGCCTCGTGCGTGATC
Organism: uncultured Acetobacteraceae bacterium; assembly: GCA_964242425.1. Taxonomy (GTDB): domain Bacteria; phylum Pseudomonadota; class Alphaproteobacteria; order Acetobacterales; family Acetobacteraceae; genus Lichenicola. The sequence goes on along the minus strand of CAXTCK010000064.1, from coordinate 8,327 downwards.
GCGTCCATTGCATCGCCTCATGCTGCTCCGGATGCGAAGGTGACGAGGCCCGGTAAATGAGACGTTAATCTGCTGGTGAACATCTCGGGAACTTGATCGCGGCCGATCCGTTGGCGACCCCGAAAAGGAGTGCCGACATGCCCTTCCTCAAGGCAGCCGACGGGACCGATCTCTTCTTCAAGGATTGGGGATCCGGGCGCCCTGTCGTGTTCGTGCACGGCTGGCCGCTCGACGCCGACATGTGGGAATACCAGATGGTGCCGATGGTCCGTTCCGGCTTCAGAACGGTCGCGGCGGACCGGCGCGGCTTCGGACGGTCCGGCCAGCCCGGCGGCGGCTATGACTACGACGTGTTCGCAGACGACCTCGCGGTCCTCCTGGACACGCTCGACCTGCGCGATGTGACCCTGGTCGGGTTCTCGATGGGCGGCGGCGAGGTGGTGCGCTACCTGGCGCGGCACGGCGACGCGCGGGTGTCGCGTATCGCACTGGTGGCGGCGGTGACGCCGTTCCTGGAGAAAACGCCGGACAACCCGGACGGCGTGGACCGGAGCGTGTTCGACCAGATGATCGAGCAGCTCGGGAACGACCGGCCGCATTTCCTGGCGAGCTTCGGCAAGGCGTTTTTCGGCGCCGGCCTGCTCACTTCGCCGGTGTCCGCCGAGCTGCTGGAATGGTGCGGCGACATGGCGCTGCTGGGGTCACCGTTGGCGACGCTGGACTGCGTGCGCGCGTTTTCCGGAACCGATTTCCGCGCCGACCTGGCGGCCATCCGGGTGCCGACCCTGGTGATCCACGGCACGGCCGATGCCACGGTGCCGCTGGAGGTGTCGGGACGGCGAACCGCGGCCTCGATCGCCGGCGCGCGGCTGGTCGAATACCCGGGTGCGCCGCACGGCCTGTTCTACACCGAACGGAACAAGCTGAACGCGGACCTGCTCGGCTTCATCGGCGCCTGAGCAGGTCGAGAACGTTCAGGAATGGGCGCCGAGCAGCACCGCGTCGGTCACCCGCCAGCTTTCGCCGTCCGCGATCAGCTGCTCGATCTCGGCAGGATCCTCGAGGAACTGCGCTTCGCGGTAGCGTCCGAACGCATGGATCACGATCACCCCGCGACGGGGCTCAGGCATCTGGCTTGACATGGGACACCGTGGTTGCAGCAGATTGATCAGGAAACATGCGTGCATAGAGGCGGTGCTTGGCCGCCTCCGACCAACCGCTGCGAGATCCTGACGCGGCTCGCTGCGACAAGGCGCGGACAACGATCCGCTCCCGGCTGGACGGCAATCCCGGGTGTGCGACGGCTCCCGGATCGACCTTGGTCACGTGCATTCTCCCTGGCAGCTCAGGTCACGGTCCGAACTCTATGGCCGGTTCGTGGCAGGCTGATGGCAGCATATTCGATTCGAAATCGATAAGAAATGGTTAAGCGTTTCGGCATTGTCGTTCTGGCCGTGTTCTCGCTGTCGCAGGCAGCGTTGGCCCGTTCCGTTCTGCCCTCGCGGCCCGGGGTCGGCCCGATCGACCGCAGGATCCCGGTGCCGCTGAACCAGGCGCCCTGGACCGCGCTGGCACGGGTGCAGACCGAGCTTGGCGAGCGCTGCACCGGCTTCCTGGTGGCGCCGCGGGTGGTGGTCACCGCGGCGCACTGCCTGTTCCTGCCGCGTGTCCGCCGCTTCATCCAGCCGGGCTCGGTGCACGTGCTGGTCGGCTACGACGGCGGCCGCTACCGCGCCCATGCGCGGGTATCGGCGTTCCAGGTGGCGGAAGGCTACCAGCCGCTGGACGAGGCGGGCAGCGGCGGTGCGGACCGGGCGGTGCTGGTGCTGGACCATTCGGTGGTGCCTGAGGCGGACGTGCTGGAAACCGCATCCCCGCCGGCAGGGGTTCCGCTGCCGGTGCGACTCGGTGGCTACGGCCAGGACCGCGACGAGCGCGTCGTGGCCGATCCGGCCTGCGCCGTGACCGGACACGTGGCCGACGGTGGGGGGCGGCCATTGCTGGCCCACGACTGCGACGCCACGCGCGGAACCAGCGGCGCGCCGCTGCTGTGGCGCCGGCCGGACGGCCACTGGGTGGCGATCGGCGTCCAGATCGGGGCGTCGGCCGGGGGTGCCGGCGGCGTGGCGGTGCCGTGTGGACCGCCGGTGGAGGATCTCACTCGGTCGGATAGGTCCGCGGATAGGTGATGCGGTCGCCCGGACCCGGCGCTTCCGGGCTCCCCTTCTTGCCGCAGCCGGCCAGCCCCAGCGCCAGGCTGGTGCAGAAGAGCAGGATCGCGATGGCCTTCACGACGGGGGCTCCGGCTGCAGACGGGTGATCCAGCCTTGCGCCTGTTGGCGAACGTTGCCGGGCGCGGTGCCGCCCTCGCTGGTGCGCGACGCGATGGACGCGTCCACCGTGAGCACCGCGAACACGTCGTTGGTGATCCCCGGCTCCTCCGCCTGCATCTCGTCCAGGGTCAGGAGGGCCAGGTCGACGCCGCGGGCCTCGGCACGGGCAACCAGGCGCCCGGTGACGTGGTGCGCGGTGCGGAACGGCAGGCGCAGCACGCGCACCAGCCAGTCGGCGAGGTCGGTCGCGGTGCTGTAGCCGGAGCCGGCCAGCGCGCGCATCCGGGAGGTCACGGCCACCATGTCGCGCACCATGCCGTCCGTTGCGGCGAGGCACAGCGTGGCGGCCTCGGTGGCGGCGAATACCGGCTCCTTGTCCTCCTGCATGTCCTTGGCATAGGCGAGCGGCAGGCCCTTCATCACCGCGAGCAGGCCCATCAGCGCGCCGATGATGCGCCCGGCCTTGGCGCGGGTCAGCTCGGCGGCGTCCGGATTGCGCTTCTGCGGCATGATCGACGAGCCGGTGGAAAAGGCGTCGGACAGCCGGATGAAGCCGAACGGCGCCGAGCACCAGAGGACGATCTCCTCGGCCAGGCGGGACAGGTGCACCGACAGGATCGACAGCGCGGACAGGTATTCGAGCGCGAAGTCGCGGTCCGAAACCGCGTCCAGCGAGTTGCGCGACGGGCGGTCGAAGCCGAGCAGGGAGGCGGTGAGCCGCCGGTCGATCGGGAACGAGGTGCCGGCCAGCGCCGCCGCCCCCAGCGGACATTCGTTCAGACGCCGCCGGGTGTCGGCGAGCCGGCCGCGGTCGCGGGCCAGCATCTCGACATAGGCCAGCAGGTGGTGGCCGAAGGTGACCGGCTGCGCGGTCTGCAGGTGTGTGAAGCCCGGCATCGGGTCCGCCGCATGCTCGGCTGCGCGGGTGGCGAGGCTCAGCATCAGGGCGGCGAGCTGTCCGTCGAGCCCATCGATCGCGTCGCGCACCCACAGGCGGAAATCGGTCGCTACCTGGTCGTTGCGGCTGCGCGCGGTGTGCAGGCGACGGGCGGCGTCGCCGATGCGCTCGGCCAGGCGCGCCTCGATGTTCATGTGTATGTCCTCGAGCGCCGCATCGAAGCCGAAGGTTCCGGCCTCGATCTCGCTGCCGATCGCCGCCAGACCGGTCCGGATCGCCGTGGCGTCCGACGGGTCCAGGATGCCTGCCGCCTGCAGCATCTGCGCGTGCGCGTCCGAGCCACGCAGGTCCTGACGCCACAGCTGTCGGTCGAAGCCGATGGAGGCGTTGATCTCCTGCATGACGGCGGACGGGCCGGCGGCGAAGCGGCCGCCCCACTGCATGTTGGCCGGCGGGGCGTCGGCGGTGGGATGCGGCTTTGCCTGCTGCCCATCCTCTTCTAAAGACATGCCATGTCCAGGATCATGCGCAGCACCCTTCGCCGCGGCGTTCTCGCGGCCGGCGGGACCCTAATGGCCGCCGCGGCCGCGCGCAAACTCGGGCTCGGCGACGCGTCGGCGCAGCCCGATCCGGCGCATCCGCCGGTGCAGGGGCTGGAGGTGGTGCATCCGCATCCGCCCAGCGCGCTGCCGGCGCTGTCCTTTGCCGACGCAAACGGACAGGTGCTGACGCTGGACCGGATCAGGGCGGAGCATGGCGATGGCGGCGTCCTGCTCAACCTGTGGGCCACCTGGTGCGTGCCCTGCGTGGCGGAGATGCCGGCGCTGGATCAGCTGTCGCGTGCCCTCGCCCCAGCCAGGGTGGCGGTGCTGACGGTATCGCTGGACCACGGCGGCGCCGAACAGGTGCGGGCGTTCTATGCCGCGCACGCCATACGCTCGCTGCCGGTGCTGCTCGACCCGCACAGCGCGTCCATGGCGGCGCTAGGGCTGGACGGGATCCCGACCACGCTGCTGGTCGACCGCGCCGGACGGGAGGTGGCGCGCGTATCCGGCTCGGTCGACTGGGCGGCGCCGGCGGCGGCGGCGCTGGTCACCCGGCTGGTGTCGTGACCGTCGCTTCTGGCGGCACGCCCGCTTGCACGCCCGCCGGCACGTTCGGCTGGAAGTCCGGCTGCACACCCGTCTGCTCGTAGGTGGTGACCTCGAAGCCGGCGAGCCAGGCGCTGCCGAACGCGGTGGAGATGGCGACGTCGGTGGCATCGCGTCCGCGCGCCATCAGGATGCGGCCGATGCGCGGCTTCTGGTGGCGGGCGTCGAAGGTGTACCATTGCCCGCCCAGATACACGTCGAACCAGGCGCTGAAGTCCATCGGATCGTCGGAAACCGGCACGCCGATGTCGCCGAGATAGCCGGTGCAGTAGCGCGCGGGAATGTTCATGCAGCGGCACAGGGCGACGGCGAGGTGGGCGAAGTCGCGGCACACGCCGCGGCGCTCCATGAAGCCCTCGTGCGCGGTGCGCGTGGCGCGCGCGTGCTCGTAGCCGAAGGTGATGCGGTCGTTGACGTATTCCACGATCGCCTGCACGCGCCCCCAGCCGGGCTGGACATGGCCGAACAACGACCAGGCGGTGTCGGACAGCCGGTCGGTCTCGCAGTATCGGCTGCCCAGCAGGAACACCAGCACGTCGTCCGGCAGGTCCTCCACCGCGAGCTGCGGCGCGTCGGGGGCGTGGCGATCCGGATCGCCGCTGTCCGACACGGTGAACTCGTTGCGTATACGCAGCAGCCCGCCCGGCGCCAACACGCGCGTGCACACGTTGCCGAACCCGTCACGATACTGGTGCGCCGGCACCGGCGGATCGAACACCATCTGCTGCGGTGTCCGAAGGTCTGGCTCGCGCTCCGGATGCAGGCTCAGCATCAGCAGCAGCGGCGTCGGAGCCGGCGCGTTGAAGGCGATGTCGTAGCCGGCGCGGATCAGCATGCGGTTCCCTTCCAGTTCCGGCCCATGGTCGACGTTCCGTCCTCAAACTGTCTGGACGGTGCGATCGCTGTCCAAACGAGGCTCGGACGATGCCGTGGCGCCGCCACGGCCCGGCAGGGCAACAATGTCGGCCGCACGGCGCGGCGCGGCGCGGCCGCCGGGCGGGTTCTTGCCCGATCCCGCGTCCGCGTCCACCTCCGCTGCGCGCATACCGACCTTGACCGAAACGGACATGCCGAGGCTGTCGGCGGGGAAGCCGGTCCAGCTGCCGGCCAGCGGCACCGCCTGCTGCCAGTCCCGCACCGACGCCACGCGTATCAGGTCGCGGCTGCCGACGATGCCGTTGGTGGGGTCGAACTCGGTCCAGCCGCAGCCGGGCAGGTAGATCTCCACCCAGGCATGGGTGGAGCCGCCGCCGTGATGCTCCTCCCCGCCGACGCCGTGGGTGAGCAGGTAGCCGGACACGAAACGCGCCGCCAGGCCCAGCGAGCGTGCGGCTTCCATCATCAGCACCGCGTAGTCGCGGCAGGTGCCGTTGCGCAGCTGCAGCGTCCGCGCCGGTTCCTGCACCCCTTCCTCGTGACGGGCGGAATAGGTGAAGCCGCGCCGGATCGCCTCGGTCATGCCGGCCAGCAGCTCAAGCGTGCCGCCGCCGTGCCCTTCCAGGAACGAGCGCGCCCAGCTGTCGACGGCGTGGTCGGGATCGGCGTGGTGGCGCTCGCGCAACCGGCACAGGTCGGCTGCCTCGTCGTGGTCGTAGCTGAACGGCCAGGTCCTGGCGTAGGGCGCCAGCATGTCCGGCCTCGGCGCCGTTTCGGTGTGGTCGACGACCAGCCGGTTCTCGAAGCGAAGCTCGGACGCGCGGCCGTTGAAGCGGGCCAGGGTGACCACGTTGCCGAACGCGTCGGGAACCGAGCGCAGCTCCGCCGGGCGCGGCGTGATCGCGAGCTCCCAGGACAGCAGGCGCTGGTCGGCGGAGTCGCGCGGCCGGAACATCATGCGGTGCTCGCCGAGGCCGACGGGACGCCGGTAGCGGTAGGTGGTGACGTGCTCGACCGTCAGAACCGGCATGGAACGGTTCCTTCCGCTTCCGGGGTGGGGAGGGGATGGGGCAGTATGACCGGGCCGCAGGAGAATCCGGAGCGACAGATGCAGCAGACCACAGCCTCGGTGCGAAAGGAAAGCGCCGCGTGAGCCCGATCAAACCGCTTCTGCCCGCCGCTGCGGCGGCGCTGCTGGGCCCGCAGGACCCGGCGCCGGTGCAATGGCTCAACCGTGACGGTGGTTCCCCGTTCGTGCTGTGCGTGGACCACGCGGGGCGCGCGGTGCCGACATCGCTCGGCAGGCTCGGCATGCCGGAACACGAGTTCGAGCGGCACATCGCGTGGGACATCGGCGCGCTGGGAGTGGCGGCGCTCCTGGGCACGCTTCTGGACGCTCCGGTGGTCGCGCAGAGCTATTCGCGCCTGGTGATCGACTGCAACCGCAGGCCGGGGCACCCGACCTCCATCGCGCCCCGCAGCGACGGCACGGTCGTGCCGGGCAATCACGATCTCGACGACGCGGCTCGCGACGCGCGGCGGGACGCGATCTTCATGCCCTATCAGGCGGCGGTCGCGTCGGCGCTGGACCAGCGACAGGCGGCAGGGCGGCGCGCGGTGCTGGTGGCGGTGCACAGCTTCACGCCCATCATGAGCGGACGGTCGCGGCCGTGGCACGCGGGCGTGCTGCACAACCACGATCCACGCTTCGGCCGCGCCCTGCTCGCGCTGCTGGAACGCGAAGGCGACCTCGTGGTCGGCGACAACCAGCCCTATGCCCTGTCCGACCTGGACGACTACACGGTGCCGGTGCACGGCGAGGCACGCGGCCTGCTGCATGCGGAGCTGGAGATCAGGCAGGACCTGATCGCCGGACCGGACGGGCAGCGCGCCTGGGCGGAACGGCTGGCCCGGCTGCTGCCGCTGGCGCTGGACAGCTGCGACGGGACGCAGCGGCGATGATCGGCGGCCGGACCCGGCTTGCGGGCGTGATCGGCTGGCCGGTCGGGCATTCGCGCTCGCCGCTGCTGCACAACGAGTGGCTGCGACGTGCCGGGATCGACGGCGCCTACGTGCCGCTGCCGGTGCCGCCGGGGCAGCTCCATGCCGCCCTGCAGGGCCTGCGCGCGTCGGGCTTCGCCGGGGTCAACGTCACCCTGCCGCACAAGGAGGAGGCGTTCCGCCTGGCCGACCTGTCCACGGCGGCGGCAGCGCGCTGCGGCTCGGCCAACACGCTCAGCTTCCTGCCGGACGGCCGGCTGCAGGCGGACAGCACCGACGGCCTGGGCTTTCTCGACAGCCTGCGCGCCGAAGGCGTCGATCCGGCCGCCGGGCCGGCCGCCGGGCCGGCGCTGGTGCTGGGGGCCGGGGGCGCGGCCCGGGCGGTCGCGGCAGCACTGCAGGCGCTGGGTGTCGCGGTGGAGGTCGCCAACCGCAACCGTTCCCGGGCGGAAGCGCTGGCGGACGCCCTCCCGAACCCGGCCAACCCGGTGCGCGTGCTCGACTGGGAGCGGCGCGAGGCAGCGCTTCCCGGTTTCGCGCTGCTGGTGAACGCGAGCCCGGTCGGCATGGCGCACGCGCCGGGCTCGCCCTGCGCGCTGCACCGGGCGACGGCCGGGCTGGTGGTGGCCGACATCGTCTACCTGCCGCGCGTCACCCCGCTGCTGGCGGAAGCGCGACAACGCGGCCTGCGCACGGTGGAAGGGCTGGGAATGCTGCTGCACCAGGGAAGGCCGGGCTTCGCCGCGTGGTTCGGGGTCGATCCGGTGGTGGACGCGGCGCTGCTCGCCCTGGTCCGCGCCGACCTGGACCGGCCTGGGTAGCGGGGGCCGGGACAACGGGGACCAGGACGCTTGGTGCCGGGATGATCCGGGCCGGCGCGGCGGGACCGGGATGAAGGTGATCGGCCTGACCGGCGGGATCGGCATGGGCAAGTCCACCGCCGCGGACGCGTTCCGCCGTGCCGGGGTGCCGGTGTTCGACGCCGATGCCGTCGTGCGCGCGCTCCAGGCGCCGGGCGGGGCGGCGCCTCCCGCGATCGCGTTGCTGCGTCCGGACGCGGTGCGGGAC
>CAXTCK010000063.1:0-16135 GCA_964242425.1 uncultured Acetobacteraceae bacterium | reverse complement strand
GGTGTCGGCGCTGTCCGCCGCATGGTCCAGGTTCAGCCTCGGCCGGGCCGCCTGACCGGCACCGTTCCCGGTTCCGACAGCACTTCCGAAGCCTGTGCCGTTAATCGCTCCTTCATGAGCGTCATGTAACGTTCTCGTCATCAGCTTCCGGCAACCGGACAGCGGCGGGCAGCGACAGCATGTGGCGGCAGGACGGCTTCTTCGAGAACGGGTGCCGCTTGCGTGCGGCAACCCCCTCGCTGGCCGGATCCCGGCATCGGACGTGAAGGGCGAGATGCAGGTCACCGATAGAACCCTGCTGCTGATCGGGCCGGACGACCAGTGCCGGCCGCTGGCGAGGACGCTGCGACTGCTGTGCCGGATCGAGACGCGTGCCCTGGGTGCCGCCGCCGCCCAGACGCTCGGCCAGCCCAACGCGATCGTCACCAGCGGCATCAGGCTTCGCGACAAGCCCGGCATCGACGCCGCGCAGATCGCGTTGCGGCCGTTCGTGACGCGCTCGATCCCGATGCTGTGCCTTCTCGACAAGCCGTCGGCGCGCGAGGCGGTGCAGGCCCGCATGATGGGCGCCTCCGTGGTGCTGTCGTCCGACGCGCCCACGCTGACGATCGCCGCCCACGTGCGCGAGATGCTTCGGCTGCCGGCGCACCAGCGCCGTTCCGGCAACCAGATGGAGATCCGGGAGCGGGTGGAGGATGTGGGCTTCGTCCTGGCCGACCTCATGAGCGCCGCCGCGACCGGCATGCGCGTCGACGAGGGGATCGCCGCCGGCGCCGCCGCCCTGCTGACCGAGGCGCTGCGCAACGACGGGATCGGCAGCTGGCTGCGCACGGTGGCGACCATCCACGACCCGACCTACCGGCACTGCCTGCTGATGGCCGGCATCATGAGCGCCTTCGTGCTGCAGCTCGGCTTCAACGCCGGCGACTGCGACCGCATGACCCGCGCCGCCATCCTGCACGACATCGGCAAGGCGCTCGTGCCGCTCGAGATCATCAACAAGACCGATCGCTTGACGGACGAGGAGATGGCGGTGGCGCGCAGCCACGTCACCGGCGGCCACGAGCTCCTGGTGGCGCAGGGCGGCCACCATCCGGCCATTCTGGACGTCGTGCGCCACCACCACGAATACCTCGACGGCAGCGGCTACCCGGACCGGCTGGCGGGCGACCAGATCACCGACGCGGTGCGGATCGCCACCATCTGCGACGTGTTCACCGCCCTGATCGAGAAGCGCTCCTACAAGCCGAGCCTGCCTGCACGCGACGCCTTCGTCCTGATGGAACGGATGGGCCCCAAGCTCGACCAGGACCTGCTGCGCGCCTTCAAGCGCGTCTTCGTGCCGACCCCCGCCGCCGCATAGGTCGCTCCGGCGCAGGCGACACCGCAGCGGGTTCCGTGCGACATCTCGACCCGTCCGGCGGCGGGCGGGATCCGGGAAAGGACGAGCGAAGCGAATGCGATACCAGTGGCTGATCTGGTCCGGCGTGGCCGCCTATCTCGTCGTGCTCGCGGCCGCGGTGCTGTGGCGGCTGCTGGCGAGGCGCCGGAACCGGAACCTGCAATGGCGGCCCTCCATCACGCAGCAGCAGATGGAGCGCTTCGGACGGGACTTCATGTACCGGCTGGGATGGAGCGTGAAGATGCTCGCGAGCCATGGCACCCGCAGCATGTACCAGTGCATCAAGTGCGACGACCAGTTGTTCACCGTGTTCCTGCGCGACAGTTCCTACTTTTCGCGCCTTCTGAACGCGTTGCGGCGCGAGAACACGTGGGTGCTCGGCCGCTCCGTGCTGGTGCTCTACGATCGTCCGACCGAGACCATGATCGCCGCCGCCGGCGAGGTCAGGCTGTCGCTGATGCACTACAGCGACCTGCCGCGGATCGAGGAGCTGCACCAGGGCGTGTTGCCCAGGGTGATGGCGGCCCGGGCGGCCGAGCTTATGGCAAAGTAGGGGGCGAAACAGGGGGCGAGGCGGCGGGTGAAGCGAGGGTCTTGCGCCGCTCGAACGCCCAGATCGCGAACGCCTGCACCAGCGCCGCTTCCTTGAGGCTGTCGAAGCGGCCGGATGCGCCGCCGTGCCCTGCGTCCATGTTGATGCGGCACAGCACCGGGTTGCCGACCGTGGTGTTGTCGCGCAGCCGCGCCGCCCACTTCGCCGGCTCCCAGTAGGTCACGCGCGGGTCCGACAGCCCGCCCATGGCCAGGATCGCCGGATACGGCAGCGGTTGAAGGTTGTCGTAGGGGGAATACCCGGCGATCAGCCGGTAGGCGTCCTCGTCCTCGAGGGGGTTGCCCCATTCCGGCCATTCCGGCGGGGTCAGCGGCAGGCTGGTGTCCGACATGGTGTTGAGCGTGTCGACGAACGGCACCTGCGCCACGATCCCCGCGAACAGTTCCGGCGCCAGGTTGGCGACCGCCCCCATCAGCAGCCCGCCGGCCGACGCCCCGTGCGCCACGATGCCACCGCTAACGCCGTAGCCATGCGCGACCAGATGCTCGGCGCAGGCCACGAAGTCGGTGAAGCTGTTGGGCTTGGCCGGGCCGCGCCCGTCCAGGAACCAGCCCCAGCCCTTTTCCGAGCCGCCGCGCACGTGGGCCACGGCGTGGATCCAGCCCCGGTCCACCAGGCTCAGGGTGCGGGTCGAGAAGCCGGCCTCGATCGCATGGCCGTAGGAGCCGTAGCCGTAGAGCAGCAGCGGCGCCGTGCCGTCCACGACCGTGTCGCGACGCATCAGCAGCGTGATCGGCACCTCTGCGCCGTCGGGCGCGCGGGCGAACAGCCGCCGCGTCAGGTAGCGCCCGCTGTCGTGGCCGGACGGCACCTCCTGCACCCGGCGCAGGGTGCGCGTGCCGGTCGCCATGTCGAAATCGTACCAGTGCCGCGGCGTGGTCGGCGACTGGTAGCCATAGCGCAGCACCGTCGTGTCGAACTCGTAGCAACCGTCGAGCGACAGCAGGCACGCTTCCTCAGGCACGGCGATCTCGGTGGCCTCGGCGCGAACGTTCGGCGCCTCCGCCGCCGACGCCGGCACCACCAGGATGCGGTTGTTGACGTCCCTGCGCTCGATCCAGGCCAGGTGGCCGCCGAACGCGCTGGCGCCGAGGATGAAATGGCCGGGCCGGTGCGGCACCCAGGGTCGCCAGTTGCCGCGGTCCGGGTCGGAGGCCGGAGCCTGCATCAGGCAGAAGTCCAGCGCGTCGCCGTTGTTGGTATGGACGATGAAGCGGTCCCGTGCCGGCAGTGGCCAGTGCACCAGGGTGTAGCGCTCGCCCTTGCGGCGCGGTGCTGCGACGCGCGGCTCGGCGAGGGGATCGGCACCCGGGATCAGCAGGGTTTCGCTGGTTTCCTGGTCGCCGCAGGTGATGGCGATCCACTCGCGCGAACGGCTCAGCGAGACCCCGATGAAGAAGCCCGGATCGCGCTCCTCGTACACCAGGGCATCGGCGCCGCCGCGCGATGGGCGGCGGTAGATCCGCGCCGGCCGGCCGTTGTCGTCGCGCCAGGTCCAGAACAGCCAGGCGCCGTCTGGCGAGAACGCGAAATCGCCCGTGGAGCTTTCCACCGGCCCCGGCAGGGTTTCGCCGCTGCCGAGGTCCCTGACCTGGATCCTGTAGACTTCCGAGCCCTGCGCGTCCTCGGCATAGGCGAACAGGTCATGGCCTGGCGCGTGCTGCGCATCTGCGACCACGTAGAAGTCCTTGCCTTCGGACAGCGCCTGCACGTCGAGCAGCACCTGTTCCGGACCGCCGCCGCGCGGCCTGCGCGCATGCAGCGGGTGCTGCGCCCCGGCCTGGTAGCGCGAATAATACTCCCAAGGCCCGTCCGGCACCGGCACGGAACTGTCGTCCTGCTTCAGCCGCCCCTTCATCTCCGCAACCAGGGTGGCCTGGAGCGCCTCCGTCGGCCGCAGCAGCGCTTCCGCATACCGGTTCTCGGCGCGCAGGTGCTCGGCGATGTCGGCGCGCAGCGCGCCCGGGTCGCGCAGCACCGCCTGCCAGTTCTCGTCCTTCATCCAGGCGTAGGGGTCGACCCGCACGTGGCCCAGCTGTTCGATGCGCCGCTCTTCTCGCCGGGCCACAGGAGCTTGGGGCTCGTCCATGATGTCAGCTCCTTGTCGGGCGCCGGCGCGGCCGCACCGGCTCGGGTCCGTCGATGGCGGCCCGGAGGTGTTCCACCGCCTGGCCGGTTCCGCCCGCGATCATGTCCGCCACCAGGGCGCGGTGGCAATCGGCGTGGTCTCGCTCGAAGCAGAGCAGGCAGACACGCTTCTCGGTCGCCAGCGCGCCCGCTTCCGCCAGCGCCGCCTGCGACCGGTCGCCTTGCATGTGCGCCTGGAAGATGCGCGCCATGGTGCCGACGTCGCCGCGTCGCACCGCGTCACGTCCTTCCTTGGGGGTGCCGAGCGGCTGGAGGTGCAGATAGCCGATGCCGGCTTCTTCCAGCCCGCCGGCCAGCAGTCGCTTGGAGAAGCCGGGCCTGCGCGAGGCGGCGACCGCGCGCACGTCGATCAGCAGGCCGGTGCCGGCTGCGACCAGGGCGTCGCATACCTGCTCAACGCGGGCGGCCTCGTAGCCGATTGTCAGGATCGGGATTGCGGTCACACGGCGGATTCTAGCAGCATTGGCCGGTGCAGACAGCCCGGCCATACTCGTTCCCCGGCAGGTCCGGCGCGGGACGGAGATGGCACCGATCGCATTCGAGGCGGCATGGGCGGAGAATGCCGGGTTGGTCGCGCGGGCCATCGCCGCACGCTTCTTGCGCGTCCCCGCCGGCACGCCGGTCGTGCGGGCCGGAACGGTGCTGTCGACTGGATGTGACGTGGCCGCCGTGCGCGGCGGGAAGGCGCCGCTCCGCCCGACGATCGTCGGACAGGAGGCGCAGGCCCTCTGCGGCGCCACGCCCTCCGCGTTCGCCAAGCCCCGGGCGTCCGCAGAGCCGTGTGCGACAGGCACCGGCGCGATCCCTGGGTTCGCGCGGCTGGCCTGCGTCCCGCCGATCGCGTTGTTCCATACGGCGTGACCGGTTCCGTCGAACCCGGTCCCGACCTGCCCGCCGCGCCCGCCGGACGCGTCCTTCCTGCCGGCGGACGGCTGCGGATCGCGCTGTTCCTGGCAGGCTTCGCCACCTTCTCGCTGCTTTACTGCGTGCAGCCGCTGTTGACCGTGTTCGGCCGGGACTTCCACGTGGGCCCGGCCGCCGCGTCGCTCGCCGTGTCCCTGGCGACCGGCTTCCTGGCCCTGTCCATCCTGTGCACGGCCCCCCTGGCAGCACGGATCGGGCGCAAGCGGACCATGGGCGTGTCCATGGTGCTGGCGGCCTGCTGCAACATGTTGGCCGCCGCGGCGCCGAGCTGGACGGCGCTTCTGGCGCTCCGGGCGGTCGAGGGCGCGCTGCTGGGCGGGGTGCCGGCGGTGGCGATGGCGCACCTGTCGGAGGAGGTGGCCCCCGAGCGTCTGGGTGCCGCGATGGGGCTGTACATCGGCGGCACCGCGTTCGGCGGCATGGCCGGCCGGGTCGGCACCGCCCTGGTCGCCGATGCTGGCGGCTGGCGCCTCGGCCTTCTGCTGACCGGGCTGTGCTGCCTGCTGGCGGCCTTCCTGTTCCTGCTGCTGCTGCCGCCGGCCCGCGTGGTGCCGCCCCGCGCCACGCCTGCCGCGGCCGGTCGCACCTGGAGCGGGCGGGCCTGGAGCGGGAACGCTTGGCTCAGGCACCTGCGCGATCCGGTGCTGGACGGCCTGTTCCTGACCGGCTTCCTGGCCATGGGTGCCTTTGTCACGATCTACAACTACCTCGGCTTCCGCCTGCTCCGTCCACCGTTCTCGCTCGGGCAGGGGCAGGCCGGCCTGGTGTTCACCGTCTACCTGTTCGGCATCCTGGCCTCGCCTTTGGCCGGGCGGGCGTCGTCCCGGTTCGGCCGTGGGCGGGTTCTGGTCGTGGGGCAGTCGTGCAGCCTCCTCGGGCTGGCGCTCACCCTGCTGCCGTCCTTGGCCGCGACCCTGGCCGGGCTGGCGCTGGTCACGGTCGGCTTCTTCGTGTCCCATGCGGTTGCCAGCGCCTGGGTCGGCAACCGGGCCACCGTCGACAAGGGTCACGCCGCTTCGCTCTACCTGCTGGCCTACTATCTCGGTTCCAGCGCGTTGGGCTCCCTTGGCGGCTGGTTCTGGGAAAGGGCGCACTGGGCGGGCGTCGCGGGCTTCACCGCGTTGCTGCTCGGCACCGGCCTTCTCGCGGCGCTGTGGTTGTGGCGCGTCGCGGAACGGCCGCTCAGCGGAAGTCGCGCGTCGGCACCCTGATCGGCGCGCCGTCCGGTCCGGCGACGCCGCCACGGTCCAGGTCGCGCAGCAGCGGCGTCAGGTTCTCCAGCCGCTCCGCCAGGAGGTGCACCACCGTGCCGGTCCGCTGCACCCGGCCGTGGCAGGCGAGCAGGCCTGCTGCCAGGATCAGGCTGCGCTCGCGCTCGAACAAGGCTGGCCAGATCACCAGGTTGGCGATGCCGTCCTCGTCCTCCAGCGTCATGAACATCACCCCCTTGGCCGAGCCCGGCTTCTGACGCATCAGCACGATCCCGGCGACGCCCACCCGTGTCCCGTTCGGCACCCCGTCCAGCATCCCGCACGACCGCAGCCCGCGCGCGCGCAGCGCCGGGCGGAGCAGCGACAACGGGTGGCGATAAAGGCTCAGGCCCACGTTGCGGTAGTCCGCCGCCACCTCGCCGCCGTCGCCCAATGGCTGAAGCACCGTTTCCGGCTCGGGCGCCGCCTCGTCCAGCCCGTCGAACAACGGCAGCGACCCGGTGCCGAGGCCGCGCACGGCCCAGGACGCGTTCCGTCGCGACAGGCCGAAGGCATGGAACCCGTCCGCCTGCGCGATCCGTTCCAGCACCGCGGGCGGCAGCCCGGTGCGCCGGTGCAGCGCCTCGATCGTGTGCCACGGTTCGCCGGCGCGGGCGGCGATCAGCCGCTCGGCGTCGGCCCGCGACAGGCCCCGCACCATGCGCAGACCGAGCCGCACGGCGAGGAACGGTCCCTCCGCCGGCTCCAGCGCGCAGTCCCAGGCGCTTTCCCGCGCGCAGACCGGCCGCACCGGCACGCCGTGCTCGCGCGCGTCGCGCACCACCTGCGCCGGCGCATAGAAGCCCATCGGCTGCGCGTTCAGCAGCGCGCAGCAGAACACGTCCGGGTGGTGGCACTTCATCCAGGCGCTGGCATAGGCGATCTTGGCGAAGCCGGCGGCGTGGCTTTCGGGAAAGCCGTAGGAGCCGAAGCCCTCGATCTGGCTGAAGGTGCGCTCGGCGAACGCCCGCTCGAAGCCGTTGCGCTCCATGCCGTCGATCAGCTTGTCCCGGAACCGCGCGACGCCGCCCGTGACCTTGAAGGTCGCCATCGCGCGTCGCAGCTGGTCCGCCTCGTCCGGCGAGAAGCCGCCGCACTGGATCGCGACCTGCATCGCCTGCTCCTGGAACAGCGGCACGCCCAGGGTCTTCTTCAGCACCCGGCGCAGGCTGTCCTGCGGATACTCCGGATGCTCCAGCCCTTCCCGCCGGCGCAGATATGGATGCACCATGTCGCCCTGGATCGGCCCCGGCCGCACGATCGCTACCTGGATCACCAGGTCGTACAGGCATCTGGGCTTCAGCCTGGGCAGCATCGCCATCTGCGCCCGGCTTTCGATCTGGAACGTGCCCAGGGTGTCGGCGCGGCAGATCATGTCGAAGGTGAGGGGGTCGTCGCGCGGGATCTCCGCCAGGCCGAGGCGCTTGCCACGATGCTCGGCCAGCAGGTCGAAGGCGCGGCGCATGCAGCCCAGCATGCCGAGCCCCAGCACGTCGACCTTCATGAAGCGGAGGGCGTCGATGTCGTCCTTGTCCCATTCGATCACCTGCCGGCCCGCCATGGAGGCCGGCTCCACCGGCACCAGGCGGTCGAGCGGCTCCCGCGTCAGCACGAAGCCGCCTGGGTGCTGGCTCAGGTGGCGCGGAAAGCCGACCAGCTCGCGCGCCAGAAGAAGCGTCATCCGCAGCCGGCGGTCCTCCAAGTTGAGCCCGACCGCTTGGGCGTGTTCCGGGCCGACGCCGCCCTCGCTCCAGCCCCAGACCTGGCTCGCCAGCGCCCCGGTCACGTCTTCCGGTAGTCCCAGCACCTTGCCGACCTCGCGCACGGCACCCCGCGCCCGGTAGCGCACCACGGTGGCGCACAGCGCCGCGCGGTCGCGCCCGTAGCGCTCGAACACCCACTGGATCACCTCCTCGCGCCGCTCGTGCTCGAAGTCGACGTCGATGTCGGGCGGCTCGCGTCGGTTGGCGGAGATGAAGCGCTCGAACAGGAGGTTGCTCTCCACCGGGTCGATCGCGGTGATGCCCAGCACGAAGCATACCGCCGAGTTGGCGGCCGACCCCCGGCCCTGGCACAGGATGCCCTTGTCGCGCGCGAACCGGACGATCGCGTTCACCGTCAGGAAGTAGGGCGCGTAGTCCAGCCCGGCGATCAGCCGCAGCTCGTGCGCCACCTGGGCCGTCACCGCCACCGGCACGCCCGCCGGGTATGCCACCGGCAGCCGCTCCCTCACCAGCCGCTCCAGGTCCTCCTGGTCCGACAGCCCGGGCGTCTCGCTTTCCTCCGGATACCGGTAGCTCAGCTCCGACAGGCTGAACCGGCAGAGCTCCAGGATCGTGCGGGTGGCGGCGAGCGCGTCCGGATGGTCGGCGCCGAACAGCCGCACCATCTCGTCGGGACCCTTCAGGTGGCGGTCCACCGACCGGCTGCGCCGGTACCCGGCCGCGTCGATGGTGCAGCCTTCGCGTATGCAGGTGACCACGTCCTGCAGGATGCGGCGTTCCGGCACGTGGTAGAGCACGTCCCCTGTCGCCACCGTCGGCACCCTGGCCGCCCGGCACAGCGCCTCGGTGCGCTGCAGCCGGGCGCGGTCGTTCGGCCGGCGCTCCAGGGTGAGCGCACACCAGGCGCGGTCACCAAACACGTCGCGCAGCCGATGCAGCTCCCGCGGCAGGGTGTCGTCCAGGGCTTCGAGCGGCCGTTCCGGCAGCAGCACCGCCAGCATTCCCTCGGCCGGCCCGTCGAGGTCGGACCAGCGCAGCTCGCATCCGCCCTTGCCGGCGCGCGCCTTGCCCAGGCTGAGCAGCCGGCACAGCCGGGCATAGGCGGCGCGATCGGTCGGGTACACCAGCAGCGACGGCGCGTCCCGCAGGTCGAGCCGAGCGCCCACGACCAGCCGGAACCCGAGCTCGCCTGCGCGATGGTGCGCCCGCGCCATGCCGGCCAGGGTGTTGCGGTCGGTGACGGCCAGGGCGTCGTGGCCCAGCGCCTGCGCCTGCAGCATCAGCTCCTCGATGTGGCTCCCGCCGCGCAGGAACGAATAGTTGGTGGTGACCTGGAGCTCCACGGGACCCATGGCGCTTAACGGGTCGGAAACGATTGGGGGCGTAGGACGCGTGCAGCAGGAAGGATCGTCATGCCCATACGCGCACCGCTTCCGGTTCTGGCCTGGCTTGTTCTCGCCCCTGCCGCCTGGGCACAGCCAGACCCCCGGCCATCCTATGCGCAGCCGCCGCCGCGCTCGCATTATGCGGACGGTACAGGCGACAGCGACGTCGACCGGCTGAACGCAGGCCAGCTCGACCGCAACTACCGCGGCCCTTGGCATCCGGTGTCGCCGGGCCGCGAGATGATCCCGCCTGGCCCGATGATGCCCGACCCGATGCTTCCCCGTGCCATGCCTCCCGGCGCCATGTTCTCCGGTTCGATGCCCCTGGCTCCGATGCCGCCGCCCGGCCAGTTCTGACCGGTCCCGGCCCGGTGCGACGCCGCATGCTCAGAACAGCCCGTGCAGGAACCAGCCGAGGTCGCCGGTCGCCGGATCCACCCCGTTGCCGCGACGGAACAGCCAGAACCGCCGTCCGTCCTCGTCCTCCACCCGGAAGTAGTCCCGCATCGCGAACAGCTCGCCGCCTCGCACCCACCATTCGCCGGCGATCCGTTCCGGCCCGTCCGCTTTCACCACCCGGTGGCGGCGGCGGCGCCAGGTGAAGGCGGCCGGCGCCTGGTCCGGCAGCTCGGCCAGGGCCAGCACCTTCTGCGGCGGGTCGACCAGCCGCACCGGGCGCGGCAGGCAGGTGGGCCAGCTCGACCCGCCGGGTACCGCCTCGAACCCGCCCCGGTGCACGCTGCGCTCCGGCACGTCGCTTTCCACCGGCACCGGCCGCCACAGCCGGTCGGGCCCGAGACGGTTGCGCAGCGTGTCGATCAACGACGACAGCGCCGACGGCGCCTCCTCGTCCGACAGGGTCGCTTGTTCCGCCGCCAGCGGTTCGGCCACGCACGCCAGCAGCCACATCGCCTCGATGCCTTCGCCGGGATCGATGCGGTCCAGCCTTTCGTCCAGCAGGCGGCCCAGATGCCGGGGCGCGCGGGAAGCCCGCGCCAGCCCGACGCGCTGCACGCAGGCCGAGCCGTCGAGGCGCACCAGCACGAGCTCCAGCCGCCTCGCCCCCAGGCACGCCGCGTCCAGTTGTCGGCACAGCCTGTCGGCCAGCAGGGCGTTCGCGGCCGCCAGCGATTCGGCGCCCTGCAGTGGCTCGGCGAACACGAGGCCTTCCTGCATCGCCGCCACCGGCAGGTCCGGCCGGATCGGCTCGGCCACCCGCCCGAACGCCTGGTCCAGGCGAAGCATCGGCTGCGTCCCCAGACGACGTGTCAGCGGGCCGCGCGGCACGGCTTCCAGCGCGCCTACCGTTCGCAGGCCGAAGCGGTGCAGCAGCGCCGTCGCTTCCGGATCGAGCCGGAGCGCTTCCACCGGAAGCGGGTGGAGCACCGCGTGCAGCCGCGACGACGGCACCGACCGGGCCGCCCGCGGCCCGTGACGCGCGACCGCGTATGCCGCCCCCGGCGTCGGCGCGGCCGCGACGCGCATCGACAGCCCGGCACGCCGCAGCCGGCGCGACAGGTCGAGCAGCAGCGCGTCCTCGCCGCCGAACAGGTGGACGCAGCCTGTCAGGTCGAGCCAGATCCCGTCCGGCGGCTCGGCCCGGGTCGACGGCGTGTAGCGCCGGCACCAGCCCGCCAGAACGGTCAAGGCTTCCGCATCCGCGCCCTCGCGCGCCGGCACCACCACCAGCGCCGGGACCATCGCCTGCGCCTGCGCCAGCTTCATTCCCGGGCGCAGGCCGAGCCGACGCGCCGCGATGCAGGCGGCCGACACGACCAGGCGAGGCCCGTCCCGCACGCTGGTGACCAGCGGCCGGTCCAGGTCAGCCGTACCGCGACGCAGCCGGTCGGTCTGCCAGAACGGCAGCCAAAGGAACCCGAAGCGGCGCAGCGGGTCGGGGAAAGGCGGCAACACGACCTTGGTCATCGCAGGCCTGCACGATGGAATGGAAAGGGGCCGCCTCGCGGCAGCGCAGCAGCTCCAGCCGCCACAACGGGCGTCCTGGCAGGAGCCCGGTTCCCGCGGAGGGCAGGGCCGCCACCCGCCAGCGGCTTGCGGATGCGCTGGGCGCCAGCAGGGCGGGATCGTCGAAGCGCTGGCTGCGCCGAAGCGCGAAGGCGGCCACCCCGGAGGCCTCCGCTGCCAGCTGCAGCCGGCGCGACGCGGTCAGGCCGAGCCGGCCCTCGACCTCGCCGACCACCGCCGCCAGCCCGGGATGGCGCAGCGCTTCTTCCATCACCGCCAGCACCTGGCTCCCGCCCTCGACCAGGATCAGCCGGCGCGGATGCAGTCCGACCGCCGCCAAGCCAGGCGGGAACAGGTCGCGCCGCTGCATCACCCACAGCACCGGGCGTTCCGGATCGTGCCGGGCCAGCAGCCCCGCGATCAGCAGGCTGGGATGGGTGCCGTGCTCGGTGTCCGGCCCGTGTCCCAGCACCTCGTGCAGGGCTCCGCACGACAGGCCCGCTTCGAACCGCGCGTCGATCGACTCAAGGCCGAACCGCAAGCACTTCGTGACATTGGTTTTCGCGCCGCCTCGGCCCATCCGGCCGATGCGGACCCGTAGTGCGTCGATCGCTTCCGCATCGCCCACCAGTCCACTCCCGCCTCATGACAACATGAGAACGTATAGCGAACATTCTGGTTGTAGGGGAAGCGTGGAGCCGATTCGCAACCGAGCGGGCAAGCCGATCAGTGACTATCTAACCTGCTGTTATCGAACGATTTACTTGTTGAGAAACCGGATGATCTTTAGCTGACAAGCGGCGGGAATTGTTCCATTCCCGATCCATCGAGAGTTTTTCTCAATTGTGCCCCGTCCGGATCGTCCGGGTCGATCAGCCCGCGCCTAAGGAACAGGTCGATTAGCACGAGGTTCACGTTGAACTTGAACCGCTCGGTATCGCGCACCAGCGCGAACGCATCCTCGATCGGCATCAGGACGAACTCCGCCACCTCCCCGTCATTCGCCACCGGTTGGAAGTCGTCCGGCAGCAGGAGGTCGAAGCAGTGCAGTCGGTCGCGACGCAGCCCTTCGGCACGCGCCATGGCATAGCGGATGGTGCCGACCGGAACCGCCTCGCGTGCCAGCTCGGCAAGCAGGCCGCATTCCTCCCAGCCCTCCTTCTCCAACGTGCGCCGGCTGTCGTGGCCGGCGGCCACGCCGCCCGCCACCAGGTGGTCGAGCTTGTTTGGGTCGAGCAGCTTGTTCGCCGCCCGCCTGCCGACCCAGAGATGCGTGCCGTCCGCCCGCTCCACCAGGCCGTTCAGGTGCACCCCGTCGGCCAGGATGCCGAAGGCGGGCAGGGCGCCGCGATCAAGCGTGGCCAGGACCGGGCCGTCCGGTTCGGCCCGCACGTCGAACGGTTCGGCGCGATGCCGGAACAATTTGGCTCGGGCCAGCGCCTCGCCGAGCGGGAGCAGCTGCTGCGCGTCTTCCAGCACCAGCGCGTTCGCGTCGCGTCGGACGCCGTGCCGCTGCAGTTCCGGTACCAGCGACGGGGCCACCCAGCCCACCTGCCGGTCGCCGAGCAGGAAGCGCAGGCGCTCTCCGGGCAGGCGGGCGTTGTTGCAGGCCTGGACGTGTCGCAGGAAGGGGCTGGTCATGCGCGGCCAACGCCCGGGAAGCGCCGGAGGTTGGCAAACCGCCACGCCCGCCTTTGCAACCCCCGGCCCGGATGCCACATCCGGGACATGACGATCCCTTCATCCGAGCCGGCATCGCGTCCGACGGCGCTCGCCACCGTGCGCGGCCTGCTGCCTTATCTCTGGCCGCGCGGCGACCTCAGGACGCGGCTGCACGTGGTCGCGGCCATCGTTCTGCTGATCGCGGCCAAGGTGGCCACGGTGTGGGTGCCCCTGGTGTATTCCCGCGCGATCGACCGGCTGTCGCACCGCGATCCCACCCACATGCTGGCGGTGCCGGTCGGGCTGATCCTGGGCTACGGGCTGCTTCGCATTGCCAGCGGCGGCTTTGGCGAGCTGCGCGACGCGGTGTTCGCGCCGGTCAAGCAGCGGGTGATCCGGGTGGCGGCGATGCAGACCTTTCGCCACCTGCACGGGCTTTCCTTGCGCTTTCACCTGGACCGGCAGACCGGGGGCGTGACCCGGGCGATCGAGCGCGGCACCCAGGCGATCGAGCTGATCCTCCGGCTTGGCGTGTTCAACATCGTGCCGACCCTGCTGGAAACGCTGATGGTCACGGCCGTGATCTGGCGGCTGTTCGACTGGCGCTACGCCCTCGCCACCCTGCTGACGGTGGTGGTGTATGTCGGCTTCACCGTGGCCTTCACCGGCTGGCGCATCGGCATACGCCGTCGCATGAACGAGGTGGAAAGCGAGGCCAGCACCAAGGCGCTGGACAGCCTGCTGAACTTCGAGACGGTCAAGTACTTCGGCAACGAGCGCCATGAGGTGCGGCGCTACGACGAAACCCAGGCGCGCTACGAGCGGGCCGCGGTGCGCACCCAGGTGTCGCTCAACATGCTCAACGTGGGCCAGGCGACCATCATCGCCGTGGCGCTGGCGGTGATCATGCTGATGGCGGCGAACGGGGTCGCGGCCGGCCGGCTCACGGTCGGCAAGTTCGTGCTGGTCAACACCTACCTGATGCAGCTCTACGGGCCGCTGAACTTCCTGGGCTTCGTTTATGCCTCCCTGCGCCAGGGGGTGGTGGACCTGGAGCAGATGTTCCGCCTGCTGGCCGAGGACCGGGAGGTTCGGGACCCGCCGGCGCCCGTGCCGCTGCCGGCCCGGCTCGCCGACGCGCCGCCGGCGGAGCTGCGGTTCGAGAACGTGCGCTTCGGCTACGGTGTGAACCGGGAGATCCTGCACGGGGTCAGCTTCGCGGTGCATCCGGGCGGGCGCACCGCCATCGTCGGTCCGACCGGGGCGGGCAAGTCCACCCTCAGCCGTCTGCTGTTCCGCTTCTACGACGTGACCGGGGGCCGGGTGACGATCGACGGGCACGACGTGCGCGACTGCGCCCAGGAAGCCCTGCGCGCTGCGATCGGCGTGGTGCCGCAGGACACGGTGCTGTTCAACGACACCATACGCTACAACATCGCCTATGGCCGGATCGGCGCCACGCAGGCCGAGATCGAGCATGCGGCGGCGCTGGCGCAGGTGCACGACTTCGTTTGCAGCCTGCCGGACGGCTACGACACCCGTGTCGGCGAGCGCGGGCTGAAGCTGTCCGGCGGCGAGAAGCAGCGGGTGGCGATCGCGCGCACCATCCTGAAAAACCCCCGCGTGCTGGTGCTGGACGAGGCGACCAGCGCGCTCGATACCCATACCGAGCAGGAGATCCAGGCGGCACTGCGCAGCGTGGCGGCCGACCGCACCACGCTGGTGATCGCGCACCGGCTGTCCACCGTGGTCGATGCCGACGAGATCCTGGTCCTGGTGGACGGGCTGATCGCCGAGCGCGGCACCCATCGCGCCCTGCTCGAGGCGGGCGGCGCCTATGCCCGCATGTGGGCGGCGCAGTCCGAGGAGGAGGACGCCGAGGCGCAGGCCGACGCGCTGCTTTCGCCCGAACTGCAGGATCCGGCCCTGGCATGAGCCGGGACCGCGATCCATGTGTGCGCCCAGTCAAGGGGAAACGAGATGAGCCCGAACCCGACCAGCGGCGACAAACGCGGCGATCCGTCCATGGGAGAACAACCTTTGGGGCAGGACGGCTCAGTGCCGGCCGAGCTCAGCCATGCGGGTGCCGTGATCGACAAGGCGATCGAGTACATGCTGGGCGAGAACCTGCCGCCGCTGGCGATCGCGTCTGCGCTGCTTGGCGGCTCGCTCGGGTTGCTGGCCCGGACCATGGACGAGGCGGCGATGGTGCGCATGCTGCAGAACGCGATGGCAAGCGTACGCGCGGGCGAGCTGCACCCGACCAACGACCGCGAGGCGGGCCGGGCCTGATCCGGCGCGGGCGGAGAGCTTGACTGATCGGTGCGGCTCCGCGATAAGCCGCGGCTGCTTCGAACGACGCCGGCTCCGGTTGTGCCGGGGCTTTTCGTTCTCCCCCCATCCGGGTTTCGGCCCGGAGGCGGGCCAGTTTTTGAGGATCCAACGATGTCGCGCCGCTGCGAGATGACCGGCAAGGGCGTGCTGACGGGCAACAACGTCAGCCATGCCAACAACAAGACGCGCCGCCGCTACCTGCCCAACCTGCAGGCTACGTCGGTGCTGTCGGACGTGCTGGGCACCAGCGTGCGGATCCGGGTCACCACGCATGGCCTGCGTACCATCGAGCACAATGGCGGGCTGGACGCGTTCCTGCTGACCACGCCGAACCGCCGCTTGCCGGAAGAAGCGCAGTCGCTGAAGCGCCGCATCCAGCGCGCCCAGGCCAAGAAGCAGGCCGCCGCCGGCGCCTGAGAACCGCAGCCAGGCGCTTCGCTGCCTGGTTCGTTCTTGCAAATTCAGGGCATCTCGCGCATGTGAGGGCCCGAAATAGTCTTTCGGCCGCCGGCTTCGCCCGCGGCCCCGGAGGGCGCGCGGGCCGGTCCCGTCGCGCCTTCTTGGCTTGAGGAGAACCCCCGTCGTGTCCGACCTGTCCCGAATCCGCAACATCGGCATCACCGCGCACATCGACGCGGGCAAGACCACGACCACGGAGCGTATCCTCTACTACACCGGCGTGTCGCACCGGATCGGCGAGGTCCACGAGGGCAACACCACCACCGACT
>CAXTCK010000062.1:0-16185 GCA_964242425.1 uncultured Acetobacteraceae bacterium | reverse complement strand
GAAGCCAGGCCGGGTCCGGGAACGGCTTCCGCACGCTGGCATCCGGGAACGTCGCCGTCGCCCGTCATGAACAGGTCCGACAGCGGAACGACGCCGAGCGTCCGCACCATGCGGAGCAGGGCCACGCAACGTTGCGGATCGCGCAGGTCGGACTGCGTCGACAGGGCACGCAGCATGCGGCCGGTATCCATGATCTGCTGGTCGAGATGGGCCTTCAGGGTTTCCCCGGTGACGGCGGCGCGGTTGGAACTGGCGTCGAGGGTGGCGCGGTAGTTGTGCCAGGCCGTCAGCGAGCCGAGCACGGCGACTGGAACCACCGAACACACGATGATCACGAGCAACCGTGCGCTGACGCTGTCCAACAGGCGACGGAGGCGACGCGGCCGGGCGTTGCGTCGACGCCAGCGGTGCAGCGCGCGCACGCCGGGTTCAGGCACCACGGTCGTCGTCGATCAGCTTGCGCAGCTCGTCAGGGACCGGCTCGTTGGCGACGTCGTCGAACATCTGATGGAGGCCACGCTGCAGCCAAAGCTCGAAGGCGGTGTCGCCCTTGCGCCTGCGCTTCGGCACCGCCCGGGTGTTGCCGGATAGGGGGGGCGTATCGCTCGCTGACGTCATCAACCGCATTCACCCCGACACAGGAACCGAAAGCCCTCCACGCGAAAACGGGCCCAGACCGGACCCGTTCCCTCACGAAATGATCCGGTTGCGGTTTCTGCCGCGTCAAGCGCGCGTGAAGGCCCGTGGAGCCATGCGGGCGCTTGCGGTCAGGCGTCGGGACGCTGCCCGCGGGAGGCGGCGAGGAGGCGGGCGTCGAGGGTGCGGCTCAGGGCGGATGCGCGGGCGGCGGCGGCACGGCCTTCGGCGTGCTCGGACACCTCGCCGGTCAGCCACGTCTCGAGCTGGCGGCGGGCACGGAACACGCGGCTCTTGGCGGTGCCGACGGCGCAGCCGGTGGCTTCCGCCAGGGACTCGTAGCTCATGCCCTGCACCACCACCATGATCAGCGCCTCGCGCTGGTCCGCCGGCAGACGGGTCATCGCCTTGCCGAGGTCCTTGAGGGCGAGGCGATCCTCGTGCGGCGCCTCGGTGGCGAAGGCGGACGCCGGCACGTCGTCGATGTCGGTGGTGTCGCGGCGCTTGCGCAGGTTGGAGATGAAGCGGTTGCGCAGGATGCGGTGCATCCAGGCGGGGAAGTTGGTGCCGGGGATGAAGGAGGTCTGGGCCGACAGGGCGTTGCAGACGGCGTCCTGGACCAGATCCTCGGCAGCGGCGCGGTTGCGTGTCAGGGCAAGGGCCTGAACCCGGAGCTTCGGCAGGATGGAGATGACCTGGTCATGGAAGCTGTTCGACATCTGCACGCACTCCGAAATCTGCCCAACCAATGAACGGGTTAGGAACGGCGTTGCACGAGACGCGACAGGTTTCCATCACGAGATCGAGAGCCTGCAGGCGCTTCCCACAACAACGTGTCCGGTGCCGGGCCGCGGGTGGCTCTTTACAGTGCCGGCGCCTTCCGCGACCGTGCGGGCCGTGCCGGAACCGGATCGCGCTGTTGCACGCGGCGCCGGCGCGGTGCCATGGATGGCACGAGAGCCGAAACGCGATGGCCGGGTCGCAACAAAGCGCGGACGACGGACTGGTCGGACAGGGAGGCAGGATGATCGAGCGTTTTGATGCACCTGTCCGATACGGGGCGGTGCCAGCCGGATCAGCCCGGCGCGTCCATGCTGCGCGCAAGCTGGCCGCGGGCGCGCGACACCCTTGCCTTCATGGTGCCGATCGGCACGCCGCAGATCGCCGCCGCTTCCTCGTGGCTGAGTTCCTGCGCGCCTACCAGCACCAGGGCCTCGCGAAGCAGCGGCGGCAGCGCCCAGAGCAGGCGGGACAGGTCGGACAGGTCGCTGCGCCGGTGCGCTTCCGGCGCGTGCGACCCGGCATCCGTGACCTGCTCGCTCAGCACGCGGGTTTCGCGCCGGCGGCGGCGGGCCTGCTCGTAGAAGGCGTTGCGCTGGATCGTGAACAGCCAGGCCTTCAGGTTGGTGCCGCGCTGGAACGATCCCAGCGCCGCCAGCGCCTTCACCACCGTGTCCTGCACCAGGTCGTCGGCGGCGGTCGGATCGCGGGTCAGGAAGCGCCCGAAGGCGCGCAGGTCGGGGAGCAGGGCGGTCATCTGCCGGTGGATCTCGTCCGGCACCACGCTGGCGGCGTCCGGACCGTTTCCGCCAGCGCCCGTTCCGGCTTCCTGCGCCCGCTCAACCAAATGCAATCCTATCTAGAGAGAAACGCCTGATGGCCAGCACGCGGCGCGACGATCTTCTCCGCGCCCTTCCCTATGCCCGACGTTATGCGCGCGCCCTCACCGGAAGCCAACCGCGCGGCGACCTGCTGGTGGCCGAAAGCCTGCGCGAGATGCTGGCCTCCACCGACGACGTCCTGACGCCGCGTTATGGGCTGTACCATTGGGTGACGCGCCGGTTCGACGCGGGCATCTCCACCCTGCCCTCGCTGGTGGACGGGCTGAACTCGAAGCAGAGGCAGCTGCTGCTGCTGACGGCGCTGGAGGAGGTGCCGGTCGAGGACGCGGCGCCGATCGTGATGATGGAGCTGTCCGACGCGTCGGCGCAGCTGGGCGATGCCCGCGAGCGGCTGCGCGCCTCGGCCGCGACCGACGTGCTGATCATCGAGGACGAGCCGATCATCGCCATGGACATCGAGGAGCTGGTGCAGGGCTGCGGCCACCGCGTGGTCGGCGTGGCGTCGACCGAGGTGGATGCGGTGCGCCTGGCGCAGGCCACCAAGCCGGGGCTGATCCTAGCCGACATCAACCTGGGCCTCGGCGGCGACGGCACCTCCGCGGTCAGCCGCATCCTGAAGTATCATTATGCTCCGGTGATCTTCGTGACCGCCTATCCGGAACGGCTGCTCACGGGCGAGGCGGTGGAGCCTGCCTTCGTGATCACCAAGCCGTTCGAGCCGCTGACGCTGGCGATCGCCACCTACCAGGCGGTCAGCGGCGGCGTGGACCTGTAGCTCCGGCGCCGACCGGGAACCGCGTCCGCCGGCGTGACGTTCGGCCGGTGAACGCTGGACCGGTGAGCGCCGGGCCGGTGGGCGTTGCCGGGCCGGTGGCGGCGGAACGGGCGTCGAACGGTGTGCCACCGGGCGTGGCGGAACCGGGATGCGACGCGTAGGCAGCGTTGCGATCGCCGGTCCTCCGGACCCGCCGCGGCAGTAACGCTTATGTCTTCAGGAACGGGAAACAGCATGGACGTGATCGAGCCGGTCAGGCAGGGCGGCAGCGGAGCCGGCCCGGGCTCCGTCAGGCGTGCCGCGTCCCGCCTGCTGCTCCGGCCGGCCGGTGCCACGGGGCCGCTGCCTGCCGGGTTCGACGGGCTGCTGCTGCCGGACGCGTTCCGTCACGACGGCGTCGACGGGCTGACGGCCGGGCTCGATCCGGTGCTGGGATCGCCGCCGGCAAACGTTCCGGTGCTGGTGGACCTGCATGTGGGGCGCGTGGCGTCGGATGGTGCCGCCGCGACCACGCGGCCGCAGCTGTTCCCGCGGCCGGCGCCGGAGCTGGCGCTCGATCCGCGTCACGCGTTCTCGGAGGCGAGCAACGACGCGCACGTGGCGAGCGCGCGCGACGCGGAGGCGGTCGGCGGCTTCTGGGGCGAGGTGCTGCGCGGCCTGTCCGGGCAAGGGGTGTCGGGGGCGCGCCTGCTCGGGCTGGCGCAGGTGCCGGACGGGCTCCGGCTGCCCCTGCTGCGGGCGATACGGATGGCGGCACCGGACAGCGTGCTGCTGGTCGACACCGGCGGCGTGCCGTGGCCGGAGATCGAGGGGTTCGCCGGGCTCGGGCTGGACGGGGTTCTGTCGTCGCTGTGCTGGTGGGACGGCAAGGCGGACTGGTTCGCCGCCGAGCTGGCGATGCTGCGTCGGGTGGCGCCGGTGTTGGCGGCGATGGATGTGGTGACGCCGGCGGATACGGATGGGGGTGTACGCCGCCTGCTCGGGCTTGCGGTCGCGGACGGGATCGGCTGGATCGTGCCGGCGGGAGCGGCAGCGGCGGACGAGGCCGCACGGCTGGCGGCGATCGCCGAGCAGACGCGCGACCTGGGGCTGCCGCACCGGCTGTCGTCGCCGGGCCAGGCGGTGACGGCGATCCTGCGCGGCACCACCGACGATCCGCGCACCAGCCACGACGCGACGCTGCTGCTGCTGAACACCAGCGGCACGGAAGCGGCGTCGTTCGACCCGGCGAGCGTGCTGCCCTGGACCGGCGGCGCGTTCTCGAGCTTCGCGCCGCTGGCGGGGACCGACGATCCCACCGGACACGAGAAGCTGGTGCCGGGGCACGCGGTGACGCTGCCGCCGGGCGCGCTGTGCGCGTTCCGCGCCGACCGGCTGCACAACGGGACGCCGCTGCCGCTCGACGAGCAGTCCGCCATCATTGCAGGTGGCTGGCCGCGCCTGGCGCTGGAAGCGCCGAGCCCGGCGGTGGATGACGGCCTGTTCCCGGTCAAGCGCACGGCGGGCGACACGGTGGAGGTGGAGATCGACGTCATCGGCGACGGCCACGACGTGCTGTCGGCGGCGCTGCAGTGGCAGGGGCCGGGCGACGCGGGCTGGCACGAGACGCCGATGCGGCTGCTCGGCAACGACCGCTGGCAGGCGAGCTTCCCGCTGGAACGGCGCGGTCCGCACCAGTACAGGGTGCAGGCCTGGCGCGACCTGTGGGCGACGTATCGGCACGAGCTGGGTGCCAAGCACAAGGCCGGGGTGGCGACCTCGCTGGAGGTCGTCGAGGGGGTGGCGCATGTGCGCGATGCCGTGGGCCGCGGTGGAGGGCCGCTCAAGGACATGCTGGCCGGGCTGGAGGCCGCGGACGAGGACGGGCGCCGGACGATGCTGCTGTCGGAGCAGCTGGCGGCGCTGATGGCCGGGGCGGATGCAAGGCCGTTCGGCATCCACAGCGCCGAGATCCCGGTCGACGCGGAGCGCACCGGCGCCGGCTTCGCCAGCTGGTACGAGGTGTTCCCGCGCTCCATGGCGGACGACATGGGACGGCACGGCACGTTCGCGGACGTGGAACGGCACCTGCCGCGCGTCCGTGCGATGGGCTTCGACGTGCTCTACTTCCCGCCGATCCATCCCATCGGGCGGCTCAACCGCAAGGGGCCGAACAACACCCTCACCCCCGGGCCGGAGGATGTCGGCAGCCCGTACGCGGTCGGCACCACCGAGGGCGGCCACGACGCGATCCATCCGCAACTGGGCACGCTGGAGGAGTTCCTGCACCTCAGGCGCGCGGCGGAAGCGCATGGGCTGGAGCTGGCGCTGGACTTCGCGATCCAGTGCGCGCCGGACCATCCGTGGCTGAAGGACCACAAGGACTGGTTCGACTGGCGGCCGGACGGGACGGTGCGGTATGCGGAGAACCCGCCGAAGAAGTACCAGGACATCGTCAACGTCGACTTCTACGCCTCGGGAAGCGTGCCGGGGCTGTGGATGGCGCTGGCCAACGTGGTGCTGTTCTGGTGCGAGCAGGGGATCCGGCTGTTCCGGGTGGACAACCCGCACACCAAGCCGTTCCCGTTCTGGCAGTGGATGATCGGGGAAGTGCGCGCGCGCTATCCGGACGCGGCGTTCCTGGCCGAAGCGTTCACCCGGCCGAAGGTCATGAACCGGCTGGGCAAGGTGGGCTTCTCGCAGAGCTACACCTACTTCACGTGGCGCAACACCAAGGCGGAGCTGACGGAATACCTCCAGCAGCTCACCACCGAGGCGCCGCGCGACTTCTTCCGACCGCATTTCTTTGTCAACACGCCGGACATCAACCCGTTCTTCCTGCAGAACACCACGCGCGGCGCGTTCCTGATCCGCGCGGCGGCGGCGGCCACGATGTCCGGGCTGTGGGGCGTCTACAACGGCTTCGAGCTTTGCGAGGGCACACCGCTGGCGGCCGGCAAGGAGGAGTATCTCGACAGCGAGAAGTTCCAGGTCAGGCACTGGGACTGGGACAGGCCGGGCAACATCGTGGCCGAGATCACCCGGCTCAACGCCATCCGCAACGAGAACCCTGCCCTGCGCACGCATCACGGAGTCAGCTTTCTGCAAGCGGCGAACGAGGCGGTGCTGTTGTTCGAGAAGACCACGCGCGACCGCAGCAACACGATCCTGGTGGCGATCAGCCTGGATCCGAACCACGTGCAGACCAGCGCGATCGACATTCCGTTGTGGAAGTGGAGCCTGCCTGACCAGGGCACGCTGGCAATCGACGACCTTGTCGGCGGCAACAGCTTCGTCCTGTCCGGGCGCGATCATTCCATCACCCTCACGCCGGATCGGCCGTACCTGATCTGGCGCGCGGCACCAGCTTCCTGAGGCATCGTTCCATGACCCCGCTCGACCAACCCTCCGCTTCCCCCGACCAGGCTCCTGCCATCGCCAGCCAGGCCTCGCTGCCGCCGATCGAGGACGCGCTCTGGTACAAGGACGCGGTGATCTACCAGATCCACATCAAGTCGTTCTTCGATTCCAACAACGACGGCGTGGGCGACTTCGAGGGGCTGCTGCAGAAGCTCGACTACATCGTCGACCTCGGCGTCACCGCGATCTGGATGCTGCCGTTCTATCCGAGCCCGCGCCGTGACGACGGCTACGACATTTCCGACTACCGCGGCGTGCACACGGACTACGGCACCCTGAACGACCTGCGCCGGTTCGTGGTGGCGGCGCACGATCGCGGCCTGCGCGTGATTACCGAGCTGGTGATCAACCACACCTCGGACCAGCATTCCTGGTTCCAGCGCGCGAGGCGGGCGCCGGCCGGGTCGCCGGAGCGGGACTTCTATGTGTGGTCGGATACGGACACGAAGTACTCCGGCACGCGCATCATCTTCCTGGACACCGAGAAGTCGAACTGGACCTGGGACGAGGAAGCCAAGGCGTACTACTGGCACCGCTTCTACAGCCACCA
Source organism: uncultured Acetobacteraceae bacterium (assembly GCA_964242425.1). GTDB lineage: Bacteria > Pseudomonadota > Alphaproteobacteria > Acetobacterales > Acetobacteraceae > Lichenicola. The sequence goes on along the minus strand of CAXTCK010000062.1, from coordinate 9,203 downwards.
GCCGGACCTCAACTTCGACAACCCCCTGGTGATGGACGAGGTGTTGTCGGCGATGCGGTTCTGGCTCGACCTCGGCATCGACGGGCTGCGCCTGGACGCGGTGCCGTACCTGATCGAGCGCGACGGCACCAGCAACGAGAACCTTCCCGAGACGCACGACATCATCAAGAGGATGCGCACCGAGATCGACGCCTATGCGCCCGGGCGGATGCTGCTGGCGGAAGCCAACATGTGGCCGGAGGACGCGCAGGTTTATTTCGGCCAGGGCGACGAGTGCCACATGTCGTTCCACTTCCCGCTGATGCCGCGCATGTACATGGCGATCGCGCGGGAGGACCGGTTCCCGATCACCGACATCATGCGGCAGACGCCGGCGATCCCGGAGAACTGCCAGTGGGCGGTGTTCCTGCGCAACCACGACGAGCTGACGCTGGAGATGGTGACGTCGTCGGAGCGCGACTACCTGTGGGAAACCTATGCGTCGGACAAGCGGGCGCGCATCAACCTCGGGATCAGGCGCAGGCTGTCGCCGCTGATGCAGCATGACCGGCGACGCATCGAGCTGATGAACGGGCTGCTGCTGTCGATGCCCGGCACGCCGGTGATCTACTACGGCGACGAGATCGGCATGGGCGACAACATCTATCTCGGCGACCGCGACGGCGTGCGCACGCCGATGCAGTGGTCGATCGACCGCAACGGCGGCTTCTCGCGCGCCGATCCGGCGGGCCTGGTGATGCCGCCGATCATGGACCCGATCTACGGCTACCAGGCGGTGAACGTCGAGGCGCAGTCGGCGGACCAGCATTCGCTGCTGAACTGGATGCGCAGGATGCTGGAGGTGCGCAAGGGGCACCGGGCGTTCGGCCGCGGTACCCAGCGCTTCCTGTTCCCCGGCAACCGCAAGGTGCTGGCCTACCTGCGCTCGCACCCGAACGAGGACGGGCAGGACGAGACGCTGCTGTGCGTGTACAACCTGTCGCGCTCGGCGCAGGCGGTGGAGCTCGACCTGCACGAGTTCAACCGGCGCGTGCCGGTTGACGTGATCGGCGGCTCGGTGTTCCCGCCGATCGGCCAGCTCACCTACCTGCTGACCTTGCCGCCCTATGGGTTCTACTGGTTCCTGCTGGCGACCGAGCAGGTGCTGCCGAGCTGGCACACGCCGACGCCCGAGCCGCTGCCGGACCTGTCGACCATCGTGGTGCGCAACATGATGACCGAGATCTGCATGGGCGCGTCGCGCAACCTGCTGGAGCGGGAGGTGCTGCCGGAGTACCTGCCGAAGCGCCGCTGGTTCTCGTCCAAGAGCGAGACGCTGGGCCAGATCGCGTTCGCCTACTCGGTGCCGCTGCGCGACGACCGCGACAACACCTCGCTGCTGACCGAGATCACCGTGCAGGTGGGCGACCGCACCGAGCGCTACTGCCTGCCGCTGGGTGCTGTGGCGGAGGAGAACGCGATCGCGGTGGCGCAGCAGCTCGCCATGACCCGCATCCGGCGCGGCCCCCTGGTCGGCTACGTCACCGACGGGTTCACCACCGACAACTTCATATCCAGCGTCCTCGACCTGATCGGCCAGGATGCCGACATAGCGCTTGGCGAGGCTGGCCGGATCGAGTTCCGCCACACCGACCGGTTCGACCAGATCGAGCGCCCGGCCGAGATGCAGGTCAGGCGCCTGTCCGCGGAGCAGTCGAACAGCTCGGCGATCATCGACGACCAGATCGTGCTGAAGGTGGTGCGCAAGGTGCTGTCCGGCGTGCATCCGGAGGCGGAGATCTCGCGCTACCTGACCAGGCGCGGCTTCGCCAACACGCCGCCGATGCATGGCGAGGTGACGCGCTTTGATCCGGACGGCACGCCGAACACGCTGATCCTGGTGCAGGGCTTCGTGCGCAACCAGGGCGACGGATGGGCCTGGACGCTCGAGTTCCTGGCACGCGCTGCGGAAGACAGCGTGGCCGACGCCGCGGTCGACCAGGAGGAGCAGAACGCCGACCTTTACAGCAACTACGCGGGCTTCGCGCAGGCGCTGGGACGCAGGCTGGCGCAGCTGCACGACGTGTTTGCGTCCGCGACCGACGACCCGGCGTTCCAGCCGGAAACGGTGACGGAGGCCGACCTGCAGGGCTGGGCGGACGGGGCGATCGAGCAGATCGACCGTGCGGTGGAGGCGCTCGGGCGGCTGCCGGCGGTGCCGGAGGAGGTGACGGCGCTGGCGAAGCAGGTCACGGCACGGCACGAGGCGCTGCACGGGCTGGCGCGGCGCCTGGCGGCGCAGGGCGTGGGCGCGCTGCGCACGCGGGTGCACGGCGACTTCCATCTCGGCCAGGTGCTGGTGGTGGGCGGCGACGCGTTCCTGATCGACTTCGAGGGCGAGCCGGCCAAGACCATGGAGCAGCGACGCGCGCATTCCTCGCCGCTGCGCGACGTGGCCGGGATGCTGCGCTCGTTCGACTATGCGGGCGCCACGGCGTCATCGCGGCTGCACAGCAACAGCGAGCGGGTGATGGAGCGGCGCGAGAAGCTGATCGAGCAGTTCCGGGCCCAGGCCGGCGCGGACTTCCTGTCCAGCTATCGCGAGGTGCTGGAAGCGAGCGACACGCCCTGGGTGCCGCGCGCGGCGGAGCAGGCGCTGCTCGACCTGTTCCTGCTGGAAAAGGCGGCGTACGAGATACGCTACGAGGCCGACAACCGGCCGGACTGGATCGGCATCCCGCTCGGTGGGCTGAACGGGATCGCAACGCGCCTTCTGGGTGCAGGAGACGCGCCGCATGAGTGAGCACCTGCCGCATCCGGGCGCCGTCGATTCGTTTGTCCGCGCCAGGCATGGCGACCCGTTCTCCCTGCTCGGGCCGCATCCGGTCGAGAACGGCGTGGCGGTGCGCGCCTTCCTGCCCGAGGCGTCGCGGGTGGAGGTGGTGGACGCCACCAACGGGTTCGTGCGCGGCACCCTGGCGCGGGTGCACGGCGACGGGCTGTGGTCTGGGCTGGTGCAGGGCGAGCAGCCCTACCGGCTGCGCGTTTCGGCGCCGGACGCGGCCGGCGGCGAGGTGGTGCGCGAGGTCGCGGACGCCTATGCGTTCCCTGCCCTGCTCGGCGAGCTCGACATCTACCTGATCTCGGAGGGCCGGCATCGCGACTTGGCGCAGGTGCTGGGCGCGCACGTGGTGACGGTTGAGGGCGTCGAGGGCACGCGCTTCGCGGTGTGGGCGCCCAATGCGCAGCGCGTGTCGGTGGTCGGCTCGTTCAACAACTGGGACGGCCGCCGCAACCCGATGCGCGTGCGGCAGCCTTCCGGGGTGTGGGAGCTGTTCGTGCCCGGCGCCGCTGCCGGCGACCCCTACAAGTACGAGCTGGTCGGTCCGGACGGCAACCTGCTGCCGTGGCGTGCCGATCCGGTGGCGTGGCAGGCCGAGCTGCCGCCGGCGACCGCCTCGGTGGTGCCGGATCCCACGCCGCATGCCTGGACCGACGCGGACTGGATGGCGGGCCGGGAAGCGCTGCAGGCGCCGGATGCGCCGCTGTCGTTCTACGAGCTGCATGCCATGTCCTGGTTGCCGCACGAGGAAGGTGCCACGCCGAGCTGGGAGAAGCTGGGCGACCGGCTGATCCCCTACGTCAAGGAGCTGGGCTTCACCCACATCGAGCTGATGCCGATCATGGAGCATCCGTTCGGCGGCTCATGGGGCTACCAGGTGCTGGGGCAGTTCGCGCCGACGTCGCGCATGGGGCCGCCTGCCGAGTTCGCCCGGTTCGTGGATCGCTGCCATGCGGCGGGTCTTGGCGTGGTGCTGGACTGGGTGCCGGCGCACTTCCCGACCGACGCGCATGGCCTGGCGCATTTCGACGGCACCGCGCTTTACGAGCACGGCAACCCGTTCGAGGGCTACCACCAGGACTGGAACACCTTCATCTACAACCTGGGCCGCAACGAGGTGCGCGGCTTCATGATCGCCAGCGGGCTGTTCTGGCTCCGGCACTTCCACGTCGACGGGCTTCGCGTCGATGCGGTCGCGTCCATGCTGTATCGCGACTACAGCCGCAAGCACGGCGAATGGGTGCCGAACCAGCATGGCGGGCGGGAGAACCTGGAGTCGATCGCGTTCCTGCAGGATCTGAGCCGGGCGGTGAAGGACGTGGCGCCGGGCGCGATCCTGGTGGCGGAGGAGTCGACGTCGTTCCCGCACGTGACCCGTCCCGCCGACGAGGGCGGGCTCGGCTTCGACTACAAGTGGAACATGGGGTGGATGCACGACACCCTGCATTACATCGAGGGCGAGCCGGTGCACCGGAGATGGCACCACGGCGAGATCTCGTTCGGGCTGGTTTATGCGTTCTCCGAGCGCTTCGTGCTGCCGATCAGCCACGACGAGGTGGTGTACGGAAAGGGCTCGATGATCGGCAAGATGCCGGGCTCGGACGACTGGCAGAAGTTCGCCAATCTGCGCGCGTACTACGGCTTCATGTGGACGCATCCCGGCAAGAAGCTGCTGTTCATGGGCAGCGAGATCGCGCAGTGGCGGGAATGGAACCACGATACCGGGCTGGACTGGCACCTGCTCGACACGCCCGCCAACCGCGGCGTGCAGCTGCTGCTGCGTGACCTGAACGCGGCGTATCGCGGCGAGCCGGCGCTGCACAGCCGGGATGCGGAGCCCGCGGGCTTCCGCTGGGTGGTGCTGCACGATGCCGACCAGAGCGTGTTCGCCTGGCTGCGGTTCGGCCATTGGGGGCAGCGGCCGGCACTGGTGGTGTGCAACTTCACGCCGGTGGTGCGTCACGGCTACGCGGTCGGCGTCAGCCAGGCCGGCGACTGGGAGGAACTGCTGAACAGCGACGCCGCGCGCTATGGCGGCTCCAACGTGGGCAACCACGGGACGGTGACGGCGGCGGAAGTGTCGATGCACGACCAGCCGGCCTCGCTGACGCTGACGCTGCCGCCGTTGTCCACCCTGATCCTGGTGCCGAAGGCATGAGCATCGACGACGGGCTGCTTCGGACGCTGGCGGAGCGCGCCGGGCTGTCGACGCAATGGGAAGACGCGTTCGGCAAGATGCACGCGGTGTCGCCGGACAGCCTCCAGGCGGTGCTCGGCGCGCTGGGGCTCGATGCGGGCTCGGACGGTGACGCGCGGGAACTGATCGCCACCCTGGAGCGCGAGGACGCGGCCCTGTCGCCGCGGGTGACCGGGGACGCGAGCGGCGAGCTGGTGCTGCCCGTCCGCCCTGGCGCGTGGCGGATGCAGGACGAGCATGGCGGCGTGTCCTCCGGGACCGCCACGGCGCGGGACGGCGGGGCGTGCGTGGTGCTGCCGTCGGAGCCCGGCTACTACCGGCTCGAGATCGACGGGCGCGAGACCGGCGTTGCGGTGGCGCCGCCGCGCTGCTTCGGGATCGCGGACGCGTTCGCGATGCCGGGGCTGGAGCGCGGCCATGCGCCGCGCGGCTGGGGGCTGGCGCAGCAGCTTTATGCCCTGCGCCGTCCGGGCGATGGCGGCGTCGGGGATTTCGCGGCCCTGGCGGAGTTCGTGCGCGAGGCCGCCGCCCATGGCGCGTCGGCGGTGTCGATCAGCCCGGTGCACGCGCAGTTCTCCGCCGACCCGGACCGGTTCAGCCCGTATGCGCCGTCCAGCCGCATCATGCTCAACGTGCTGCACGTTGCGGCCGAGGATCCGGGCGAGGAAGCGGCGCGGCTGGAAACGCTGGAGCTGGTGGACTGGCCGGGGGTGGGACGCGACCGGCTGCTTCGGCTGCGGCGCGTTTTCGATGCCAGGGTGGCGAATGACGGGGTGGCGGATGACGGGTTCGCGGCGTGGCGCGTGGCCCAGGGCGACAAGCTGGAGTCGCACGCGCTGTTCGAGGCGCTGCACGCGCATCTGTGGCGCGAAGGCGGCGGCGCCTGGCACTGGAAGGACTGGCCGGAGCCGTTCCGCGATCCGCGCGCGGCCGGCGCGGTCGCCTTTGCCGCCGCCCATCCGGACGAGGTCACGTTCCACGCCTGGCTGCAGCATCGCGCCGACACCGAGCTGGGTGCGGCGCAGAAGGCGGCAAGCGATGCCGGGATGGCGATCGGCCTGGTGTCCGACCTGGCGGTCGGCACGGATTCCGGCGGCAGCCATTGCTGGAGCCGCCAGAAGGAGACCCTGATCGGGCTGACGGTGGGAGCACCCCCCGACCTGTTGCAGCGGAACGGGCAGAACTGGGGCATCACCGCGTTCTCCGGGCGTGGCCTGCGGGCGAACGGGTTCCGCGCCTTCATCGAGATGCTGGAAGGGTCGATGCGCCACGCCGGCGGGGTGCGCATCGACCACGCCATGGGGCTGAACCGGCTCTGGGTGGTTCCGGAAGGCCGAAGTGCCGCCGACGGCGCCTACCTGCGGCTGCCGGAGGCGGACCTGATCAGGCTCACCCGCCTCGAGTCGGTGCGCAACCGGGCGATCGTGCTGGGCGAGGACCTTGGAACGGTTCCGGCCGGGTTCCAGGACCGGCTGCAGGCGGCCGGCATCGACGGCATGCGCGTGCTGTGGTTCGAGCGCGACGAGAAGGGGTTCAACGCGCCCGGCGGCTGGACGCGTCAGGCCAGCGCCATGACCAGCACGCATGACCTGCCGACCGTGGCAGGGTGGTGGAAGGGGCACGACATCGGCACGCGCCGTGTTCTCGGCGGCACGGAAGCGGACGAGCAGCGCGAGCTGGCGGAGCGGGCGACGGCGCGCACCGAGCTTTGGACGGCGATGCTGGCGAGCGGCGCCGCGTCGGGTCCGATGCCCGCGGTGTGGGACACGGTTCCGGTGGTGGATGCCGCGGTGGCCCAGGTCGGCGGGTCGGCGTGCGAGCTGGCGATGGTGCCGACCGAGGACGCGCTCGGCCTGGAGGAACAGCCCAACGTTCCGGGCACCGTGTCCGAGCAGCCGAACTGGCGCCGCCGCCTGCACGATCCGGTCGGGATGGTGCTGTCCGGGGAGCGGACCACGCTGCGGCTGCGTCGTCTGGAGCAGCAACGGCGCGGTTGATCGTGGCTGGAGCTTTTGTCCCAAACGGTGCAACTTGGTTCCGTGGCAGCGTTTAGTCTTGCGTTAAGATGCCGTCACGGCGGTTGTCTCCAACGCCAGACCAGTCGAGCAGCCTTCTGCTCGCGCCCGGCGACCGGTGGCCCGATAAAGGGAGAATGCCATGAGCAGACTGGTCGTCGTGTCAAACCGGGTGTCGATCCCGACCGGCGATGCCAAGGCGGGCGGCCTGGCAGTGGCGTTGAACGACCTGATGGAACGGCAGGGCGGGTTGTGGTTCGGCTGGAGCGGCCGGATGTCGGAAGGCCCCGGCTGCCAGGTTCCGGAAATGGTGCAGCACGGTTCGGTCGAGTATGCCACCGTCGACCTGACGCCGTCCGAGCACGAGTTGTACTACAACAACTTTTCCAACGGCACGCTGTGGCCGCTGATGCACTCGCTGCCCGAGCAGATGAACTTCGACCGACGCAGCCTGCAGGGCTACCGGGCGGTGAATGCCCGCCTGACCGACGTGCTGCTGCCGCTGCTTCGGCCCAACGACACCATCTGGATCCACGACTACCACCTGCTGGCGATGGCGGCGGTGCTTCGCGCCCGCAACGTTTCCTGCCCGATTGGCTTCTTCCTGCACACGCCGTTCCCGAGCCCGGACATGATCTCCGGCGTTCCGGACGCGGCGTCGTTCATACGCGACCTGCTGTCCGCCGACCTGCTCGGGTTCCAGACGGCCAACGACGCGGAGAACTTTTCCGCCTCCGCGCAGCGCATCGCGGGAGCGGCGCGCCTGGCGGGGGGCGGGCTGCAGCTCGGCAACCGGCAGATACGCGTCGGCGCGTTTCCGGTGGAGATCGATCCGGTCGACTTCGCCGAGATGGCGGCGGAAGCGCATGGCTCGGCGGACACCGAGCGGCTGCGCCGCAGCCTGGACGGGCAGAGCCTGATCCTGGGCGTCGACCGCATGGACCCGACCAAGGGGCTGCGGCACCGGCTGGCCGGGTATCGCCGGCTGATCGAGAGCCGGCACGAGTGGACGCGCCAGACCACGTTCCTGCAGATCGCGGCCGCGAGCCGTCAGGACGTGGACGCCTACCAGACGCTTCGCGACGATCTGGAAGGTGCTGCCGGGGCGATCAACGCGCGGCTGGGCGAGTCGGACTGGGTGCCGCTCCGGCTGATCAGCCGCGGCGTGCCGCGCGACGCCATCGCCGGATACATGCGCGAGGCGCGGATCGGGCTGGTGACGCCGCTCCGCGACGGCATGAACCTCGTGGCCAAGGAGTATGTGGCGGCGCAGGATCCAGACGATCCGGGCGTGCTGGTGCTGTCGAAGTTCGCAGGCGCCGCGCGCCAGCTTGGGGCGGCCATCCTGGTCAACCCGGTGGACCCGGACGAGATCGCGGACGCGCTGGACCTGGCGCTGCGCATGAGCCGCCCGGAGCGCCAGGATCGCTGGAAGGCGTGCTGGGAAGCGATCAAGGACGCGTCGGCGCTGGGCTGGGGCCGGTCGTTCGTGTCCGCGCTGTCCAGGGCCGGCGGCGAGGTGCCGCGTCCGGCGCGGCCGGCGCGCCTAGCCGATCATCCGGCCGAACGGCGCACCGGGACAGGCAACGACATACGCATCGTGTCCACCCAGCCGGGGCCGCGCTCGGTCAACTGAGCGGGCACGGTCGCGGGGGGATGCGGCCGGGCGGGTGGCCCGGCTGGGCTTGGCCTTGGCCTGTTCTCCCTGACCCTGCCTTCTGTGACGAGGGCGTCGCAATCGTGCCGTACTGCCGCCATACGGGGATGGCCTGCTCGGGGTGACGAGCGGAAGGGCAGGTTCATGGCGTTGCCGACGCGAAACGGGTCAGGACCGGCTGCGGGGGGCTTCGCACGCCTGCTTGCGCTGCTTGGCTGGTCGGCCATGGCCGTGCTGGCCGTGCCCGCATCGGGCCTGGCGCAGCGGCATGGTGGTGGCTTCGGCGGCCGACCGGGCGGGTTCGGTGGGCATCAGGGCGGATACGTTGGCCGGCTTGGCGGGTTCGGCGGTCATCCGGGCGGGTTTGGCGGGCGGCCTGGAGGTTTCGGCGGTCACGGGGCGTTCGGCGGCGGCGGGCATGGCTTCGGCGGGCGTGGCTTCGGCGGGCGTGGCTTCGGCGGGCATGGCTTCGAAGGCGGTCGGGTCCTTGCTGGTGGGCGTGGTTTCGCGGGG
>CAXTCK010000061.1:0-16292 GCA_964242425.1 uncultured Acetobacteraceae bacterium | reverse complement strand
GCCATCACCCGGTCCACCATCTGGCTCACGGTCTGCGCCTCGATCGGCAGGCCGGTGGCGGGCGAATAGGGGATCCCGGCGCGCGCCCACAACAGGCGCATGTAGTCGTGCACCTCCGTGATGGTGCCGACGGTGGAACGCGGGTTTCGGCTGGTGGTCTTCTGCTCGATGGAGATCGCCGGCGACAGCCCCTCGATCGAGTCGACGTCCGGCTTGCCCATCAGCTCCAGGAACTGCCGGGCATAGGCGGACAGGCTTTCCACGTAGCGGCGCTGGCCCTCGGCATAGATGGTGTCGAAGGCGAGCGAGGACTTGCCGGAGCCGGACAGGCCGGTGACCACGGTCAGGGCGTCGCGGGGAATGTCGACGTCGATGTTCTTGAGGTTGTGCTCGCGGGCGCCGCGGACACGGATGGACGCGTTGGCGGGACCCTGTGCCGTGCTCATGTCCGGGCTCCTTTTTGCCAACCGGTTCCTCCTGTTCATACTATGTTCGCGTTCCGCCGTCATGGTGCGGCGGGTAGTTAGGGGTCTGCGACCCCACATGATGGAAGCCGGCGCCGCGCCCGGGTGGTCCGGGAATGAGCGGGTCCGGGAACGAGACAGGAAGTTGCGATGGCCGGCAGCGTCAACAAGGTGATCCTGGTCGGGAACCTGGGAAAGGACCCGGAGGTCCGGAATGCCCAGAACGGGACCAAGATCGTCAATTTCACCCTGGCGACCAGCGAAACCTGGAACGACAAGGGTTCGGGCGAGCGGCGCGAGAAGACCGAATGGCACCGGGTGGTGGTGTTCAACGAGCGCATCGCCGACGTGGTCGAGCGGTTCTGCCGCAAGGGCAAGAAGGTCTACGTCGAGGGCTCGCTGCAGACGCGCAAGTGGACCGACCAGTCCGGGCAGGAGAAGTACACCACCGAGGTGGTGATCGATCGGTTCCGCGGCGACCTCACCCTGCTCGACTCCGGCCGCGGCGGTGAGGAAGGCGGCGGCGAAGGTGGCGGCTACGGCAGTGGCAGCGGCGGCGGTGGCTACGGCGGCGGTGGCACCAAGGCGATTGGCGCCCCGCGCGGCGGCGGTCGCGGCTCGTCGTCCGGTGGCGGCCAAGGTGGCCAGGGTGGCGGACAAGGCGGGGGAAGCAGTGGCTGGGAGCCTTCCGGCAGCGACCTGGACGACGAGATCCCGTTCTGAGCCGCTAGCCCCCCGGGGCGATTCGCCGCCACCGCCGCTCCGCGTCCCGACGGTTCCGCGGCGCGCGCGCGCGTGCTAGCGTGTACATGACGCCGCGCGTGGGGCGTCGTGCTTCCTTGCGCGCCTGACCAGGCAGCCGGCGCCGCGCGCCTTGGCCGCCGCGATCCGGTGCCCGACTGACGGATTACCTGTTGAGCGACATCCCCGAGCCGCCGGCGCCGCCGCTTCCGCCCGAACTCGGCCCATCCGATCCGGGGCCGTTCAATCGCGGGCCGTCCGACATGACGCCGGTGACGATCGAGGAGGAGATGCAAACCTCCTACCTCGCCTATGCGATGTCGGTGATCGTCAGCCGCGCCCTGCCGGACGTTCGCGACGGGCTGAAGCCGGTGCACCGGCGCATCCTGTACTCGATGCGCGAAAGCGGGTTCACCCCGGACAAGCCGTACCGCAAGTCGGCGCGCGCGGTTGGCGACGTGATGGGCAAGTACCACCCGCACGGCGACGCCTCCATCTACGACGCCATGGTGCGCATGGCGCAGTCCTGGTCCATGCGGCTCAGGCTGATCGACGGGCAGGGCAATTTCGGCTCGGTGGACGGCGATAGCCCGGCGGCGATGCGCTACACCGAGGCCCGCCTCGGCCGCCCTGCCATGTTCCTGCTCGACGACATCGACCGCGACACGGTGGATTTCGGGCCCAACTACGACGAAAGCGAGGAGGAGCCGAAGGTCCTTCCCGCCGCCTACCCGAACCTGCTGATCAACGGCGCCGCCGGCATCGCGGTGGGCATGGCGACCAACATCCCGACCCATAACCCGGGCGAGGTGATCGACGCCACCCTGGCGCTGATCGCCGAACCCGACCTGTCGCTCGACGCGCTGATGAAGATCATGCCGGGCCCGGACTTCCCGACCGGCGGCATCATCCTCGGCCGTTCCGGCATCCGCTCGGCGTTCGAGACCGGGCGTGGCTCGGTGCTGGTGCGCGCGCGCGCCGACATCGAGGACATCCGGCGCGACCGCAAGGCGATCGTGGTCACCGAGATCCCCTACCAGGTGAACAAGTCCACCCTGCAGGAGAAGATCGCCGACCTCGTGCGGGCCAAGCAGATCGAGGGGATCTCCAACATACGCGACGAGAGCGACCGCTCCGGCATGCGTCTGGTGATCGAGATCAAGAACGACGCCACGCCCGAGGTGGTGCTGAACCAGCTCTACCGCTTCACCCAGCTGCAAACCTCGTTCGGGGTGAACATGCTGGCGTTGAACGAGGGCCAGCCCAAGCTGATGGGGCTGAAGGAGGTGCTGGCCGCCTTTATCAGCTTCCGCGAGGAGGTGATCCTTCGCCGCGCCCGCTACGAGCTGAGCAAGGCGCGCGACCGTGGCCACCTGCTGGTGGGCCTGGTGATCGCGGTGGCCAACATCGACGCGGTGATTGCGCTGATCCGGGCAGCACCCGACTCCGCCAGCGCACGCGAGGCGCTGATGGCCCGTGCCTGGGACGCCGACGAGATCGAGCCGCTGCTGAGCCTGATCCACGACGAAGGCAACGTGGTGGTGGACGGGCGCGTGCACCTGACGGAAGCGCAGGCGCGCGGCATCCTGGAGCTCCGCCTGGCCCGCCTGACCGGGCTTGAGCGCGACAAGATCCACGCCGAGCTGACCGAGGTCGGCACCCGGATCAACGAGCTGCTGGAGATCATCGGCAGCCGCCCGCGCCGGCTTGAGGTGATGCGCGACGAGCTGGTGCAGGTCAGGGCGGAGATCGCCAGCCCGCGCCTGACCGAGATCTCCGACGTCGCCGGCGACCAGACCGACGAAAGCCTGATCGAGCCGGGGCAGATGGTGGTCACCATCACCCGCGACGGCTTCATCAAGCGCACGCCGCTGGAAACCTTCCGCCAGCAGAACCGCGGCGGACGCGGCCGCACCGCCGCCGGGCGTCGCGGCGACGACATCATCACCCGTTCCTTCAACGCCCACACCCACCAGTGGGTGCTGTTCTTCTCGTCGGGCGGCAAGGCCTACCGCGAAAAGGTCTGGCGGCTCCCCGAGGCGAGCCCGACCGCCAAGGGCCGGGCGCTGGTGAACCTGCTGCCCGAGCTCGGTGGCGACTCCATCACCACCGTGCTGCCGCTGCCGCAGGACGAGACCTTGTGGGAGAACCTGCACCTAGTGTTCGCGACCGCCAGCGGCAGCATACGCCGCAACCGGCTGAGCGACTTCCGCAACGTGCGCGCGTCCGGGCTGATCGCGATGAAGCTGGACGAGGAATGGGGCGAGGGCGGCGACCGGCTGATCGGCGTCGCCACCTGCCGGGAAGGCCAGGACGTGATGCTGGCGACCCGGCTCGGCCGCTGCATCCGCTTCCAGATCACCGAGGACACCCTGCGCGTGTTCGCCGGCCGGGACAGCTCCGGCGTGCGCGGCATCCGGCTGGGCGGGGGCGACGAGGTCAACAGCCTGGCCGTGCTGAACCACGTCGACGCCGACGTGTCGGAACGGGCCGGCTACATGCGCATGGCGATCGCCAAGCGCCGCACCGAGACCACCCAAGGCGACACCGAGGCGGCGGTGGCCGAGATCGAAGCCGAGGCCGAGGCGGCGGACGCAGACGGCGAGGAGGCGGTCGCCGCCGCCATCCTGTCGCCGGATCGGTTCGCGGAGCTGGAAAGCTCGGAGGAGATCCTGCTCACCGTCACCAATGGCGGCTTCGGCAAGCGCTCCTCCGCCTTTGACTACCGGGTCAGCGGCCGGGGCGGCCTCGGCATCGCCAACGTGTCGCTCTCGCCGCGACGCAACGGTTCCGCCGTGGTGGCGACCCTGCCCGTGCTGCACGGCACGGACGTGATGCTGGTGACCGACGCGGGCCGGCTGATACGCGTGCCGGTCGACCAGGTGCGCATCACCGCGCGCCAGTCGATGGGCGTGACCTTGTTCCGCCTCGGCGGCGCCGAGCACGTGACCAGCGTGTTCCCGGTGCTGGAAGGCGAGGTGCCGGAAGCGGACGAGACGCCGATCGACGGCCTGCCCGTCACCGTTGGCGATCCGGACGCCGCCGCGCTGGAACCGATGCCGCCAGGGTCGATGCCGCTGGAACCGACGCCGCTGGAACACACCCTGGGCGACCCGTTCGAGGCAGGGCCGGCGGACCCGGACCCGGCAGACCTCCAGGAGGACCGCGATGCCTGAGGTTCGGGCGCATGTGGGTCTCTACCCGGGCACCTTCGATCCGATCACCCGCGGCCATCTCGACATCATCGCCCGTGGCGCGCGGCTGGTGGAGCGGCTGGTGGTGGGGGTGGCCGCCAACGTCGGCAAGCAGCCGCTGATGGACCTGGAGGAACGGGTCGAGTGCGTGGCGCACGAGGTGGCGCCGATCGCCGCCGACACCGGCACGGCGATCGAGGTGCTCGGCTTCGACAACCTGCTGGTGCAGTGCGCGCGGCAGAACGGCGCGAACGTGATCATACGCGGCCTTCGCGTGGTGACGGACTACGACTACGAGACGCAGATGTTCGGCATGAACCATCGTCTCGATCCCGGGATCGAGACACTGTTCCTGATGGCCACGGAGCGCTACCAGTTCATCTCGTCGCGCCTGGTGAAGGAGATCGCCCGGCTCGGCGGCGAGATCTCCTCCTTCGTGCCGACCTTCACGCACGCCCGGATCATGACCAAGCTGCGCTGATCCGCTGTTTTCCCCAAGGAAGCCAACATGTCCGACACGACCGCCGCGCCCGACGCGGACCTCATCCATCTCGAGCTCAAGAGCGGCCGCGTCGTGATCCGGCTGCGGCCCGACCTGGCGCCGGCGCATGCCGAGCGGTTCCGCTCCCTGTCCGCGGAAGGGTTCTACGACAACGTGCCGTTCCACCGGGTGATCGAGGGCTTCATGGCCCAGAGCGGCGACCCGACCGGCACCGGCACCGGCGGCAGCCAGCTGCCCGACCTCAAGTCGGAGTTCACCAACAAGGTGAAGTTCGTCCGCGGCACGCTGGGTGCTGCGCGCACCGCGCACCCGCACAGCGCCAACAGCCAGTTCTTCATCATGTTCGCTCCGGCGCCGAGCCTGGATGGCCAGTACACCATCTTCGGCGACGTCATTGAAGGGATGGGTCTGGTCGACCAGATCAAGCGCGGAGCCGGCGGAAGCGGCACGGTGACCGATCCCGACCGGATCGTGACCATGCGTCCGGCCCCAGCGCCCGCCGCCTGATCGCGGCGACGGTTTTGGGCGGCCGGCATCGTCCGGTCCGCCCGCGCCATGGGCCGGTAGCTCAGCGGTAGAGCATTCGACTTTTAATCGAATGGTCGTGGGTTCGAAACCCACCCGGCCCACCACGCGCCTCAGGCCATGGCCTGTCCACGTTCGCTCGCCGGTCATGATGCTCCAGGGTTCAAACCTGATCAGGCGAACGGCCGGAGCTGGTGGAGTGCGGATCCAGCCCTGCGGGAGTTCAAGTCACTTGGCGTCCGCCTCGAAAGGGTCGCGGTCGTCAGAACCGTCCTGCCGCAACACAACGGTTCCCGCGAACTGAGCACGCAGAGCCTCGCCGATAATGGCCCGCAGCCGCTCGACGGGAGGCGTCGGTCGCGCGTCGCCGCTCCGCAGCGACAGCGACAGCATGGGCAGGGCCGGCAGGTTTGCTCGCGCCGGCTCCAAAGGACAAACGCCGGCCGGCAACCCGAAGGGCGCACGCGGCGTGACTCCAAGCCCGGCGGCGACGGCGGCCAACAAGCCCGACAAGGCGGGGCTGCTGAACACGATGCGCCAGGGAATCCCGGCCGCGTCCAGCGCCGTGGTGGCCGCTTCCCGGAACAAGCAGGGCGGCTCGAACACCACGAGCGGTAGCGGAGCGTCCTGGTTTCTTCTGAATCTTGCACGCGGTCCCAGCCAGGTCATGGGCACGCGTGCGACAGCGGATGCGGCGTCCCGATCCCAGAACATCGCGAGGTCGAAGCGCCCGGCCTCGATCCCATCCCGCAGCGTCACGGTGCGCTCCACGCTCACCTCGACGCGGACAGCCGGGTGCGCGGCAGCAAAGCGGGCCAGGACGGCGGGTAGCACGCCCTCCGCGAAGTCCTGCGGCAGGCCGAGATGAACCGTGCCCGCAACCGCCTCGCCGCGCAGGGCGTCCATCGCCTCGTCATTCAGCGCCAGCAGACGGCGGGCATAGGTCAGCAGCATCTCGCCCGCCTCCGTCGGGATCAGCCCGCGCCCCTGCTTGTGCAGGAGCGGCCGCCCCGCCTGATCCTCCAGCCTGCGGAGATGCAAGCTTACTGCTGAGGGCGAGCGGCCCAGCCTGTCGGCAGCCCTGGCAAAGCTTCCCAATTCCACGCCGCTGACGAAGGTCCGCAAGGTGTCGAGGTCGAAGTTCGCGAGGCGCATGACACCGTTCAGCTATACTGCAGGGATGCGTTCAAAGTTCTCGATAGTCGAATTGGTCGGAGACGGCCAGGGTATCGGCGTGGCCGCGGCTCCTGCCGTGGCACCTGGAGAGCCAGACCATGCCGTTTGTTCATGTCCGCACCGCGACGACCCCGACGTCCAACCAGATTACCCGCATCCAGCAGGGCATCACGCACCTCATGGCCGATACGCTTCGCAAGAAGGCCGAGCTGACCGCCGTCCTGGTGGAGCCCGTGGCTGTCGGTGCGTCATGGAGCGTCGGTGCGCAGCCGGTCGCCGTCGCGGCGCACGTCGACGCCACGGTGACGGAGGGCACGAACACGGAGGGCGAGAGGGCCGCGTTCGTCGGCCAGGCCCACGAACTGCTGCGACATGTGCTGGGGGACGGGCTGCCGCTGGCAACCTATGTGGTGGTCACCGAGGTGCCGGGCGCGAACTGGGGCTATGCCGGGCAGACGCAGGCGCACCGGGCGGCATCCCACAAGGCGGGGTAGCCAGGGCCGCTTCGGGTCGACGACGGACCCGACCAGGTCCGCATCCTAGTCCGTCTCGGCCACGTGCCTGACGAGGTCTGCCTCGGCGGAAGGAGGCTCGTCGGCCATGTAGGCCGGCAGCACTTCCTCCGGCGATCCCTGGAGACGGATCCTGCCGCCGTCCATCCACAGCACCTGCGTGCACCAGGCTGCCACCACGTCAAGCTGGTGGGTGGAGATCACCAGGATCTCGGCCTGTCGCACCAGCTGCTCCAGGCGGTTCTGCGCCTTGGTCATGAAGTTGGTGTCCCCGGCCAGGAACCACTCGTCCATCAGCAGCACGCGCGGGCGGATGGAGGTGGCGAGCGCGAAGCCCAGGCGCACCACCATGCCGGAACTGTAGGTGCGCACCGGCATGTCGAGAAAGCTGCCAAGGTCGGCGAACTCCTGCACGTCGTCCTCGATCGCACGGATGCGCCGCGGCCTCAGCCCGGCATGCAGCCCGCGCAGCGTGATGTTCTCGCGTCCCGTCAGCTCCGAGTTCATGCCGAGGTTGGTGTCGAGCAGGGCGTTGATCTCGCCGCGCACCGTGACCCGTCCCGCCACCGGCTCGTAGATGCCGGCCAGCGCCCGAAGCAGCGTGGTCTTGCCCGCCCCGTTGCCGCCGACCAGCCCGAGCCGGTCGCCGGGACGCAGCGAGAAGGAAACGCCGCGAAGCGCCTGCACCACCATGCGCTGCTGCTGGTCCTGCTCGAAGCGGCTGGACGCGACCTTGGCCAGGGTCTTGCGCAGGGTGCGCGCGCTGCCGTGGTACAGCGGAAAGGTGACGTGCAGGTCCTGCACCAGGACGCCGGCGCCCGACCCCGGCAGGACCGTGCCCACCGCCTCAGATCCAGTAGGCGAGGCGGGCACGCACGCGCATGAACAGAAGCAGGGCGGCGACCCACAACAGCACGCTGTCATACACCGACAGCCGCCACAGATGGGCGCTCGCCTGCTCGCCCAGCAGCGGGCGGCGCACGATCTCGATCAGCGCATAGAACGGGTTCAGCTGCAGCCAGGCGTGGCCGCGCGTGATCAGCTCCGGCCGCCAGATGATGGGACTGATGAAGAAGAAGATTTGCATCAGGCTGGAGATGATCGGCGGAATGTCGCGGTAGCGCGCCCCAAGCGTGCCGAGCAGCAGGCAGGCGGCGACGGCATCCAGCAGCCACAGCGCCGCCCCCGGCAGCGCCCAGAGCGCATGCGCGCCCGGCCAAACGCCGAACACCGCGAACACCACCACGATCACCACGACGTTGTGCAGCAGCACCAGGATGTTGCGTATGATGCAGCGCGCCGCGTGCAGCGCGAACGGCAGTCGCATGGAGCGGATCATGCCTTCCGCCTGGGTGAAGCAGGAGGCGCCGTCGTTCACCACGCCGCCGATGAAGCCCCACAGCACCAGGGACAAGGACAGGAACGGCATGTAGGTGCGCAGGTCGATCCTGAACAACGTGGTGTAGAGCAGGCTCATCGCCCCCACCATCACAGCCGTCGACGCGGTGAGCCAGAACGGCCCCAGCACCGAGCCACGGTAGCGCAGCTTCACGTCCAGCCACCCCAACGTCCAGCACAGCCGCCACAGCCGGCCGGTCTCGCCGAGATCGCGCAGCACGTGGCGCAGGCGTGCCCCGCCGTCTTCAGGCTGCAGGTCGAGAAGCGGCTCGTTGGCGGCAGCGGCACTCGGCGCCGTCATGGGAGAGCCTTCCGGAAACAGAAACTGGCCCGGGGACAACGACGGGGCCGGGAACACACGGCGGGACATGGTGCCCGGGGGCGGATTCGAACCACCGACACTGCGATTTTCAGTCGCATGCTCTACCAACTGAGCTACCCGGGCTCCTGCCCTGCGGGACGTGGCGCAGCGCCGGTCCGTTGGTGGCGCTGGCTTTAGCCCATGCCTTCCTCCGGATCAAGCCGGCCGCCGGCCTCGTCGTCGGGATCGGCCGGCGGCCCGGGCACGCGATACTGGCCGGTAAGCCAGCGGCCCAGATCGGCGTCGGCGCAGCGCACCGAGCAGAACGGCCGGTGCCTCGCCTCGGCGGGCCGCCCGCAGATCGGGCAGGGCGCCGCCGGCCGGGGGCCGGCAGCCGGGCCGGGGTGGATTGGCTCAGCCATGATCGAGGTTCCAGGCCAGAACGGGAAGCGATGGGTCCATGCGGATCGAGATGGGTCGCCCCGCGCGCCGTGCCAGGGCGTCGCACGCCGCACGGTCGCGTTGCAGCGCCGTGCCGACGTCCAGCCCGACCACCAGCCCGGGCAGGCGGTGCGGCGGCACGGCCGCGACCCGGTCGGCGGCGCGCAGGGCGGCAAGTGCTGCGGCGTGCGGCCCCGCCAGCAGCTCGTGCAGGGGCGGATGCACGCGCGGCCGCAGGATCTCCGCCAGCCCCAGTGCGGTGAAGCCGAGCAGCCTCGGCTGCAACGGGTCCAGCGCCAGCGCCGCCTCGATCTCCGGCCGCAGCGCCGCCCGCTTGCGCGCGTCAAGCCCGGCCAGGTCGAGCAGGATCGCGCCGGACAGGTTGCGCAGCCGCAGCTGGTGCAGCAGCGGCCCGATCGCGGCGCGGTTGGCGGCGAACTGCGCCACCTGCTTGTTCTGCCGGCCGGCGCTGGTGCCACCGCCATCGAGATCGATCGCCACCAGCGCCGGGGTCGGATGGATGCTGGCCTTCATGCCGCCTGGAAGCGCCACCGTGATCGCGGACAGCGCCTCGACCTGTTCCTCCACCGTTGCAGGCATCGCCATCGCGACGCGCACGATGCGATGTCGCAGGTCCGGCGCCAGCTCGGCGGCAACCGCCGGATGGTCGCTCGTGATCGGTGCGTCGGGATACGCGGCGGCGAGCCTGGCTAGCGAATCGGGCCCCGCCGCCAGCAGGGCCGGCGCTCCGGCACGCTCGAAGCCCGGCTCGTCGCACACACGCAGCCGCGGCCCCTTGCCGCCCTGCGCGCTGCGCACGATCCGCACCAGTACCGGGTCGCCCTCGCCCGGGTGCGGCTCGTTGTCGCGAAGCGGCAGAAAGCCGGACCCGGAACCCAGCGCCACGAACGCGCCGCCGAGTGCCGGCAGCACCGTCTCGATCCGGCCGCGGTGAAGGTCGCCCACGCCGTCCGGCGCTCCCGGGCGCCACAGCGCGTAGTCGAGCAGCCGCTCGCCGTCCACCGCGGCGATGCGGACCTCGCCCGGGCTGGAGGCGGCCAGCAGGCGAACCGTCACCGGTGCTTCACGGCAGCCAGCCGCGTCCCCTGAGCAGCTGCGCCGTCTCGAACAACGGCAGCCCGACCACGTTGGAGTAGCTGCCGGACAGGAAGCGCACGAAGGCGGCGACCTGGCCTTGCAGCGCATAGCCACCCGCCTTGCCGTGCCAGTCCCCGGCCGCGATCAGCGCGTCGATCTGCCGCTCCGACAGGCGGGACAGGCCGACCACGCTTTCCACGATGCGGCTGGACTTGCTGCCATCCGGCAGGCGCAGCACCACCGCGGTCAGAACCGTGTGCCGGCGGCCGGACAGCAGGGACAGGCAGCGCCGCGCGCAATCCTCGTTCTCCGCCTTGGGCAGGATACGGCGTCCCAGCGCGACGGCGGTGTCCGCCGCCAGAAGCAGCCCAGGTCCGGGCGCCATGAGAACGGCCGCCGCCGCCTTGGCCTCGGCCAGTCGCGCGACATAGGCACGCGGCAACTCGCGCGGACGCGGCGCCTCGTCGATGTCCGGTTGAAGGATCGCGTCGGGAACGATGCCGATCTGCGCCAGCAGGTCCCGCCGGCGCGGGCTCGCCGAGGCGAGGAAAAGCTTGTCCCGCATCTTGGCCGGGATGGCCCCGCCGGGCCCGGCCGGAAGCTCGACCAGGACGGGTTCTACTTGAATCGGAAGGTGATCCGGCCCTTGGACAGGTCGTAGGGCGTCATCTCAACGTTGACCCGGTCGCCCGCGAGGACGCGGATGCGGTTCTTGCGCATCTTGCCGCTGGTATGGGCAAGAATGGTGTGCTCGTTGTCGAGCTTCACCCGGAACATGGCATTGGGCAGCAGCTCCTGGACGGTGCCGCTGAACTCGATCATGTCTTCCTTAGACATCGTGCCGGTCTTGTCGTTGAAGCATGGGGTATCGACGCATCAGGCGCCTCCTGAACTGTTGAAAAGGGATTCAAACCCTGGACAAGGCGCCAACCGCCTATGCCGACGGCCCGTTCGCAAGGGTTTTCGGGCCGGAACATGAGGATTGCATCGTTCCGGGTCAAGCGCGCCCGAGACGGATCGCCACGCTGCGGGCGTGCGCCTGCAACCCTTCGGCTTCGGCCAGCGCGACCGCGGCCGGACCGATCCGGGCCAACCCTTCGCGCTCGGACGCGATCCAGGTGGTGCGCTTCAGGAAGTCGTACACCGACAGCCCGGACGCGAACCGCGCGGTGCGGCTGGTCGGCAGGACGTGGTTGGGGCCGCCGACGTAGTCGCCGATCGCTTCCGGACAATGCCTGCCACGAAAGATCGCTCCGGCATGCCGGATCGAGCGGAACGCTTCCGTGTCGTCGGCCAGCATGAGCTGCAGGTGCTCCGGCGCCAGCCGGTTGACCAGCGGCCAGATCTGGTCCTGTCGGTCTGCGACGACGATGGCGCCGTAGTCGTTCCAGCTCGCCCCGGCGATCGCGGCGCGTGGCAGCGTTTCCAGGGCACGGGCGACGGCGTTCGCGACCGCGTCGGCGAAGCCAGCATCGTCCGTCAGGAGGATCGATTGCGCCAGCTCGTCGTGCTCGGCCTGGGCCAGCAGGTCATAGGCCACGTGCTCCGGATCGTTGTCGCGGTCGGCGACGATCACCACCTCGGACGGCCCGGCGATGCTGTCGATGCCGACATGGCCGAACACCTGCCGCTTGGCTTCCGCGACAAAGGCGTTGCCCGGGCCGACGATCCGGTCCACCGCCGGAATGGTCGCGGTGCCGTATGCCAGCGCGCCGACCGCCTGCGCGCCGCCCACGCGGTAGATCTCGTCCACCCCGGCCAACCGCGCCGCCGCCAGGACCAGCGGGTTCACATGACCGCCGGGGCAGGGGACGCACATGGCGATCCGGCCGACCCCCGCGACCCGGGCCGGAACCGCGTTCATCAGCACCGAGGACGGATATGCCGCCTTGCCGCCCGGCACGTAGATCCCGACTGCGTCCAGCGCCGTCCAGCGCAGGCCGAGAGTGAGCTCGGCCTCGTCGGTGAAGCTGAAATCGCGCGGGAGCTGGGCGCGGTGGAACGCCTCGATGCGCCGGGCGGCCAGGCCGAGCGCCTCGGCCAGGGCCGGCTCGACCCGCGCCACCGCATCGTCCACCTCGGCGGCGGCGATGCGCAGCCTGTCGGCGGTGAGCGGCCGCTCGTGCCGGTCGAACCGGTCGGTATGCGCGCACACCGCCGCGTCGCCCCCGTCGCGCACCGACTGCAGGATCGCCCGCACCGGCGCATCGACCCGCGTTCCGCCGTCGCGCACCTCGTGCACCAGGATCGCGAAAGCGGCTTCGAAGCCGGGATCGCCGGTCAACAGGCGCTTCACGCGTCGGCGCCCGTTCCGGCCCCGTCGAGTGCCGCCCGGAACCGCCTGATCCAGGCGCCGATCGCCTCGGGCCGGGTCTTGAGCGCGGTGCGGTTCACGATCAGCCGGCTGGTGACCTCGGCGATCACCTGCACCTCCTGCAGCCCGTTCGCCTTCAGGGTGGAACCGGTCTGCACCAGGTCGACGATCAGGCGGCACAAGCCGAGGCCGGGTGCCAGTTCCATCGCCCCGTTCAGGTGCACGATGTCGGCATGCACGCCGCGCGCCGCGAAGTGGCGCCGGGCGATGCCGGGATACTTGGTCGCCACCCGCACCTGCGACCAGCGTGCCGGATCGTCTCCCGCCGCGGTCTCGACCGGCTCCGCGACCGACACCCGGCAGCCGCCGATGCGCAGGTCCAGCGGGGCGTAGATCTCGGGATAGTCGAACTCCATCAGCACGTCGGCGCCGCAGATGCCGATCTGCGCCGCGCCGAAGGCGACAAAGGTCGCCACGTCGAACGGGCGCACGCGCACCACGTCGAGCAGCGGGTCGTCGGTGGGAAAGCGCAGGCGGCGGCTGTTCTCGTCGAGGCAGTCGGGAGCCGGCACCACGCCCGCCGCCGCCAGCAGCGGACCGCATTCGGTCAGGATGCGGCCCTTCGGCAGGGCGAGAACGAGCGGGGTGGCGATCTCCGGCGCGAGAACGGTTCTGGACAGCGCGGACATGACCTCTCCGGAACGCCCCCCGCGGGCGATGAAGCGGGCGTTAGCATCCGGATCGCCGGAACGGAAGGCCGCCGCGCGACCCCGCGCCGGCGTCAGCCGGACACGCGCTCGATCACGGCGCCGCACCCGGACAGCTTGCGCTCGACCGCTTCGTAGCCGCGGTCGAGGTGGTACACCCGGCTCAGCATCGTCTCGCCCGACGCCGCGAGCCCGGCCAGGATCAGCGAGAAGGAGGCGCGCAGGTCGGTCGCCATCACCTGGGCGCCGGACAGGGAGTCGACGCCGCGTATGATCGCCGACGAGCCGTGCACGTTGATGCGGGCACCCATCCGGTTGAGCTCGGGCACGTGCATGAACCGGTTCTCGAAGATCGTCTCCGTCATCATCGAGGCGCCCTCGGCCACCGAGAACAGCGCCATGAACTGCGCCTGCATGTCGGTCGGGAACCCCGGATAGGGCTCCGTCATCACGTCCACGCCACGCAGCCGGCCGGAGCGGCGCACGCGCATGGCGTTCTCCTCCTCCACCACCTCGATGCCGGCTTCCTCCAGGGTGCGCACCACCGCGCGCAGGTGCCGCACCTGCCCGCCGACCAGGCGGACGTCGCCGCCGGCGATGCCGACCGCGCAGGCATAGGTGCCGCACTCGATCCGGTCCGACACCACCGCGTGATGCGCCCCGTGCAGGCGGTCGACGCCATCGATCACCAGGATCCCGGTTCCAGCCCCGCTCACCTGCGCGCCCATCGCGTTCAGGCAGGCGGCGAGGTCGTCGATTTCCGGCTCGCGCGCCGCGTTGACGATCTCGGTGCGGCCGGAGGCGAGGGTCGCCGCCATCAGCAGGTTCTCGGTGGCGCCGACGGACGCGAACGGCAGCACGATCCGGGCCCCGGTCAGGCCTGCGGGCGCGCGTGCGTCGATGTAGCCCGCTTCCAGCCTGATCTCGGCGCCGAGCGCTTCCAGCCCCTTGAGGTGCAGGTCGACCGGCCTCGTGCCGATGGCGCAGCCGCCCGGCAGGGACACGCGCGCCTCGCGGGCACGCGCCAGCAGCGGGCCCAGCACCAGGATCGAGGCGCGCATCTTGGACACGATGTCATAAGGCGCCTCGGTGTTGGTGATGTCGCCGCCGACCGACAGCACCTGGCCTTCGCCCGGAGCATCGCCGCGTCCGCCGACATCCTCCACGGCGATCCCGTGCTGGGCCAGAAGCAGGCGCATCGTCGCGATGTCGTCGATGCGCGGCACGTTGGACAGCACCAGCCGCTCCGACGTCAGCAACCCGGCCACCAGGAGCTTGAGCGCCGAGTTCTTGGCGCCCCCGATCGGGATCTCGCCGTGCAGCGGACGTCCGCCTCGTATCAGGAACCGGTCCATCGCACGCCTCCGTCACATGCGCGGCGTGGCGACGCCGCGCTGGCCCATGTACTTGCCGGCCTTGTCCGCATAGCTCACCTCGCAAGGGCCGGCGCCCTGAAGGAACAGGAACTGGCAGATGCCCTCGTTGGCATAGACCCGCGCCGGAAGCGGGGTGGTGTTGCTGATCTCGATTGTCACCTGTCCCTCCCATTCCGGCTCAAGCGGCGTCACGTTCACGATGATGCCGCATCGTGCATAGGTCGACTTGCCCAGGCACACCACCAGCACGTCGCGCGGGATGCGGAACACCTCGATCGTGTGCGCCAGCGCGAAGCTGTTGGGCGGGATGATGCATACCGGAACGTTTCGGGAAACAAAGCTCTGCTCGCTGAAGTTCTTCGGATCAACGGTGACGCTGTCGACGTTGGTGAAAACCTTGAACTCGGACGCGACGCGCGCATCGTAGCCATAGGAGGACAATCCGTAGCTGATGACGCCGTCGCGCTTCTGCGTCTCGACGAACGGCACGATCATCGCCTGTTCCGTCGCCATCCGGCGGATCCAGCTATCGGGCATGACCGGCATGGGTCGATCCTCGCAGGACACGGTTCCCGGCATCCGACACGGACCGGAAGCGGACCTCAACTCAGCAGCACTAGCCCGGCTTCAGCCCGATGGGCAATCGCCATCCCGGGAACCGGTTTCGGTGTCGGTGGGCCCCATATCCGCAGGCAACGGTGCCGCTTCCTTCCGCTCCCGGGCCTGCTGCTTGCGTCGATGCAGATTGTCCCGCAAGGCCATGGCCTCACGAGTCACCCGTGCCTGACGCTCCGCCTCCTGTCGGCCGGCCGGGACCGGACCGCTTCCGGAAGCCTTGGTCATGGTGATGCCCGATGGGAGCGTCGCAAGGCGGTGTCCTGGCGCGGGTTCCGGTCGGCTGGTGCTGCTGCAGGGACTCGAACCCTGGACCTCTCCCTTACCAAGGGAGTGCTCTACCACTGAGCTACAGCAGCACGACCATTGGACGTGGCGCGGTTCCTAGCTTCTCGCGCCAAACGCTGCAAGGGGTTTGCCGACCTCGTCCGGGATCACGCCGGCAGGGCAGGTTTCCCTCACCACCTGGTTGTCGAGCAAGGCGTACATCGCGTCCCGGATCATCGTCTCGATCTCACGGAACGACACCTCCAACATCAGCTGCAGGCGACGCGCGGTGCGGCGGCGGTGGCGCACCAGCCTGTTGCGGAACCCGGCTGTGCGCCTGCCCGGTCAGGCAACCGGCGTCGCGCGGAAGCGCCCTCTGCGGCCCTTCCGGATCTGGCCAGATGCGGAAGCTTGCGGTCAACAAGGCCCTCGCCATTTTCTGCGGCATGAAGAGCTGCGGCATGGAGAGCGGCGGACGGGATAGGGCCTGTCCTCGAGACAGGCATAAGGCGTGATCTTGGGAACAGTCTCCTGCAACGTTCGACACGCCAGCCTCGTAGCTGCCGCATCGGGCGAAGACGGTCTCGGCACGATGAACGGTCTTGCGCCGTCTGGCCATCGAATGCTTGCGCTGGTCCACCGAGGCGCCGCCGCTGTCAGC
>CAXTCK010000060.1:13579-16697 GCA_964242425.1 uncultured Acetobacteraceae bacterium | reverse complement strand
AGGCCCGCGGCAAGACGATCGAGCTCTGGTGGCAGGATGAAGCCAGAATGGGTCAGCAAGGCATGCTGACCCGGCCTTGAGCCGAGCGGGGGTCGCGACCAGCGGCACCCCGTGACTGTCGCTATGCGTGGGCCCACCTCTTTGGCGCCGTCTGCCCGGCGCGCGGGATCGGCACGGCTTTGGTGCTGCCGTATCTCAACACCAGCGCCATGAACCTGCACCTCGCCGAGATCAGCAGGCGCGTCACGCCTGGCGCCCACGTCGTGATCACCCTCGACGGCGCAGGTTGGCATCAGCCAGGGAGCCTGCTGAAGGTGCCCGACAACATCAGCCTGTTGCCACTGCCGCCCTACAGCCCCGAGCTCAGCCCAATCTTTGTGCTGCGTCGGCGATCTGAGTGTAAATCGTTCCGATGAGTGCGTCCTGCGGCACGACGACGTCCCGACGCCGTCAATCCGGATCCGCTGCCAGGACGTGAGCCAACGTCCCGGTCGCGGTTCTTCCGCGCCCCTTTATGTGCGCGGCGATGGTCTGATCGACCCGTCCGGGCTGCAGGGCATCGGCAATCACCATACGGGCTGCGCCCATGACCACGGCCCGGTCATCGGACTGCCCCCTGACGATCTTCAGCCGACGCGTGGCGAGCGGAAGCGAGCGCATGAACACCCGCTCGCGCACGCCGGACAGCAGGAGTTCGCCGGTTCGGGCGAGGTTGCCGGCGACCACGATCACTCCGGGGTTCAGGACGCTGACGGTCGCAGCAGCCGCCTCGCCGATCCAGTGGCCGGCGTCCCGGACCAGGTCGATCGCGTCCTGCCGGCCGCCCTCGACCAGGGCGAGCACGTCCCGCGAGGTCGCGGCCTCGATGCCGGCAGCGCGCAGCCTCCGGGCGATGGCCCAGCCCGCCGCCCGGGCCTCGACGCAGCCAAGCTTGCCGCAGCGGCAGCGCGGCGGGTCGTCCGTCGGGAGCTGGACGTGGCCGATGTCGCCGGCGACCCCTTGCGCGCCGCGGTAGAGCCGCCCGTCGGCGACGATCCCGCTGCCGATCCCGGTGCCGGCCTTGATCAGCACCAGCTGCGCCTCGTCCGGCCAATGCTCGCGCCATTCCGTGAGCGTCATGAGGTTGACGTCGTTCTCGATCAGCACCGGGGCATCGATGCGCTGTGCGAACCATCCTGAAACGTCGAAATCGTCCCAGCCGGTCATCACGGAGGGCCCCGTCACCCGGCCTGCAGCGAAATCGACCGGAGCCGGCAATCCGAGCCCGATCCCCAGGATCTCGTGCCGGTTGCGCTCAGCCGCGTCGAGAAGCCCGACAAGATGGGAGAACACCGTGCCGAGCAGCTGGGCCGGCTCGACCCGCAGGTCGATCGGGATCCGTCGCTCCGCGATCACCGCCGGAGCGAGGTTGGTGAGCGCCAGGCGTGCATGGGTTTCGCCGATATCGGCAGACAGCACCACGCCGAAGGTTTTCTCCACCTCAAGCGTGCGGCTCGGACGACCGCCGCTCCTGACGACGACCGGTGCTTCCCGGACCAGGCCCGCCTCGAGCAGCGCCCCCAGGTGTTGCGCGACGGTGGTGCGCGAGAAGCCGGTCTGCGCGACCAGATCGGCCCGCGACAAGGCGTCGGCCGACGCGATCAGGGACAGGATCAGCCCGGCACTGCTCGACCGTCTCGACGCGTCGCTCATCCGGATGCGCCATGGGCGTTGTTGATCGTGCCGAGCACGTCGCGTACCGGTCGCACGGTTCCGAGCTGCCGATAGGCTTCGTAGAGTTGCGCGTAGACGCTCTCGCCGGCGCGATCCGGCTCGACGATCCGGGCGCCGCGGGCGCCGAAACGCGCAGCGCCTTCCGCGAACCCGTCCACCACCCCGGCGGCCACCGCGCCGTGGATCGCGGCGCCGATCGCGGTCGGGTTGGCGATCTCGGGCACCACGATCTGCCGGCCGAGGATGTCGGCCATGATCTGCACCAGCAGCGCGTTGTTGTGCGCCAGGCCGCTGGTGAGCAGCACCCGGTCGATCGCAAGACCGCCCCCAAGCAGGTGATCGACGATGGTCCGCGCCCCGAAGCACACCGCTTCGAGCAGGGCGCGATAAATCCCTCCCGCCGTGGTGTGGAGCGTGAGGCCCGCCAGGACGCCGCTCAGGCTTTGGTCACCGTGCGGCACCCGGTTGCCGCTCCACCAGTCCAGCGCGACGAGGTGGTTCTCCCCCGGCCGCAGCGACGCTGCTTCCTCGTTGTACAGCCTGAAGTTCGTGTCGAGGTCAGGAGAGCGCGGAAAGGTGCGGACATACCAGGCCAGCATGTCCCCGAAGCCGGCCTGTCCAGCCTCGTAGCACCACGACCCAGGAAGTGCCGCACCTTCCGCCATGGCCTCGATTCCGGGCGGAAGCGGACGCCTGGTGTCGTCCAGCAGCAGGAACACCGCCGACGTGCCGAGGGCCCCGACCAGGGTGCCGGGCGACACGGCGCCGACGGCTGGCAGGACGACATGGGAATCGATCACTGCCACGCCGACCACGGCTTCGCCTTCGATGCCGGTCCGGGCGCGCCACGCGTCCGACAACCTGCCCGCCGCCGTGCCCACCGGCTGCGGCGGCGCCAGCCGATCGATCAGGCCCGGCACGACGTGCGGGGGATAGCCGCCCCGGGCCGCGCTGTACTGCGCCTTGTAGGCAGCGAAATCCAGGCTCCGCGCTTCCTGCCCGCACAGCTGCCAGACCAGCCAGTCGCCGGCCTCGATAAAGCGTTCGGCTTCCGCCCACAGGGATGGCGCCTCGTTGCGCAGCTGCTGCGCCTTCGGCAGCATCCACTCGCCGGACAGCCGGCCGCCGCATTCCGCCAGATAATCGTGCGGGCCGGACGCGTTGATCCGGTCGGCATGAGGCTGGGCGGCCGCGTGCTTCCACAGCTTGACGTAGGCGTGCGGCTCGGCCGGATGAAGCGCCGACAACGGCGTCCCGTCCAGCCGCGCGGGCAGGGGCGTGCTGGCGGTGAAGTCGATGCCGATGCTGGCCACGATGCGATCCCTGCCGATCGCGCGCAGGATCGCTTCCGCCGCTTCGAGGTAGTCGGCGGCATCCTGGAGCGCATAGGCCGGCGGCAGCGCTT
>CAXTCK010000060.1:4821-13479 GCA_964242425.1 uncultured Acetobacteraceae bacterium | reverse complement strand
CGTTTTGCACGTTATTGTGCAAAAGATGCCTTGTCACCGGATGCAGCCGCTGCAAGGATGTCGGCAACAAGAACAACGGCTGGATATGGATTGCCCCTTCCACGACCACAGGTCCGGAAGAAAGCGACCGGATCCGGACGCACGGGAAAGGAACGGGTCCATGCTGAACGGCAAGACCATCGCGGCCGGGATCGCGCCGCTCTGCCTAGCCGTAGCCTGGGCGACCGGCGCCTGCGCCGCCCCCACCACGCTGACGATCGCCACGGTCGACAATCCCGACATGATCGTCATGGAGCAGCTCGCGCCGCAGTTCGAGGCGGCCCATCCGGACATCAAGCTCCGCTGGGTGACGATGGACGAGAACACGCTCCGGGCGCGCGTCACCACCGATGTCGCGACCCACACTGGACAGCTCGACATCGTTACGGTTGGGATCTACGAGGTTCCGATCTGGAGCCGTCTCGGCTGGCTGGCGCCCCTTGCCGACATCCCTGCCACCTACGACGTCGCCGACGTGTTCGGCTCGCTCCGGGCCGGCCTGACCTACAAGGACCAGCTCTACTCTTTGCCCTTTTACGGCGAAAGCACCTTCACGATCTACCGGACCGACCTGTTCAAAGCCGCCGGCCTGACCATGCCGGCCTCGCCGACCTGGGACCAGGTCGCGTCGTTCGCGAAGCGCCTGAATGATCCGTCGCATGGCGTCTACGGGATCTGCCTGCGCGGCAAGCCAGGCTGGGGCGAGAACATCGGCTTCCTGAGCGACATGGTGAACAGCTTCGGCGGCCGCTGGTTCGACATGAAGTGGCAGCCTCAGCTCACCTCGGCGCCGTGGGAAAAGGCGGTCGGCCTTTACGTCGACCTGCTGCGCAACGACGGGCCACCCGGTGCCGTGACGGCGGGCTACAACGACAACCTCGCCTTGTTTGCAAGCGGCAAGTGCGCGATGTGGGTCGACGCCACCGTGTCGGCGAGCTTCCTGGCCGATCCGAAACAAAGCCAGGTGGTCGGGCGCGTGGGCTACGCGCAGGCGCCCTACGAGACCACCAAAGCCGGGTCGCACTACCTTTGGTCTTGGACCCTGGCCATACCCAACACGACCAAGCATCTTGATGCCGCGAAGACCTTTATCTACTGGGCGACCTCGCGCGACTATATCGCGCTTGTCGCAAAGCAGCGCGGCTGGGCCGCGGTGCCGCCCGGCACCCGGACCTCGACCTACCAGAACCCCGACTACCTCAAGGCTGCGCCGTTCGCGCCGGTCGTGTTGAAGGCGATCCAGACGGCGGACCTCGATCATCCCACGGCGCAGCCGGTTCCGTATGTCGGCATCGGCTATGTCGGCATACCCCAGTTCCAGTCGATCGGCACGGAGGTCGGCCAGATCATCGCCGGCGCCCTGACCGGACGGCAAAGCGTCGCCAGCGCCCTGCAGGCGGCGCAAGCCTCCACGGCGCGAACAATGGCGCAGGCGGGCTACAACCACTAGCCGCCTCCCGCCTTTCACCCCGCGCGACGCCATCGCCCAAGGAGCACGCATGTATCTCGAGATGTTCCGGCTCGATGGAAAGACCGCCCTGATCACGGGCGGCGGGCGCGGGATCGGGCTCGCCACCGCCCACGCCTTCGCCGAAGCGGGCGCCAACGTCGTAATCTCCGGCCACGATGAGGCGGTGCTGGCGACCGGCCTGGACAGCCTCGCCAAGGCCGGGTTTGCGGCGCGGGAGGTTCTGCTCGACGTGCGCGACTCCGCCATGACGCAGCGCGTCGCCGACGAGCTCAACCAGGGCGACGACAGGGTGGACATCCTGTTCGCCAATGCCGGGATCGCCTGGCCCGACACCGGGGCCGAGGACATGTCCGATGAGGTATGGGACCAGGTGGTGGACATCGATCTCAAGGGCGTGTTCCGGTGCTGCCGCTCGTTCGGCAGGCATATGCTGGCGCGCGGCACCGGCACCATCGTCACCAACGGCTCCATGTCGGGCTTCATCTCGAACCGGCCGCAGCGTCAGGTGCACTACAATGCGGCCAAGGCCGGCGTGCATCACCTGACCCGCTCGCTCGCCGGCGAGTGGGCGTCCCGTGGCGTCCGCGTCAACGGCGTCGCCCCCGGCTATGTCGACACCGACATTTCCGGCCCGGCGCTGCGCATGCCGGAGCTCGGCGGTGTTTGGCTGCCAATGACGCCGATGGGGCGCGGCGCGCAGCCGCAGGAGATCGCCGCCGTGGTCCTGTTCCTGGCCTCCGAAGCGTCGAGCTACCTCACCGGAAGCGTTGTGGTGGCCGACGGCGGCTACTCGATCTGGTAAGGAACGGTTCAACGTCGACCGGGAAGGAACGCGCCGTGAAGGCTCTGGTACTCGAACGCAAGGGCGAGCTCGCCATCCGGGACATCGAGCTGTCCGACGAGCTGGGTCCGGACGACGTCCGCATCGCCCTGCACACCGTGGGCATCTGCGGCAGCGACGTGCACTACTACGTGCATGGCGGTGCCGGCCCCAACCAGGTGCGGGCGCCGATGGTGCTCGGGCACGAGGCGTCGGGCACGATCATCGCGACCGGATCGCGCGTCACCGGCCTGAAGACCGGCGACCGGGTGTGCATGGAGCCTGGGATCCCGGACTTCCGCTCCCGCGCCACGCTGATGGGCAAGTACAACGTGGACCCCGCGGTGCGCTTCTGGGCCACCCCGCCCATCCATGGTTGCCTGGCCGGCACCGTGGTCCACCCGGCGGCCTTCACCTTCCGCATCCCCGACAACGTCAGCTTCGCGGAAGCGGCGATGGTCGAGCCGTTTGCGGTCGGGGTCCACGCCTCGATCAAGGCCCGCGTCACGCCGGGCGACGTCGCCGTGGTGACCGGCGCCGGCACCATCGGCATCATGATCGCCCTGGCCGCGCTGGCCGCCGGATGCAGCCGCGTCCTCATCACCGACGTGCACCAGCCCAAGCTCGACGTGGCCGGACGCTACCCGGGCATTACCCCGATCAACGTGCGCGAGGCCGATCCCGCCGCGATCATCGCCGAGGCGACGGGCGGCTGGGGTGCCGACATCGTGTTCGAGGCGAGCGGCAGCCCGCTGGCGATCGCCGCCCTCGCCGACTACGCGGCCCCCGGCGGCGTGCTCGTCATCGTCGGCATCGCGACGGCGGCGGCGTCGCTGGACCACGGCGTGGCGATGAACAAGGAGCTGCGGGTCGAGTTCGTGTTCCGCTACGCCAACGTGTTCCCGCGCGCCTTGGCGATGATCTCGTCGGGCAAGGTCGACCTGAAGCCGCTGGTCAGCCAAACGTTCCACTTCGACGACAGCGTGGAAGCGTTCGAGCGCGCCGCGAGCGCCCAGCCGGCGGACATCAAGCTGCAGATCACCTTCTGACGCCTTGGACATGCACAGGATGAGCTGACATGAACAAGCATTTCCGGCGCGCGAGCCTCGTCTGTCTCTGCGCGAGCCTGATCGGCGCCTCGGCCTCCGCCAGGCCGCTCGACGCCATGGGCATCTCGGTCGGATCGCTCGGCAACCCGTACTACGTTGCACTGGCCAAGGGAGCGACGACCGAGGCGCGCACCTTCAACCCCAAGGTGCGCGTGACGGTCGGCTCGGCCGAGTACGACCTCAACAAGCAGCTGACGCAGATGGACAACTTCATCGCCGCCGGGGTGGACCTGATCCTCGTCACCGCGATCGACCAGAACGCGATCCTGCCGGCGATCAAGCGGGCGCAGGCGGCCGGCATCACCGTGGTCGGGGTCGACGTGAACGCGTCGGGCGCCAACGCGGTGGTGGAAACCGACAACGTTGCGGCAGGCCGGATCTCCTGCGCCTACCTTGCCGACAAGATCAACCGCAAGGGCAACGTCATCATCGAGAACGGCGAGCAGGTGTCCGCCGTCATCGACCGCGTCAAGGGGTGCAAGGGAGCGCTGGCGGCAGATCCCGGAATCACGGTTCTTGACAGCACCCAGAACGGCAAGGGATCGCGCGATGGCGGCCTCGCGATCGCCCAAGGCTATTTCGTGCGCTTCCCCGACGTCGCCGGCATCTTCGCAGTGAACGATCCGCAGGCGATTGGCACCGATCTGGCGGCGAAGCAGTCGCATCGCACCGGCGTGATGATCACCTCGGTCGACGGCGCTCCCGACATCGTCGCCGCCTTGAAGGGCCAGTCCTCCAACGTGGCTTCCGCCTCGCAGGACCCGTTCACCATGGGCGAACTCGGGGTGAAGATCGGCGACGGGATCATGAACGGGCACGAGCCCGCGCAGCGGCTCATGCTGATGGCGCCGAAGCTGGTCACGCGGGACAACGTGAACAGCTACACCGGCTGGACGCAGCACTGACGGAACGTTTGGCGCTGCCGGTCAGGCGGAGGTGGCGGAGGCCGCCGGGCGATGCGCCAAAACCTGACACCTGCGGCACGATCGTCCGGTTCGGCAGGAACGAGCGGTTGTGATGGAGGCGAGGACGACCTCCATGCCAAGCGATCGGATTTTCCAGGCCCAGGCAGGCATTCGAACCCGTTCGATCATTCGGTGCCTAGCAACTCCAGCGCATTACGCGAGGCCGTGGTGTGTAGGCGCTGCACGCGGAATACCTGCGGTGTTCAACAGGCATCCCGGGGCCGCGTTGCTGCAAACCAGGAGACCGACTAGGTGTGGCGCATGCCGCCGCACACGATCCTCTGCATCCGCCACGGCCAGTCGACGGCCAACGTCGCCTATGACGAGACAGGCATCGATCCCGGCGTGCCGGATGCGCGGCTGACCCCGGCGGGGGAGGCACAGGTGCGCGACGCCCGGGAGAAGCTGCGCGACCATCCGGTCGACCTGGTGGTGGTGACGCCGCTGACGCGCGCACTGCAGACCGCGCTCGGCATCTTCGACGGGCACCGGTCGAGACCGCGCTTCGTGGTGGAAGCGCTGCACCGGGAACGGCTGGAAGGCAGCGGCGACGTAGGCCGTGCGCCAGCGCGCCTCGTGGCGGACTATCCGGCGCTCGATTTCGATCACCTGGACCAGGTCTGGTGGCATGCGCAGGGCGAGGCCGATGCGAACGGCCTCCATGTCGAGCCGCTGGACGCCACGCTGGCGCGGGTCGAGCTGTTCCGCGCCTTTCTGGCTGGCCGCGACGAGCGCAACGTCGCCGTGGTCGGACACGGAACGTTCTTCTTCCACCTGACGGGGGTGTTCCTGCCGAACTGCGGCATGACGGAACTCGTGCTGTAGCAGCCGGAAGGCGAAGCTGAGGACCGCCCGGACGGTAGAGCGGGCCGATCCAGTCCTTCCCGGGCGGCATGGCTGCTTGTCATCCACTGGGTGCATGTGAACGCGGTCCGGCCGGTTCGGCAAGATTTGGCGGTGGCCGGGCAGCCGTGCCGGGAAGCAGGACGCGACGCGTGACGGGACCGGAGCGCTGGCGGGTTCTGTCGAACACCTGCCGGGTGCGCCGTTGCCGCGCCGTATCCGGAACATCATCGGTCCGGCATGGGCCGCCTCGGCGATGGCCGACAGCCCCCTGGCAGCTGCCGAGGGGAGGCGGATGCCCTTGCCGCGTGCACATGCTTGCGGCGCCGGCAGCATGAACGACCGTTCCGCCGCAAAGCCGGGGGATCGGCTGGCATGAGACTTGCTGTGTTCTTTCTCGGCGGCCGCGAGGTTGTTCCGGGACTGTGCAACGGCAAGCGGTCCCGTTACGGCACGGCGGCACGCCGCACCATCGAACGCCGGCGGGCCGACTGTGTGGTGCTTCGGATCCTCGCAAGGGACGCCGACCGCCACGCCGCGCCCACGCCGCGAACCGGAACCGGATGTGAACACCATGACCACCCATCACGGCTTGCCCCATCGCAGCTTTCTCAGGGCCGGGCACGCGCCGACCCTGTTCGCGTCGTTCCTGTATTTCGACCTGTCCTTCATGGTGTGGGTGCTTCTGGGCCCGCTGGGCGTGGCGATCAGCCGCGACCTGCACCTGTCGCCGGCGGAGAAGGGCTTCATGGTCGCGGTGCCGACCCTGGCCGGAGCGGTGCTTCGCGTGGTGTGCGGCGTGCTGGTGGACCGGTTCACGCCCAAACGCGTCGGTATCGTGGCGCAGGCGCTGGTGATGACCGGGCTGGCCGCGTTCTGGGCGTTCCGCGTGCACTCGTTCGGCGGCCTGCTGGCGCTGGGCGCGGTGCTGGGACTGGCGGGCGCCTCGTTCGCGGTGGCGCTGCCGCTGGCGTCGCGCTGGTATCCGCCCGAGCACCAAGGCAAGGCGCTCGGCATCGCGGGTGCTGGCAACTCCGGCACGGTGCTGGCGGCGTTGTTCGCGCCCGGCCTGGCGATGGCGTTCGGCTGGCGCAACGTGGTCGGGATGGCGGTGCTGCCGCTCATGCTCGCTTTTGTGGTGTTCGTGCTGGTGGCCCGGGACAGCCCGAACCGCCCGCCGCCCAAGCCGATCCGGGCCTATGCCGCGGTACTGCGCCAGGGCGACGCGTGGTGGTTCATGTTCTTCTACGCGGTGACGTTTGGCGGCTTCGTCGGCCTCGCGCAGTCGCTGACGATCTATTTCAACGACCAGTATGGGGTCGGCGCGGTCACCGCCGGGCTGTGCACGGCGGCGGTGGTGTTCGCGGGCTCCATGGTGCGGCCGCTTGGCGGCGCCCTCGCCGACCGCATCGGCGGGATGCGGACGCTGCGCGCGATGTACGCGGTGGCCTGCCTGTTCTTTGCGCTGATCGGGTTCGGCGTGTCGTCCATCGCGCTGGCGGTGCCAGCACTGGTGGTGGCGATGCTGGCGCTGGGCATGGGCAACGGGGCGGTGTTCCAGCTGGTGCCGCAGCGGTTTCCCGGCGAGATCGGCGTGATGACCGGGATCGTCGGCATGTGCGGCGGCCTGGGCGGGTTCTACCTCGCGGCCTCGCTCGGGCTGTCGCGCCAGGTTGCCGGCTCCTACGGCCCGGCATTCCTTGGCTTCGCGGCACTCGCCGGTGCCGCCCTGCTCGGCCTGGAGCTGGCGGGACGGCGCTGGCGGCGGCGGGACTGGAACGGTGCCGCGGCGGGCGTCCCGGTCGGCGCTTAAGGGTTGGGGGAACAAGGGTTGACCGGCGGGACCGACGGCGTCCGCTCCACCTGCCCGTATTGCGGGGTGGGATGTGGGGTGGTGGCGCTGCCGGACGGGCAGGTGGTGGGCGACGAGGCGCATCCGGCCAATCGCGGCCGGCTGTGTTCCAAGGGCGCCACGCTGGGCGAAACGCTCGGCGCGCGCGGGCGGCTGCTGCGGCCGCGCGTGGACGGCAGGCAGGTCGGCTGGGACGAGGCGCTGGACCGGGTGGCTGCCGGGTTCCGTGACGCGATCGAGACCCATGGCCCCGACAGCGTGGCGTTCTACCTGTCGGGACAGTTCCTCACCGAGGACTACTACGTCGCCAACAAGCTGATGAAGGGCTTCATCGGCTCGGCCAACATCGACACCAACTCGCGGCTGTGCATGGCGTCCTCCGTGGCCGGGCACGTGCGCGCCTTCGGCGAGGACGTGGTGCCGGGCATCTACGAGGACTGGGACGCGGCCGAGCTCGTGGTGCTGGTGGGCTCCAACAGCGCCTGGTGCCACCCGGTGCTGCACGCCCGGCTGGCCGGGCGAAACGCCCAGATCGTGGTGATCGATCCCCGGCGCACCGCCACGGCCGACGCGGCCACCCTGCACCTGCCGCTGCGCGCGGGCAGCGACGCCGTGTTGTTCAACGGCCTGCTTTGCTTCCTGGCGGACCGGAACGCGTGCGACCGGGACTATATGTCCCGCCACACGACCGGGTTCGAGGCGGCGCTGTCGGCGGCGCGCGCGGCGGGTGGCGGCGACATCGGGGCGGTGGCGACGGCGACCGGGCTCGCGGAAGAGAAGGTCCGGCACTTCTTCGACCTGTTCGCCGCGACCGATCGGGTGATCACGGTGTATTCGCAAGGGGTGAACCAGTCCGCCTCCGGCACGGACAAGGTCAACGCCATCCTGAACTGCCATCTCGCCACCGGGCGGATCGGCAGGCCCGGCTCCGGGCCGTTCTCCGTCACCGGCCAGCCCAACGCCATGGGCGGGCGCGAGGTGGGGGGCCTGGCCAACCAGCTCGCAGCACACATGGGCTTCGAGCCGCACGCGCTGGACCGCGTAGGACGGTTCTGGAACGCCCCACGCCTGGCCGGTCGGCCGGGGCTGAGGGCGGTGGACCTGTTCGAGGCGGTGGCGGACGGACGCATCAAGGCGATCTGGATTGCCGCCACCAACCCGGCTGCGTCCATGCCCAGGGCGGATGCGGTGCGGGAGGCGCTGCGTTCCTGCCCGCTGGTGGTGGTGGCGGATTGCTGGGACACCGACACCACGGCGCTTGCCCACGTGGTGCTGCCTGCGGCTGGGTGGGGCGAGAAGGACGGCACGGTGACCAACTCGGAGCGCTGCCTGTCGCGGCAGCGGCGCTTCCGGAACCCGCCCGGGGAAGCGCGGCCGGACTGGTGGATGTTCCGCGAGCTCGCCCGCCGGCTCGGGCACGGCGACGCGTTCGGGTGGGACGGCCCGGCGGCCATCTTCCGCGAGCATGCACGCCTGTCGTCGTTCGAGAACAACGGCGCGCGTCGCTTCGACCTGGGCCCGCTCGGAAACCTGGACGCGGCGGGCTACGAGGCCATGGC
>CAXTCK010000060.1:3609-4721 GCA_964242425.1 uncultured Acetobacteraceae bacterium | reverse complement strand
TTCGTGGCGGTGACGCCGCGCGGGCTGGCGGCGGAGCCGAGCGAGCGGTTCCCCATGCTGCTCAACACCGGCCGGCTGCGCGACCAGTGGCACACCATGAGCCGCACCGGGCTGGTGCCGCGCCTGGCGCCGCATGCGGTCGAGCCGGTGCTCAGGATGGCGCCGACGGACGCCGAGGACCGGGACATCGCCGACGGGGCGCTTGTGCGGGTGGAAACGCCGCACGGGGCGCTCGTGGTGGTGGCGGAGCACGCGCCGGAACAAGCGCCCGGCACCCTGTTCCTGCCGATCCACTGGACAAACAGGAACAGTTCCGCCGGCCCGGTCGGGCGGCTGGCCGGCGCGCAGGCCGATCCGGTGTCTGGCCAGCCGGAGATGAAGGCGACGCCGGCGGCGCTGCCGGTCGCGGTGCCGGTGTCCTGGCACGCGATGCTGGCCTGCCTGGCGGACGAGGACGCGCCGCCGCTCAACGCGGTGGCGCTGCATTGGTCGCGGGCAACGGTGACGGGAGGCCAGGTCTGGCGGCTACGGGGCACGGACCCGGCGGCAACGATCGGCACCGGGCTGCTCGGAGCGCTGCTTCCGGACCGGGAGGGCACGGTTCGGGTGCAGCGCTGCGATCGGGATCGAACGGTTCTGGGGGCGGTGATCCGCGGGGGGATCGTCGTCGCCTGTCTTGCCGCGGTGGCGGACGCGGCGTCGCTGCCGGAGATGCAAAGGCTGGCGGAACGGCTGGGTTCGTCGTCGGCTGCCGGGGACGACGCGGTGCTGGACGGGCTGCTGCCGGAGGCGGGCGCCCGGGTCGTCGGCCGCACGGTGTGCGCCTGCAACGCCGTGGGCGAAGCGGCGATCCGACGCGCCATACGGGACGACGGCCTCCATACGGCAGCGGCGGTGGAACAGGCGACGCGCGCCGGCACC
Source organism: uncultured Acetobacteraceae bacterium (assembly GCA_964242425.1). Lineage (GTDB taxonomy): Bacteria > Pseudomonadota > Alphaproteobacteria > Acetobacterales > Acetobacteraceae > Lichenicola. Next base: position 3,800 of record CAXTCK010000060.1, on the reverse strand, counting down.
GGCTGCGGTGCCTGCAGGCCGGAGATCGGCGCAATCCTGCGTGCGGTCCTGGGCAAGGCCCTGGCGCAGGACGGGTGGGAGCCGGAAGCCGCGCAGGATCGGAACACGAACGGGAACCGGAGGCAGGACGGCATGGACGAAACGGGCTTCAGCGTCGAGCAGCAGGACTACCTCAAGGGCTTCATGGCCGG
>CAXTCK010000060.1:0-3509 GCA_964242425.1 uncultured Acetobacteraceae bacterium | reverse complement strand
GGCGTGTTCCCCAAGGGCGTGGACGTGTTCCTGACCAAGTGGCAGGGGCTGTTCTACGTGGCGCCGAACCAGAACGGCTTCATGTGCCGGCTGCGCATGCCGGGCGGCATCCTCCAGGCGCACCAGATGCATGGCCTCGCGGCGCTGTCGGAACGCTGCGCCGGGGGCTACGCGGACGTCACCACGCGCGCCAACCTGCAGCTGCGCGAGATCCCGGCCGCGAAGGCGCTGGAGGTGCTGTGGGCGCTGACCGATCTCGGGCTCGCCGCGCGCGGGTCGGGCGGGGACAACGTGCGCAACGTCACCGGCTCTCCCACCGCGGGGATCGACCCGCAGGAGCTGATCGACACCCGGCCGATGGCGCGCGAGATCCACCACTGGATCATGAGCCACCGCGCGCTGTCCGGGCTGCCGCGCAAGTTCAACATCGCCTTCGACGGCGGCGGCCGGGTGCCGGTGCTGGAGGACACCAACGACATCGCCTTCACCGCGGTGACGGTGCAGGGCGGCTTCGGCGTGGCGCCGGGCGTGTACTACCGGCTGGGGCTGGGCGGGATCACCGGGCACGGCGACTTCGCCCGCGGCACCGGGGTGGTGGTGTCACCGGATGACACCACCGCGATGTGCGACGCCATCCTGCGCGTGTTCATCCGCGAAGGGGACCGCACGGACCGCAAGCGGGCGCGGCTGAAGTACCTGCTGGACGGCTGGGGCGTCGAGCGGTTCCTCCAGGCGGTGGAGAAGCAGCTCGGCCGGCCGCTGCTGCGGGTGGCGCCGGAAGCGTCCGCGGCGCCGAACCGGCAGGACCGGGGCGGCCATCTCGGGGTACACCGGCAGAAGCAGCCAGGCCTGAGCTATGTCGGCGTGGCGCTGCCGGTCGGGCGCATGACGGCGGAACAGATGCGCGGGCTGGCGGCGATCGCGGACACGCACGGCTCCGGCGAGCTCCGGTTCACGGTGTGGGAGAACCTGCTGGTCCCAGGCGTTCGCGACGACCATGTTCCTGCGGTGCAGGAAGCGATCCGGGCGCTGGGGCTCGACTGGCAGGCGGGGCCGGTGCGGGCGGGCCTGGTGTCCTGCACGGGGGCAGCGGGCTGCCGCTTCGCCGCCAGCCACACCAAGCAGCACGCGTCGGCACTGGCCGACTGGCTGGAGGAACGGATCGCCATCAAGGCGCCGCTGAACATCCACCTCACCGGATGCCATAATTCCTGCGCGCAGCACTTCATCGCCGATATCGGGCTGCTTGGCGCCAAGGTGGAGCGCGGCGAGGACCTGGTGGAAGGCTACGACCTCCACGTGGGCGGCGGCGCCGGGCCGGACGCGCGTATCGGGCGGCTGGTGCGGCCAAAGGTGGCGCATGACGAGCTGGGGCCGGTCGTGCTGTCGCTGCTACAGGCATGGCAGCGGGACGGTGCCGGGGATGAGTTCCGCGACTTCGTAGCGCGGCTGAGCGATGCCGAGATCGACGCGCTGTGCCAAGCCGGATTCGCGTCGGCGGCGGCATCCGCCAGCACCGCGCTGGAGCTTGCCTGAGATGGGCGCCATCTCGACGCCGCCGATGCCCCTGATCCCCGACAACGCGCCGTTCAGCGCGGCGCAGCGGGCGTGGCTGAACGGGTTCCTGGCCGGGCTGTATGGCGGGGCGGCGGAGGAGCGCGCCGTTCCGGCCGCGTCGGCGCCTGAGGAGGAGCCGGACGAGCCCTGGCACGACCCGGCAATGGACATGGACGAGCGCATGCGGCTGGCGGAAGGACGCCCGCTGCCGCAGCGGCTGATGGCAGCGATGGCGCAGCTCGATTGCGGGCAGTGCGGCTATCTGTGCCGGAGCTATGGCGCAGCGATCGCGGACGGCAGCGAGACCGCGTTGTCGTTGTGCGTGCCGGGAGCCAAGGCCACCTCGCGCCTGCTCAAGCAGATCATGGTGGAGGCGCCGGTGGCGGCGGCTGCGAACGGACCGGCGGCCGCGATCAAGCCGGCGGGGCCGGCATTGCAGCCGGTGCGGGTGCTGCGGTCCGAGCGGATCACCACGGCCGGGAGCGCCAAGGACGTGCGGCGGGTGGCGATCGACCTTTCGGAAGCCGGGCTGACATACGAGCCGGGCGACTCGCTGGGATTGGCGACGCCGAACGATCCGGTGCTGGTGGAAGGATGCCTCGCAATTCTCGCCGCAAGCGGCGCGGAAGCGGTCAGGTTGCGCGACGGGCGGGACGCCACGCTGCGCGACGCCTTCGCGCGCCATCTCGACATCGGCCGGCCGCTGGATGCGACCCTCGACCTGCTGGCGATGAGCGCCACGGTGCCGCGCGAGGCGGCAGCACTCAGGCGCCTGGCGGAAGGCGAGGACGACGCGGAGCCGGCGGACGCGGACCTGCTCGACCTGCTGGAGCATTTCCCTTCGGCACGGCCGCGCCTGGATGACCTCGCGGCATCGCTGCCGGTGCTGAAGCCGCGGCTGTACTCCATCGCGTCCTCGCCGCGGACGGTTCCGGGGCAGGTGGAGCTGTGCGTGTCGGTGGTGCGCAGCGAGCGGCGGGGGCGTGTGCGCAACGGCGTCGCGTCCTGCTTCCTGGGCGACCGGGCCTGCGACCACGGTCCAGTGGACGGCTTCGTGCAGCGCAGCCATTTCCGGCTGCCGCGTGACCCGGCGGTGCCGGTGATCATGTGCGGCCCCGGAACCGGGATCGCACCGTTCCGGGCGTTCCTGCAGGAACGCGAGCTGGGCGGCGCGCACGGGCGCGCGTGGCTGTTCTTCGGCGACCAGCACGAGGCGAGCGACTTCCTCTTCCGGGACGAGCTGCAGGGCTGGCTCGGCTCGGGCGTGCTGTCTCGGCTGGACCTGGCGTTCTCGCGGGACGGGATAAAAAAGGTGTACGTGCAGGACCGCATGGCGGAGCACGCCGCGGAGCTGTGGCGCTGGTTCCAGGACGGCGCGTGCTTCTACGTCTGTGGCGACGCGTCGCGCATGGCGCGCGACGTGGACGCCACCCTGCGGCGTATCGCCATGCGCGAAGGCCGCCTGGACGAGGACCAGGCGCGCGAATGGATGGCAGCACTCGGCAAGCAGGGGCGGTATCACCGGGACGTCTACTGACGTCGCCGTAGCGACGTGGGGTCATCTCCTCCGCATTCGCAAGGAACGCAGCTAGATCACGGGTTTTTCCGGTCCGGCCGCGTCGGGAGGAGCCGCGTGATGCTGCTCGACGACCTGCTCGACGGCCTCGTGCGCCGCCTGTTCGGGGGTTTCCTGCTTGCGGGCCATCTTCTCGATCGCGATCGGCAGCAGCTTGGCGATCACCGGCAGCAGCGGCGCCAAAGGCAGGCCGGTACACGACGCGATGAACTTCGCCTGGTCGCTGGTCAGCACGCGCTGCAGCTCCTCGGTGGTGAGCGGCTGCTTCGGGCCGGGGCCGACCCAGGAGCGCGCCTTCTCGCCGAGGCCGGCCTTGTCGAACTGCAGCATCACCTGCTCCAGGCCGGCCTGGCCGTGCCCGGAATCCAGCATGCGC
>CAXTCK010000059.1:0-16792 GCA_964242425.1 uncultured Acetobacteraceae bacterium | reverse complement strand
CCCATCTCAGCCCGCCCGCTCCCGCCGCCCTACCCGTGCCGGGACCCCCCGGGGCCCCGGGCGGGCCGCCGCCGCGAAGCGACCTTCCGCCCGAGGCGCTGCCGCTGGCGGACTAAGCGTCGCGACGGGGCTGCCACCTGAACGGCGTTCACGGCATCGCCGGCATCCCGGGGCGGTGCCCGCGCTTGCAGCCGGAACGCCGCACCCATACGCTCGCCACGGGTGGATCCCGGGAATGGCGAATGGCTGATTCGCGAGAATCGGACCGCTTCACCAGGCTGGCAGGGGAAACCCGGTTCGCAGACACGGGGCCCGGCACCCACCGGGCTGCCCTCCATTGCCGGGGAGCCAACATGCCTGCCTTGGACATCCAGACCAGCCAGCCCGCCTCCAACCCGCTCGACGTGATGGAACAGATCGTCGGCGGTTATGAATGGGCCTTCGACCGCCGCACCGACACCGAGATGGCGGCCGAGGCGCCGGGAAAGTGGTGCGACTATGGGCTCTACTTCTCCTGGTCGCGCGAGATCAGCGCGATGCACTTCACCTGCGCCTTCGACCTGAAGGTGCCGGGCACGCAGCGTCGCGCCCTGTTCGAGCTGCTGGCACTGGCCAACGAGCGTCTGTGGATCGGCCATTTCGGCATGGACCCCGAGGACGGCATGCCGTTGTTCCGCCATTCGGTGCTGCTGCGCGGCACCAACGGCGCATCGGTGGAAAGCCTGGAGGACATGGTCGACATCGCCATCACCGAATGCGAGCGCTTCTATCCCGCGTTCCAGTTCGTGCTGTGGGGCGGCAAGTCGCCGGCGGAAGCGCTGGAATGCGCCATGCTGGATTGCGCCGGCGAGGCCTGACGCCGATGGCCGTCGCCGGCGACGCGGCACCGATCCCGCCGCTCCTGCTGCTCGGCTGCGGCCGCATGGGGTCGGCCCTGCTGGCGGGCTGGGACGCGGAAGCCCTGTCGCCGTCGGTGATCGTCGAACCGAGCCCGGGCGGGAAGCCGCCTGGGGGCGTGCACCTGGTGGTGGCAAGCGCCGCCGCCATCCCGCACGGGTTCCGTCCGGCGGCGATCGTGCTGGCGGTCAAGCCGCAGGTGGCGGACGCGGCGATGGCGTCGGTGGCGGCGCTGGCAGAAAACGCCGTGGTGCTCTCGATCATGGCCGGGCGCACCCTGGCGGGTCTGCGCCACGCCCTGCCGGGGGCCGGCGGCATCGTGCGGGCGATGCCCAACACCCCGGCCGCGATCGGTCGCGGCATCTCGGTCGCGGTGGCCGAGCCGTCGGTGGACGGAAGTGGGCGTGCGCTGTGCGACCGGCTGCTCCGCGCCGCGGGCGGCGTCGCCTGGGTCGAGGACGAGGCGCTGCTCGACCCGGTCACCGCGGTGTCCGGCAGCGGGCCCGCCTACGTGTTCCTGCTCGCCGAGCTGCTGGAAGCGGCCGGGCGGGCGCAGGGACTCCCTGCCCCGCTGGCACGTCGCCTGGCGCGGGAAACCGTGGCCGGCGCCGGTGCCCTGCTCACCGCCTCGGCCGAGGACGCGTCGGCGCTGCGCCGGGCCGTGACCAGCCCGGGCGGCACCACGGAAGCGGCGCTATCGGTGCTGATGGCGGATGGCGCCTGGCCGCGGGCGCTGGACGAGGCGGTACGCGCCGCCACCGCCCGTTCGCGGGCGCTTGCGAGCTAGAACCGCATCCCGCATCCAGATCCTGCGTTGGCGGAAGCAGATACCGGGCCGATGAACGGAAGAAGAGTCATGGACCACGAGAAGTTCGACCAGGCCCTGATCCAGGCGACGATGTCGCGCGCCGAGGCGGTGGGCTGGCGGCGCGTGACGGTGGTGGACGCGGCGCGCGAGGCCGCCCTGCCGCTGGACGAGGCGCGGGTGCGGTTCCCGATGCGCACGACGGTGCTGCTCCGGCTCGGCACTCTGGCGGACCGCGCGGCCCTGGTCGACGACGGCTCGACCGGCACGGTGCGCGAGCGGCTGTTCGACCTGCTGATGCGCCGCATCGACGTGCTGCAGCAGTATCGCGGCGGGGTGCGGTCAGTGCTGCGCGCGCTGCCGCTCGACCCGGCGCTGGCGCTGGTGCTGACCGCCGCGACCGGCGACAGCATGGCCTGGATCGCGGAAGCCGCCGGCGTGGACACCACGGGCCTGGCCGGCCGGCTGCGCGTCCAGGGCGTGATCGCGGTGTGGCTGCAGGCGGTGCGGGCATGGGACAGGGACGACAGCGAGGACCTGTCCGGGACCATGGCGGCACTCGACAAGGCGCTGGACCGTGCGGAACGGGTCGGGCGGCTGCTGCAGCGACCGTTGTTCGGACGCAGCGCCCCGGACATGGTGGTGCCCGAAACGATCGACGATACCCTGATGCCCGATCCCGAACGGCCTGATGCCGAACTCGTCAGCCCCGAACTACCGGGCCTCGCAGCATCGGAGCCGCTGGCAACGCCTGATCCCGGCCCGGTCGACCCGCTGACCTGAGCACGCCGCCCTTTACGACGATCCGGCCTGCTCCTATTGAGAAGCCGGCGCCGGGATGATGGGGCGTCGCCAAGTGGTAAGGCAGCGGATTTTGATTCCGCCATGCGGAGGTTCGAATCCTCCCGCCCCAGCCGGACTACAGCCCGGACCGCAATCCGCATCGGAACCAACCGTCGTGGCCCTGGCCGGCCTTGCCGCCTGCACCAGGGCCCAAAGGATCAGACCGCCTTCTTGAGGTTCGGACTGGCCTTGAAGCGGACGGTCTTGCCGGCCTTCACCTTGACCGCCTCGCCGGTGCGCGGGTTCAGCGCCTTGCGCGCCTTGGTCTTGCGCACGGTGAAGGTGCCGAACGAGGGAAGCGTGAAGCCGCCTTCCTTCTTGAGCTCGCGCACGATCGCGGAGATCAGGTCCGCCGCCGCCTGGTTCGCTGCGACGCCGGTGCAGTCGACGGAATCCTGGATCACGCCGGCAATGAAGGCCTTGCTCATGAAAACGGGTTTCTCCTGAGGGAATCGACAAGACACTGTTTCGATACAGAATCCGACAGCCTGCCGTCCGTGTTCCGGCTTCTAGCCTGCCTTCCCACCGGCCGCCAAGGGATAAACATCCTACATCGCCGTAATCTGCCTTTGCAGCACTGCAAGGGTCGGGGCAAGCGGCGACCCTTCGTTAAACAGCTGCAAACTTCGTAACCCTTCGGGTGTTTGTTCGAAAAATGACACGCATCTGCCTGTTCGCGCATTTCGATTCGCTCGGCCGGATCGCACCCCACGTGCTGCACTACCTGCGGCAGTTGCAGTCGTGCGGCTTCTCGACCCATGTCGCGATGTCCGGCGTGGAGCGGCCGCACGATGACGACCGCGCCGCCCTGGCCCGGCTCGGCGTCACGCCGCATCCGCGCCCGAACCGCGGGCTCGACTTCGGCGCCTGGCAGGACCTCCTGGGGCGCGGCTGCGCTGACGGGGCCGGAACGATCCTGCTCGCCAACGACAGCGTGTTCGGGCCGCTGGCGCCGCTCGCCCCGATCATGGCGGAAATGGAGGCATCGAGGCCCGACGTCTGGGGCATGGTCGAGTCGCGTGAAGGCGCCTGGCATCTCCAGTCGTGGTTCGTCTGCCTGACCGCGCAGGCACTTGCCGCACCGGCGATCGCGCGCGTGCTGCGCCAGCCATTCGGGGAGATGGGAAAGGCGGAGATCGTGCTGCACGGCGAGCTCGGGCTGGGAACCGCGATCAGGGCGGAGGGCCTGCGCTGGGCGGCGCGCGCGAGGCCACCCACCCGCCGGCTGCGCCGCCTGGTGCCCGGCAACCCGATGCACCTCGACTTCCTGTCGGTGATCCGCGACGACGCCGTGCCGTTCGTGAAGGTCGAGCTGCTGCGCGACAACCCGGCCGCCGTGCGCTGGGCCGGAGCCTGGCGGAACGCGGTGGCGGCCAGCCCGATCTTTCCCGATGAATGGGTCGACCGGCACCTGGGCGGCGGGTCGCCGCACGTGGCGCCCCGCCCGAAGCAGACGCTGAGGATGCGCCTGCTCTACGCCCTCATCACCCGCGACCGTCGCGAGGCGGTGCGCACCTTGTTCCGCTAGGCCGTCACCTCGCGCAGGATCCCCAGCAGCTCGGCCGCCTGGTCATCATAGCTCGCGATCGAGCCGGCGTGGGGGTTGCGGAAGCCATCGAGCCGTTCGGGCACCAGAAGAAGCTCGCTGACCGCTTCCAGCAGGCCGTCCATCCGGCCGTCAAGCGGGATCAGCCGGCCGTTCACGCCGTCGACGATCTCCTCGGACTGGCCGCCGCCATCGGTGGCGATCACCCACACGTTGCGCGCCAGGGCCTCGCGCACGCTGAGACCGAAGCTTTCCTTCCACTGCGACGGGAACAGCAGCACGTCGATGCGGTCGAAGAACGCGTCCAGCCCGTCCTGGGTATAGGCCGGCACCACGGTGAGGGTGCCCTCGACCTTCCAGGCGGACACGTCGACGGAGCGGAAGCCGAGGTTCAGGGTGTTGTCGACCAGCACCAGCTCCCAGCCGGACCGGTCGAGGCGCTCGAACGCCTTGCGGAGGAGGTGGAACCCCTTGATGGGCTCGGCACCGCCAACGAAGCCGAACCGCACCGGCATCCCGGGTTCCCGCGTCGTCCGGGGCGTTGCCGGCAGCCGTATGCCGTTGCGGTTCACCCGTATGCGCTCGGGCGCCGTGCCGTTGGCGAGGTACAGCCTGCGGTGCGACTCGCTCGGCGACAGCAGCAGGGCAGCGCCGTCGAGGACGGAGGTCATGATCCTCATGCGCTCGTGGAGGTGGTGCGCGTGCGGCAGGCAGTTCTGGCACACGCGCAGGTCGATGCGCGTCTGGAAGCAATAGCGGTTGTCGCCCCGCACCATGAACTGGCGGTCGCACAGCCACCAGGCGTCGTGCAGCGTGACCACGTAGGGGATGCCGCGCTCGGCCGCCAGGCGCAGGATCGAGGCGCCGAAGCCCTGGATCGAGTGCGCGTGCACCACGTCCGGCTGCAGGGCGTCGAGCAGGTGGCCGAAGGTGGCCACCATGGACGGGTTGTCGAGCTGCACCACCTGGTCGCTGGCCGCCGACAGGCTGGTGGCGAACACCGGGATGCCGTCCCAGTCGTAGCGGAGCAGCGAGGCAGGCCGGCCGTCGATGGCGGGCCGCGAGGTGAACACGCACAGCTCGACCTCGGTCGTCCGGTGCAGGCGTGCGGCCAGCTCCTGCGCCACCACCGTGGCACCGCCGAAGCTTTGCGGCGGGAAGAAGATGTTGGCGGACAGCACGCGCAGCGGCTCGCGGGCCGCGTGCCCCGGCAGGCCCGCGACCGCCGCCAGCTGGTCGCGGGCGATCCGGTCCGGCGCGTAGCGTTCCAGCACGTCGGCGAGCCCCTGCGCGCCGAGGCGACGGCGCAGCGACGGGTCCTCGATCAGTTGTTGCAGCGCCTGCTCCCATTGCGCTTCGTCGTCGGCCAGCAGGCCGTTGTGTCCAGGCGCGACCACGTCGCGGAAGCTTTGACGCGGCGAGCACACCGACGCGATGCCCAGGATCGCCGCTTCCTGGAACTTGATGTTGCTCTTGGCGTCGTTGAACACCGTGTCCTCGAGCGGGGCGATGGCGATGTCGGCCTCCGCCAGCAGGCCGAGATAGGCGCGGTAGTTGGTGCCGGCGATCTCCTCGACCCGCGCGGCCACCGCCTCGAAGCCGGGCGGCAGGGAAAGGTCGCCGACGATGCGCAGCCGCAGCCGCTGGTGGCGGTGCATCAGCACCAGGATGGCCGGGGCGGCGCAGGCGAAGTCCGCGTCGTGGGTCTTGGTGCCGGAGCCGTAGACGATGGTGACCGGGCCATTGTCCGGCGCAGGCAGACGCAGGACGCGCAGGGCCGCCGCCACCTCAAGGGTCTCGTTGTCGAGCGCGTTCTCGACCACCCGGGTTTCGGCCACGCCGGCCGCCTCCATGCACGCGGCCAGGCTGGCGGTGGAGGCGATGCAGCGGCCGCAGGCGAGCATCGCCACCCGGTAGGAGGCAACACCCTTCAGCACCTCGCGTCGCAGCACCGGCTCCAGGGTGAGGAGGTTGCTGTTGCGGCGGTAGAGCGCCTCGTCGAAGATCAGGTCGTCCACCTCCCACCAGGGATCGAGCCCGACCCGCCTCGCCTCGGCGATCAGCGACAGGACCGCGGGCTCGCCGGGAACGCGGTAGAAGATCACTTCCGTGCAAAGCTGCAGCGCGGTGGTGACGTGGTCGATCTCGCGCCAGCCCACCACGCGGCAGGACCAGCCCAGGCGCTCGAACAGCTCCTTCTTCTGCCAGACCCGATACTTCGCGCATTGCGGCACGCTGAGCTCGGCCACGATGAGGATCTGCGGCGACAACAGGCCCGGGCGGACGGCGGGACGGGACTGGTAGGGATGGACCGCCTCGTCCCGTTCTTCCGCAACAACGGCAATGGGTTCCGCAGGTCGGCGTGGCCGCTTCGGAGCGGGCAGCATCCGCTTGGCCCGTCGACCGAGGCCGGGAAGCCCCTCGTTCCGCACGATCCCGGCGAGATGGGAGGCGGCCTCTGCAAAGCTGTGGCCGGTCGGCAGCCGTCCGGCCGCCAGGGCACGGGCGTAACGCAAGGGCTTGGTCAGCCGCCAGGATACGGAGTGTTCGAGCTGGCCAATCCGGTGTCGGGCACCATCTAGCCCGGCCTGCAACCCGTCGCCACGCAGGCCCTGAAGCCGGAGGCTGGCCTGCACGCTGTCCAGGAGCGCCCTGGTCGTCGCGAGGTCGCGATGCAGCCGGTCACGCTCCAGGTCTGCGTCGGTGATCGTGACGGGGAAGGGCAAAGGCGGGTCCGTGTCCATCACGATCCGTCAGCGGTTGGAACGGGCCCATAAAAAAACCGGGCCCTAAGGCCCGGTTTCTCGCACGCGAGGACGGAACGGGCCAGAGGCCCGCCCATCCAACGGCCGTATCAGCCGCCGATGATGTGCACGCTGTTGATGTTGGACACGTTGACGAAGGTGACGGTGGACTTGTCGCCGAGGGTGATGGTGGTGCTGGCACCGGAGGTCTTGGCGGTCGCCTCGGCGGCACTGACCTCGTTGGCACCATAGCCATACAGAGCAACCAGGTTACCGGTGGCGCTGCCGAAGTCGCTGATGGTGATGTTCGCGGCACTCATGGTGCCGTTCGCCGCGATGTCGAACACGTTGGCGGCACCCGAGCCACCGGTCAGGGTCTGCATGCCGACGCCGGCCACCAGCGTGTCGGCACCGGTGCCGCCGATGATGTTGGCGCCGCTCGTGGTCGTGCCCACGTTGGTCACGAAGGCCGCGAAGCCCTGGGTGCTGCCGGAGCCGTCGAGGGTCTCGTTGCCCGCGCCTGCGACCAGGGTGCCAGCGCCGCTGTAGTGGATGTTGGAGCCGTTCGACCCGAACACGGTTGCCGTGCCCGCGCCGGAGTTGACGGTCGCGCTGCCGGCGGAACCGATGAACAGCAGGGACGCGGTGCCGGTCTCGGTGAAGTTGGTACCCGTGCCGCCATAGACGGTGCTGTTGCCCGACGCCGCGATGGTGTCGCTCGTGCCGGCAAACACCGTGGAGGGGCCGCTGAGGTTGTAGTAGCCGTGGGCGCCGCCGTTGATGGAGGCGCTGCCGGTGCCACCCATGATGCTGGTGCTGGAACCCATGGTGTCGTCGACGTTCAGGGTGCCGCTGCTGCCGTAGATGGTGCTGCTGGTGCCAGTGACGTCGATCGTCGCGGCGCCGCTGCTGGCGAAGATGCGGTCGGTACCGGAGGAGAACACGGTGTCCGAACCCGCGCCCAGGTAGACCAGGTTGTCGCCCGTTCCGGCAGCGATGCTGGAAGCGCCGGAGCCGGCGAAGATGCTGTCATTGCCATCGCTGGTGGCGACGGAATAGGTGCCCGCACCCGAGTTGATGAACAGGTTGTTGCCGCCGCCGGCGATGAACACGCCAGACTCGGAGCCCGCCATGTAGACGGCGCCACCGGTGCCGACCAACGTGTTCAGCGTGGTGCCGGTCGCCGCGGCGCTGGCGTCGATGAACACCTTCGAGGTGGTGTCGGTGGTGAAGTACCCGTAGCCCGACGGGTAGGTGTAGAAGCCGCCCGTGGTGGCGACGAACTCGTTGACCGCGGTGGCCGGCGAGCCGGTCGGGCCGAAGCTGTCGCCCGTGCCGTTGGTGGCCGTCAGCGTGCCGTTGGCGGCGGCGGTGTTCACCGCGCTCGCGTAGACCTGCGCCAGGGAATACGCCTGACTTCCGTTCACAGTGACGGGGATGTGCGTCCCCGCCGACCCGACCACTGTGACTATACCACCTGCCATGATTCCATCTCCTTATCAGCTGATGACAACCCAGGCGGGCTGCCGTGTCGACCAGCGCGTGCAATTGCAACCTAGCGTTGGATATGCCGCGGTGCAACCAAAAACGCTTTAGGGGTACTGACTTAATCTTGAGTTAAGCAATGCCGGCAATTCTTGATGAAGGATTAACGACAGAAGGGAACTAAACTGGTCGAGACGCGGGAAACACGCTGTAACAACACTATTGTCGCCAGCAACCGTGCTTTTGGCCGGTTCCAGCCTTTGCAACCGCCGCGATCCTGCCGCCATTGACGCCATCCGACCGCTGCGTCACCCATCCGTCGATGTCCCGATCCGTCGAGCCGCCTGTTCCAGGCCCATACACAGGCTCGCCATCCGAGGGACCGGATGGTGGGCTTGCCGCCTTTCTGGCGCCGTCGCTGGATCCGCTGTTTTCGCGGCCGGTGCGACGGGGAGTCGACAGCGCCTGGTACTGCCACCTGCCATTCGCTGCCTGGCTGGTGCGCACCCTCAGGCCGGCGCTGCTGGTTGAACTCGGAACCGGCGCCGGGGTTTCCTACGCCGGCTTCTGCGAATCCGTGATGTCGTCCGGCCTGTCCACGCGCTGCTACGCGGTGGACCGGTGGGCCGGCGACGCCCGGTCCGGGATCCATGGCGAGGCGGTGACCACGGAGTTCGGGTCGTTCCACGACAGCCGCTACGGCGCCTTCTCCCGCCTGCTTCGCCTGCCCTCCGCGGACGCGTCATCCCGCTTCGAGGACAACAGCATCGACCTCCTCCACATGGACGGGCACCACCGGTTCGAGGAGGCGACCGAGGACTTCGACGCGTGGCTGCCCAGGCTGTCGCCGCAGGCGGTCGTGCTGTTCCACGGCACCAACGACCGTGAAGGCAATCAGGGGCTGCGGCGCCTCTGGTCGTCGCTCCGGGCGACGCATCCGGGCTTCGAGTTCCTGCACGGGCAGGGGCTTGGCGTCCTGGCGCCGGGCACGGTACCGCCCGCCTTGCGATTCCTGTTCGCGCTGGATGCCGATCCGCTCGCGTCGACGAGGCTGAGGAACCGCTTCGCCCTGCTTGGCGAGCGCTGGGAAGCGGACCATGCGCGGGTGCTCGACGCGCACACCGCCGCCGCGCTGTCAAAGCAAGCCGGCGCCGCCGAAGCGCTGGCGGTTGAGCTGCGCCGCACGGAAGCGGAGCGGGTGCTGCAGGCTGCGGAAACCGATGCCCGCGGGCAGGCGCTCGGCGCGCTCGGCCACGCGCATGACCGGCTGCGCGACGAGCTGGCGACGGCCAAGGCGGAACGGCACCGCCTGCTCCGCGAGGTGGCCGGGCTGCAGGCCGACCGCGACGCTGCGGACAATACCCGCGACCGCCTCGCCGCCGGGCTGGACCAGGCCAGACAGGCGCTCGACGCCGCCCATGCAGCGCAAGCGGGGGCGCAGCGCCGGGCGCAAGCCGAGCATGAGGGCGTCGTTCACGCGCTTCTGCGCCTGCAGGGGGAGCTGGCGGAAGCGCACGGGCAGCTGGCGGCAAGCCGGCGGGTGGCAACGGAACGACAGCATGTGGTCGACGCGCTGCACCGGTCCGCGTCCTGGCGCCTGACGCGGCCGCTGCGCAGCCTGGCCGGCCTGCTGCGCCAACCGTCGCCGGTTCCGGGGCCGGTTCCGGAGCCGGTTCCGGAGCCGCCGGAACGGTTCTTCCCGCCGGCCGGACCTGCGCAACCGTTGCCGCCGCTGCTGCCGGCTTCGGAGCCGACCCTTCCACCGCTTCCGGAGCCGGCGGAACCGGCGGAACCGCAGGTCGAGCCGGAGGTCGGACGGACGGCCACCCCGTCTGGATGGCGTCCGGTGCGTCGCATCCTGTTCGTCGCAGGCGAGCCGGGGACACCCGGCGCGACCTACCGCACCCGGCGCGCCGCCGCCGCCTGCGCCGCCGCCGGCTATGACACGGAGGTGGTGGACATCGCCGGCGTCGCCCCGGACAACCTCGCCGCCGCCGACCTGGTGCTGCTGTGGCGCGCCGGGTGGAGCGGGCACGTGGCCACCATGCTGGAGCTGGCGCGCGCCGCACGCACGCGGGTCGCGTTCGACGTGGACGACCTGATCGTGCAGCCGGCGCTGGCGGTGGCCGAGATCATCGACGGGCTCCGCACCACCTTCGTGTCCGAGGCGGAAGGCCGCTCCTACTTCCAGGCCATGCAGCGCACCCTGTCGAGCTGCGACCTGTGCGTCACCACCACCGCGGAGCTGGCCGCCGGGGCCGGCGCGATGCACCCGGTCGTGCACGTGATCCCGAACGGCTTCGACGAGGCGACGGAGCGGGCGTCGCGCCACGCCGTGCGCCTGCGTGGCGAGCGGCCGTCGGACGGAATGGTGCGGATCGGCTATGCCGGCGGCACGCGGACCCACCAGAAGGACTTCTCCGTTGTCGCCGGAGCACTCGCCCGCGTGCTCGAGCAGCGGCCGGACACGGTGCTGGTGCTGTTCCGGGACGGGCGAAGCGGCGAAGGGCTGCTGCTGGTCGAGGAGTTCCCCGAGCTGGTGCCGCACGCCTCGCGGATCGAGTGGCGCGACGCCGTGCCGCTCGCCGAGCTGCCGGCGGAACTGGCGCGGTTCGACGTGTCGCTCTGCCCGCTGGAGCGGAACAACCCGTTCTGCGAAAGCAAGAGCGAGCTCAAGTATTTCGAGTCGGCGCTGGCCGGGGTGTGCCTGGTCGCCACCCCTACCGGCCCGTTCCGGCGCGCGGTGCAGCACGGGGTCACCGGCTTCCTGCCGCAGGACGCACCGGAATGGGAGCAGGCGCTGCTTCGCCTGGTGGACGACCCGGCGCTGCGCCGCCAGGTGGCGCGGGCCGCCTACCACGACTGCCTGTGGCAGTTCGGGCCGAGGCGTCAGGCGGAGCTGTGGGCGCTGCTGCTGCGCGGCCTGGACGGGGGTGCGGACGGCGCCCGCGCCGGGGCGCTTGCGATCAGCCGCGGCGCCTACCGCGGCGCCGGCCTGCCAGAGGTGCCGGACAGCCGGGTGCTGTTCTCCCACGACGCGCTGGGCGAGGCCCGCGTCACCGTCGGCATGACCTCCTACAACTACGAGGCGCACCTCGGCGAGGCGCTGCAGTCGGTGCTGGACCAGACGATGGAGTTCATCGACCTGGTGGTGGTCGACGACGGCTCCCGCGACGGCTCGGTGGCGCTGCTGCTGGACTGGGCGGCGCGAAACCGGCTGCGCTTCAACCGGCTGCGCATCCTGGAGACCGTCGGCAATGCCGGCCTGGGCGGGGCGCGCAACGTGGTGTTCGACCAGGCGGAAACGCCCTGGATCACCGTGCTCGATTCCGACAACCGCTTGGCGCCGGACGCCTGCGCCCGGATGCTGGCCGCCCTCGACGCCGAGCCCCTGGCCGCCTTCGCCTACCCGCGCCTGCGCCAGTTCGGCGGCGGCGACGCCGTGATGGGCGCCGAGCCGTTCGACCCGCAGCGCCTCAGGTCCGGCAACTACATCGACGCCATGGCGACGGTGGCCAAGTGGGCCTGGGCGGCGGCCGGCGGCTACTATGTGCGTCGCGACGCGATGGGCTGGGAGGATTTCAGCCTGTGGTGCCGGCTGGTCGAGCTCGGCCAGTTCGGCGTTCCGGTGGCGGACGAGCTCGCCTTCTACCGCGTGCATCCGGGCTCGATGGTGAACGCGATCACCGAGCAGGACGAGAACAAGCGACGCATGGTGCAGTTCGTCGAGGCGCGCCACCCCTGGCTCAGGCTGCGCATGCGCAGCCCCCGGAAGCGGTCCTGATCACGACCGGCACGCCCTGTCTCGTGCTGGGTGCCGGCGGCTTCATCGGCACCAATTTATGCCTGGCCCTCGGCGCGCGCGGCCTGCCCGTCACCGGGTTCGGACGCGCGGCGGCACCACCTCCGGCGCTGGCCGGGGTCGACGGGCTCCGCTGGCGGCAGGGCGACGTCGAGCGCCTTCCCGACCCGGACGCGCTGGTGGCCGGCCACAGCCACCTGTTCGACCTGATCGGCGCCGGCCTGCCGAACAGCTCCAACGACAACCCCGCGCAGATCGTCGCCGACGGCATGCCGCCCCGGATCCGGCTGCTGGACGCGTGCCGCCGCCAGCGCGTGCGACGGATCGTGTTCGCGTCCTCCGGCGGCACCGTCTACGGCCCGGGTACGGGTGGGCCGATCGCCGAAACCGCACCCACCGACCCGATCTCGGCCTATGGCATCGGCAAGCTGGCGGCGGAGAAGTACCTGGCGCTGTACCATCACCTGTACGGGCTGGAATACCGGGTGCTCCGCATCGCCAACGCGTATGGCCCGCACCAGCATCCGCTGCGCGAGCAGGGGCTGGTGGCGTCCGTGCTGCACCGTCTGCTGACCGACGCGCCGATCCCGGTCTGGGGCGACGGCACGGTGGTGCGCGACTACGTGCACATCGCGGACGTGGTGTCGGCGATGCTGCTGGTCGCGTTCGGGGAGGACGGGCCCCCGAGGCTGTTCAACGTCGGCAGCGGGATCGGCCGCAGCGTCGGCACGGTGATCGCCGACGCGGCACGGGTCGCGGGGCGCCCGGCCCGGGTCTTGGCCATGCCGGGCCGCAACGCGGACGTCGCCGTCAACATCCTCGACAGCCTCCGGCTGCGGCAGCAAACCGGCTGGTCACCCGCAATCGGCTGGGAGGCCGGGCTGGCCGGCACGGCGCACTGGCTGCGACAGGGCCTGGCGAAATCCTGACGGGTTGTTCCGCGTTCGGATAGGATCAGGCCCTGGAGCCCCAAGCGATGCACCTGAACGCCGTCACCGTGGTCAGCCTGTTCGCCGCGACCTTGTCGATGGTGAGCTACATCCCGCAGGCCTGGGTCATCATCCGCTCGCGCAGCACGGACGGCATCTCGCTCAAGATGTACATGATCACCGTGCTGGGGTTCATCACCTGGCTGGTCTACGGCATCCTGCAGGGGCAATGGGCGATCATCGTGCAGAACGTGATCTGCCTGTTCCTGTCCGCCTTCATCCTGACCATGAAGCTGCTGCCGCAGCGGGAAAAGGAGAAGGTGGCGGTGGCGCTGGACCCGACCGTGGACGCCAACGGCAACTGACCCGGCCTCAGGACGCCGGCCTCAAGACGGGGGCCGCGTCGCCTCGTCCGCCGGCACGTTGGCGCGCAGCTCGTCCAGCCAGGCGCGCGCACTCGCATCCGACGGCGCGCGCCAGTCGCCGCGCGGCGACAGCGAGCCGCCGGTGGACACTTTGGGGCCGTTCGGCACCGCCGAGCGCTTGAACTGGCTGAAGCCGAAGAAGCGCTGGAGGAACACCTCCATCCAGTGACGGATCTCGGCCAGGCTGTACTCGGCGCGGCGCTCCTCGGGAAAGCCGGGCGGCCAGCCGCCGCGCCCGGCATCCTCCCAGGCGTGCAGCGCCAGGAACGCCACCTTGGACGGGCGGAAGCCATAGCGCAGCAGGTAGAACAAGGAGAAGTCCTGCAGCGCGTAGGGCCCGATCTTGCTTTCGGTGCTTTGCAACGCCCGGTCGGCGCCCGCGGGCACCAGCTCGGGCGAGATCTCGGTGTCCAGGATCCGCTGCAGGATGCCCAGCACCGCGGGCTCGAACGGGCGGGCGGCGATCACCCAGCGGATCAGGTGCTGGATCAGGGTCTTGGGCAGGCCGGCGTTGACGTTGTAGTGCGACATGTGGTCGCCGACGCCATAGGTGCACCAGCCCAGCCCGAGCTCGCTCAGGTCGCCCGTGCCGACCACGATGCCGTCGTGCTGGTTGGCCAGCCGGAACAGGTAGTCGGTGCGGAGCCCCGCCTGCACGTTCTCGAAGGTGACGTCGTACACCGGCTCGCCGCGTCCGGCGGGGTGGCCCATCTGCTGCAGCATCAGCGTCGCGGTGGAGCGGATGTCGAGCGTATCGGCGGTGACGCCGAGCGCGTCCATCAGCGCCAGGGCGTTGCTCCTTGTGTCGTCCCCGGTGCCGAAGCCCGGCATGGTGTAGGCGCGGATCGCCTTCCGCCCCAGCCCGAGCCGGTCCACCGCACGGGCGGCGACGATCAGCGCCTGGGTCGAATCGAGCCCGCCGGACACGCCGATCACCAGGACGCGGCAGTTGATCGCCCGCATGCGCTGCATCAGCGCCGACACCTGTATGTTGTAGGCCTCGAAGCAGTCCTGGGCGAGCCGGGCCGGGTCGGACGGCACGAACGGATAGCGTTCCAGCGGCCGGCGCAGGCCGTGGTCGCCGTCCGGCGGCGCCAGCTCGAGCCCGATGCGCCGATACGGCGCCCCCCTCGGCTGTGCCGCACGGTTGGCGTCGAACGTGTTCATCCGCGCCCGCTCCTGGCGCAGCAGGTCGAGGTCGACGTCGGCGGCCAGCGCCCGTGGCCCGGACGGAAAGCGCTCGGACTCCGCCAGCAGCGCTCCTGCCTCGAAGATCGATACCTGCCCGTCCCAGGCGAGGTCATTGGTCGACTCCCCCTCCCCGGCCGCCGCGTAGATGTACGCGCAGAGCGCGCGGGCCGACTGCCCCTGGCACAGCAGGCGGCGGGTTTCCGCCTTGCCGATGACGATGTTGCTGGCCGACAGGTTGGCGATCACCGTGGCGCCGGCCAGCGCCGCCGCGGCGCTGGGAGGCAGCGGCACCCACAGATCCTCGCAGATCTCCACGCCGAGCACGAAACCTGGAAGGTCGTGCGCCTCGAACAGCAGGTCGGTGCCGAACGGCGCCTGGGTGCCCGCCACCCGGATCGACTCGCCGGTGCGCCCGGCGCCCGGCGCGAACTGCCTCGCCTCATAGAACTCGCGGTAGTTCGGCAGGAACGACTTCGGCACCACCCCCAGGATCCGGCCGCGATGCAGCGCCACGGCGCAGTTGAACAGCGCGTCCCCGTGCCGCAGCGGCGCGCCCACCAGCAGCACCGGCAGCAGGGACCGGCTGCGCTCGACCAGGAGCGCTATCGCCTGTTCCACCGCGTCCAGCAGCGCGTCCTGCAGGCGCAGGTCGTCGAGGGCGTAGCCGGAGATCCCGAGCTCCGGGAACACCGCCAGCACGGCGCCCAACCGGTCGGCCTCCACAGCCAGGGCGGCGGTCGTCTCGGCGTTGCGCAACGGGTCGGCCAACGCCACCGGCAGGGTGCAGGCGGCGACGCGGGCGAAACCGTGGCGGTAGAGCGAACGGAATTCCGGCACCGACGCCTCCTGCCCTGGTGAAACGCTGTGATGCGGCGGCAAGGCGGCGGAAGGCAAGCCGGGGCGCGGGATATCGGCGGATGGCTCGCCCCGCGTCCGGCTCAGCCCGCCTTGGGAGTTTCGGCCTGAGGCGTATGATCGGAGCCGGCATCCTCGTCGAGGTCGGCAACGACCTCCCGAGCGGCGGACGGATCGATCGCCTGAGCCTTGTCGATCAGCTTTTCGGCCTCGCCGGGCTTGTTCTCGGCCAGCTTGCCGAGGGCGTCCTCCACCAGGTCCCGCGCCTTGTCGTGTGCCTGCGCGGTCGGTTCGTCGGCCATGAACGGTCTCCTGTTGCCCGAAGAAACGAAGCCGTGAGGAGGCCGCGGGTTGCAGCCGGTCGGGTTTCCCGGCTGCCGGACCCGCAACCGTCACCGCGTCCCGCGACGCGCAGTTAGCGCCGATGTGAGAGACGGGGGATCTGGTGCGGGAGAACGAAGCGTGTAACTTGTGCGACGAATGATGCGTCCCGTCTCAATTATAGGCGCCGGTCCCGGCGGCCTTGCAGCGGCGATGCTGCTTTCCCATGCCGGTGCCGACGTCACCGTGTTCGAGCGGCATCCCGCCGTCGGCGGCCGTTCCGGCACCATCGAGGCGTCGACCGACCGCGGACGGTTCCACTTCGACATCGGCCCCACCTTCTTCCTGTATCCGCGCGTGCTGGCCGACATCTTCGCTTCCTGCGGGCGGCGGCTGGAGGACGCGGTCGAGCTGATACGGCTCGACACCCACTACGACGTGATCTTCGAGAACCAGGGCCGCATCACCGCCAGCAGCGACGTGCCCCGGCTGCAGCGTTCGGTGGCCGAGCTGTGCCCGGAGGATGCGGCGCAGATCCCGGCCTTCCTGGCCGACAGCCGGGCCAAGCTCGCCGCGTTCCGGCCGGTGCTGGAAAGCCCGTTCAACGGCCTGTCGGACCTGCTGAAGCCGGACGTCCTGCGCTCGCTGCGTCTGCTGCGGCCGTTCAGCTCCGTGGACGACGACCTCAAGCGCTGGTTCAAGGACCCGCGCGTGCGTCTCGGCTTCTCGTTCCAGAGCAAGTACCTGGGCATGTCGCCGTATCGCTGCCCGAGCCTGTTCACCATCCTCGCCTTCATGGAATACGAGTTCGGCATCTTCCATCCGCGCGGCGGCCATGGCGCCGTGATGCGGGCGATGGCGGACGCGGCGCGCCAGATGGGCGCCAAGTTCCGTCTGGGCGAGCCGGTGCGCGAGATCCTGTTCGAGGGCAGGCGCGCGGTCGGCGTGC
>CAXTCK010000058.1:0-16795 GCA_964242425.1 uncultured Acetobacteraceae bacterium | reverse complement strand
CGTTCTGGTCGGCGGACTGGACGCCGTGGCGGGCGATCGTCCGGCTCAGGCAGGACTGGCCCAGCCTGATGTTCGACGTCCGGCCGCACTACGAGGACGGCGCCGATGCCGGTGCCTGACGTCGAGGACGACTGGGACATGCCGCCGCGGATCGTCACGATCCCGGAGCTGCACCTCGAAGGCTTCGACGGGCCGATGGATGTGCTGCTGGAGCTGGCGGAGCGGCAGTGCTTCGACCTCGGCCGCATCTCGGTGCTGGACCTGGTCGAGCAGTTCGTAGCGGCGATGGACACGCTGGCTGGACGGGTGACGCCTGAGCGGCAGGCGGGATGGCTGGTGCTGGCGACCCGGCTGGTGCTGCTGCGCTCGCGGCTGATGCTCCCGGCCAGCCCGGCAGAGGCACAGGACGCCGAGCGGGACGCAGCCCAGGAAGAGTAGCGGCTGGCACAGCTACTGCAAATGCGGGCGGCCGCGCCGTGGCTGGAAGCGCGGCCGCAGCTGGGACGGGACACCTTCGCCCGGCCGCCGTCCAGGAAGCCCGGCCGCACCGAGACCAGGATGGCGCTGATGGAGGCGTGCCTGGTGGTGCTGCGCGGGCCGAGTGCCAGTCGACCAGAGGCAGCACTGGTCTACCGGCCGGTGCTGGTCCGGCTGTGGCGGGTGGAGCAGGCGCTGGCGCGGATCCCGCTAGATGCTGGCCGAGGATCCGCAGGGCGGGGAGCTCGCACAGTTCGTGCCAGCAATAGGGCAGGGGGCGGACCAGCTGCGGCCGGTGCGCGGGGCGCTAGCCGGAACCTTCACGGCGTCCCTGGAACTGGCAAAGCAGGGCGAGGTCCACCAGGAGGAGATGTTCGACATGGTGCGGGTCAAGCGAGCGGTTGTGGATCCTGGTTGTTAAAGCCGATCGGCTTCTTGTGTCTCGCCGACACGGCGAGAATGTCGCAGGCTCATTGATCGGACAATACCCGACAAGAACACAGGAGGAAGAACATGCGGCATGTCTGAAAACACGCCGCGCACGCGATCGCGGGGCTACTGCTCGCCATGTCAGTCGGCGTAGCGGGTGCAAGTGGCAAGACCTTGCTTGCCCCGGCGCGGCTCTCTACGCGCGGGTGATGCGGATCGGCGTCGCGGTGCTCAACCGCATGATCCGGGTCGCCAAGCCGCTTTCCATCCGCCGGCTTTGAACTCGAGCCGTCAGCTCGTGGCACCTCGGATCACGCCCAGGTCCGTGCACCAACGCCGTGCGACAACACCCGGCAGACCCGGTCCACGATCCCGGCGGCGATCATCGGCACCCCCCGCGAGCACCGGCAGCAGCGACTTGCCACTGCCCGGGGTGGCAACGGCGGGGACGTCGTGTGCCTCGATCCGGCCGGCAGCGATGGCACCCGCGATGTTGGCCAGGAGCGGCTGATGGAAGCGGAGCGGACGAGCGGTCAAGAAAAGTCGAGAAACAGGAACATCATGAACAGGATTTCGCGTCCTACGAAATCCGCTGTCGAGAGCCCGGACCCAAGAGCCGTGCTTCTGGCAACTACGTATCGAACGGCCCAATCACGACGACCTACACAAGATGCTTGCCGGAGGTCGCAGGACAGATCAAGTGGGCATTGCCTTCCCCTTTCTTCAAACGTGACCGATAATGTAAATGCGCAAGGAAGGAAGCTTTCGCATGGCCAAGCCGTATCTTGTTTCTGATCCCGACGAGGTAGAAACGGTGATTTTCGATTGGGGGCGTTTCAACGTGACCTGTTCGCCCTTGATCAATGCTGGCTGCGGTCTGGGTGCCGGCGTCGTCACAATGCATCCGGGGCTCGGCCACACGCGCCACAACCATCTTGGGGCGGAAGAGATTCTGTTCGTTGTAGCCGGCGAAGGTGAGCAGATGGTAGAGGATCCGGCCGGCGTGCCGATCGTGTTCCCGGTCCGGCCCGGCAGCACCATCCACGTGCCGGCCGACCGCTTCCATTCGACGCTGAACACCGGAACCGGACCGCTTACCCTTTTCGTGGTGTACTCACCGCCCGGCGCGGAAGGGCTTGCGCGCGAGATCCCGGGCTCCCGTGTGGCGGCGCCTGCGCGTGACCGCGACCGCTGACGACAGCCAGCAGGTGCCGGCATGACGGCGACCGTTCTGCTGCCCGGGACGCTCGACACCAAGGGCGAGGAATACGCGTTCCTGCGCGACCGCCTTCTGGAATTCGGCTGCGACGTCGTGCTGGCCGATGTTGGCGTGTCCGGTCCGGCTACGGTCGCGGCGAACGTTTCGCGCGAAGAGATCGCCCGACGAGCCGGGGTGACGATCGACGCGCTTGTCGCCGGCAACGATCGCGGGCG
This sequence comes from uncultured Acetobacteraceae bacterium, assembly GCA_964242425.1. Taxonomy (GTDB): domain Bacteria; phylum Pseudomonadota; class Alphaproteobacteria; order Acetobacterales; family Acetobacteraceae; genus Lichenicola. Next base: position 14,455 of record CAXTCK010000058.1, on the reverse strand, counting down.
TGCCCTGATCGCGATGGCGAACGGCACTGCCGCGCTCGCGCTGGAACTGCATGCGTCGGGGCGGCTGCACGGCGTGCTCGCCGCCGGCGGCTCCGGCGGATCGTCGATCGCGACCACGGCGATGCGCGCGCTGCCGATCGGCCTGCCGAAGCTGATGGTCTCGACGATCGCCGCCGGCGACGTGGCACCCTATGTCGGCGTGTCCGACATCGCCATGCAGTTCCCCGTGCTCGACATCGCCGGGTTGAACACGATCACCCGCCGGGTGCTCGACAACGCCGCGACCGCGATGGCGGCGATGGCGCAGCGCTTCGAGCGGCTGGGTCCGGTCCGGCCATCGGCGTCGGTAGTCGCGATCACCATGTTCGGCGTCACCACGCCGGCGGCCGACGCGGCGCGGCGCTGGCTGGAGACGGTGGGACACGAGGTGCTGGTGTTCCACGCCAACGGCGCCGGCGGCCGCGCCATGGAGAAGCTGGTGCAGGACGGCATCGTGCGCGGCTGCCTCGACCTGACCACCACCGAGCTCGCCGACGAGCTGGTGGGCGGCCGCCTGTCCGCCGGCCCGGACCGGCTCGAGGCCGCCGGCCGGCTGGGCATCCCGCAGGTGGTCTCGCTGGGCGCGCTCGACATGGTGAACTGGGGCCCGCCCGATGACGTGCCGGAGCGCTTCCGCGGCCGCCGCCTTTACCGGCACAACGCGATGGTCACGCTGATGCGCACTGATGCGTCCGAGACAGCGGCGCTCGGCCGTACGATCGCGCGCAAGCTAAACGCGGCGACAGGGCCTGTGGCGTTGTTCGTCCCGCTCGGCGGCGTGTCCACGATCGCATGCCCCGGCGAGGTGTTCCACGACCCGGAAGCCGATCGTGCCCTGGTCGAAGCGATCGACAACGAGCTCGATCCCCGTATCGAGCTTGTGTGGTCGGATGCGCACATCAACGATCCCGGTTTCGCGGTGGCCATGGCGCGCCGGCTGCACGATTATATGCAGCGTTGATCGGAAGGGGATGAGAATGGCTGCCATCGAGCGTCGGGTGATCGTCGAGCGGCTGCAGGACATGGTCCGGCGCGGCGTCCCCATCGTCGGCGGCGGCGCCGGCACCGGCCTGTCCGCCCGGTGCGAGGAGGCGGGCGGGATCGACCTCATCATCGTCTACAACTCCGGCCGCTACCGCATGGCCGGGCGCGCGTCCTCCGCCGGCCTGCTCGCCTACGGCAACGCCAACGACATCGTGCTGGAAATGGCAGGCGAGATCCTGCCGGTGGTGAAGCACACACCGGTGATCGCCGGCGTGAACGGTACCGACCCGTTCGTCATCATGCCGGTGTTCCTGCGCCGGCTGAAGGAACTCGGCTTTTCCGGCGTGCAGAATTTTCCCACCGTCGGCATCATCGACGGCACCTTCCGCGTCAGCCTGGAGGAAACCGGGATCAACTATGCGACCGAGGTCGACATGATCCGCGAAGCGCATGCGCTCGACCTGCTGACCACGCCCTATGTGTTCAATGCCGACGAGGCGGTGGCGATGGCGGAAGCCGGTGCCGACTTGATCGTCGCCCATCTCGGCGTCACCAGCGGCGGCATGATCGGCGCCACCACCACCAAGTCGCTCGACCAGTCGGTGTCGCTGATCGACGAATGGGGGGAGGCGGCCAAGCGCGTCCGCTCGGACGTGATCGTGATCGCGCATGGCGGCCCGGTGTCGAGCCCGGACGACATGCGCTTCGTGCTGGAGCGCAGCACGCACTGCGCCGGGTTCTACGGCGCCAGCAGCATGGAACGGCTGCCGACCGAGATCGCCATGACCCGGCACGTCGAAACGTTCAAGGCCGTCCGTCGACCCTGAACAGGAAACACAGGTGATCGCCGCGTCGAACCGGCGTCCGACCCGATAAGCGAAGGATGCCGGGTCGATCCCCGTACCCCTGCCGATACCTTCGGAGGCTTCACCAGCAGGTGTATCCGCCATCGGCTAGGACGATGCTGCCGGTCATCAGGCTGGACGCGTCCGAGGCCAGGAACGCAACCACTGAGGCGACCTCGTCCGGGCGGCCGACCCGCCCCATCGGCGTCATCGACAGCCAGGCCTGCTTCAGCACCGGATCCTCCATGCCGAACCGGGTCAGCGGGGTGTCGATATAGGTCGGCGCCACCGCGTTGATGCGCACGCCGCGCCCGCCCCATTCCGCCGCCAGGGTGCGCGTGAGGTGGTGTACCCCCGCCTTGGCCGCGTTATAGGACGACTGCTCCTGCGGCTTGTTGACGATCTCGCCGGACATGGAGCCGATGGTGACGATGGCGCCGCGCCCGCGCTCCAGCATCGCGCGGCCGAACTCGCGGCAGCTCCAGAACACGCCGTTGAGGTTGATCTCGATCACCGCGCGCCAGTCGTCGTCTTCCACATCTTCCGCCTTGCCGCCCCGCACGATGCCGGCATTGGCGACCAGGATGTCGACCGTGCCGAAGCGCTCGTTCAAGGATGTGGCCAGGGCGCGTACCGCCTTCGGATCGGAAACGTCGAGCCGGAACGCATAGGCCTCGACACCTTGTCCCGCGATCTGTCCGGCCGACGCCTGCGCCGCTGCTTCGTCGAGGTCGGTCACGAGAACGCGGGCTCCGGCCTCTCCCAAAGCCTGGGCACAGGCGAAGCCGATGCCACGGGCAGCACCCGTCACCACGGCGGTCCTGCCCGACAGATCATGCTTCTGCAGATACATCTCGTCCTCCAACCCGGTTGCCGCCTTGTTCGTCAATCGAGCCGGATCACCTCGCCGCTGCCGTCGGCGTGGCCGATCACCATCTCATGGGCGATGCCGACGAACAGGCCGTGCTCGACCACGCCGGGGATCTCGTTGAACAACGGCGCCAGCCCGTCGGGGTCGGTGATGCGATCGAGCTGCCAGTCCAGGATGTAGTGGCCGCTGTCGGTGACCACCGGGTTGGCCTCGCCGCCGCGCAGGGTCATCGGCACGTCGTGATGCCCGAAGCGGTCGAACAGCTTCTGCAGCTCGCGCCCGGTGGAGCGCCAGCCGAAGCGGATCACCTCGACCGGCAGCGGATACCGCCCCAGCGTGTCCACCACCTTGCCGTCGTCCACCACCGCCACCATCCGGCGCGACACGCGCGCCACCATCTTCTCCCACAGCAGGCAGGCGCCGCCGCCCTTGATCATGCGCCCGGCGCGGTCGATCTCGTCGGCGCCGTCGATGGTGAGGTCGAGCTCCACCACGTCGTTGAGGTCGAGCAGCGGCACGCCGACCTCGCGCGCCAGGTCGCGGGTGGCGGTGGAGGTCGGCACGCCGGCGATGTCGAAACCGTCGCGCACCTTCTCGCCCAGCGCGCGTACGAACCAGTGCGAGGTGGTGCCGGAGCCGAGGCCGATGCGCATGCCGTCGACGAGATAGGTCTCGATCGCCTTGCGGCCGGCGGCGAGCTTGGCTTGGTCCTGCGGCTTGGACGGCTGCATGAGGGGATGCTCCTTCAATCGATGAACTTCTCGGTCAACCAGGGCTCAAGGGCGGTGAGGCTTTCGGGCATCGTCCGCTTCTGCTTCAGCCCGACCGCGACCACCAGCATGTTGACCACCAGGAAGTGGTTCAGCCGTGCGGTGAGCGGGGTGTAGATCTCGCTGTGCTCATAGCGCGGCAGGCCGACCACGACGTCGCAGGCGCGCGCCAAGTGCGAGCCCGGCGCGGTCAGCGCCACGGTGGTGGCGCCGCTGCGGCGCGCGGCCAGCGCCGCCGCGACCAGGGTACGGGTGTCGCCGGAGTGGGAAAAGAACACGACCAGCTCGTCCGCTCCCAACGTGGATGCGAGCTGTGACTGCCGGTTGGCTTCCAGTACCAGCCGGCAGCGTATGCCAAGCCGGAACAGCTTGTGCTCGGCGTCGAACGCCACCGTCTCGGACAGGCCCAGCGCGAACAGGAAGGTGTTCCTCGCCTTCAGCAGGCAGTCGGCGGCCGTTTCCACCGCCTGCGGGTCAAGATCGTCGGCGAAGCGGCGGATCGCGTTCACCGAGTTGCTGAGCAGCTTGCCCGTCGCGTCGGACACGGTGTCGCCGTTGGTGATCGGCTGGTGGCTGAACGGTGGCTGCGGCGCCAGCCCCTGGGCGAGGCGGACCTTGAACTCGGCGTAGCCGACGCAGCCCAGGCGCCGGCAGAAGCGCATGATGGTGGGATCGCTGACCGCGGCCATCTGCTTGAGGTCGGTCATGCTCATCGTGATCACAGCCTCGGGCTGGCGCAGCACGACGTCAGCCAGGCGGGTCTCGGCCCGGCTCAGGCCGTGGCGCGCCTGCGCCAGGGCGGTGAGCAGGTGGGTCGGCGCTTCAGACATCTGGAACAGTCGCACCCGGCAGCAAGTCGGCGAAGCGGCGCAGCCGCGTTGCGTCAGGCACCTGCACCAGCCGTCCGGTGCCCCAGTCGACGATCCGGCACGCCACCCCGGCCGCGGCGGCGCAGTCGCGGTCGATCACGGTGTCGCCCACGAAGGTCACGTCCCGCGTGCCCACCCCCAGCGCGTCCAGCGTATACAGCAGCGGCGCCGGGTGCGGCTTGCGAAAGGCTGTGGTGTCGGAGCCGACCACCACGTCGACGTGCTGGCCGACGTCCAGATGGTTCAGCACCACCTCCGCCAGCACCTGCACCTTGTTGGTGCAGACCCCGATCCGCAGGCCGGCGCGCCGCAGCAGCGGCAATGCCGTGGCCGCGTCGGCGTAGAGCGTGGAGCCTACCACCGGACGTTCCTGATAATAGGCGAGGTAGCGGGCGGTGTCGGTCTCGATCCGGGCGGCATCCACTGTCATCCCGATCTCGGCGTACACCTTCTCCACCAATACGCTGGCCCCTTCGCCGGTGAGGCGCTCGATCGCCCGGACGTCCCGCGGCGGCAGGTTGTAGTCGGCCAGCATGCGGTTGATGCCGGCGGCGATGTCCGGCGCGCTGTCGACCAGAGTGCCGTCCAGGTCGAACACGATCGCCTTCATGAACCTGCTCCCGTCGGCACCATGCCGGCTTCCAGCGCCGCCAGCGCCGCGTTGGCATTCCCGAGCGCCTGGAACAACGACGCGTGGATCGGGTGCAGCCGGTCATAGACCGCCGCCGACGGCGCGCAGGGCCGCGTGGTGCCGGTGATCCTGATCGCCTGCGCCGCCTCGTCCAGCGAGGACCAGTGCCCGCTGCCGACGCCGGCGAGCAGGGCCGCGCCATAGGCTCCGCCCTCGACCGCCCCGGTGACGGTCGCCACTTCCTGCCCCGACACGTCGGCCAGCATCTGCAGCCAGGCCGGCGAGGCGGTGGCGCCGCCGGACACCCGAAGCGACTGCCACCGGACGCCCGATGCCGCCACCAGATCCAGGATCGAGCGGATGTTCAGCAGCACGCCTTCCATCACCGCGCGGCTCATGTGGCGCAGGTCGTGGCCGCGGGCGAGGCCGACAAAGGCGCCGCGCCCGGTCGGCGCCACGTGCGGGCAGCGCTCGCCCATCAGGAACGGCAAGAACAGCAGGCCGCCTGCTCCCGCCGGCGCCTGCTGCGCCATCGCCACGATCTCGTCGAAGCCGGGAGCACCGTTCGGCAGCGGCGACAAGGCGTCCCGCCACCATTGGAACGCCCCGCCGCCGTTCAGGGTGACCCCCATCACGTGCCAGCGGCCGGGCGCGTTGCCGCACGACACCTGCAGCAGCGCCCCAGGGTTGTCCGGGCAGGACGCGGCGCTGGCGCCGACCAGGCCGGCGGTGCCGACCGTGATGCCCACCACGCCCGGGTCGATCACGCCCATGGAGGTGGTCTGGATCACCGAATCCCCGCCGCCCGCCACCACCGGCAGGCCTGGCGGCAGGCCCCAGCGCGCCGCCGTGTCCGCACGCAGCCGGCCGCTGACCTCGTGCGACTCCAGCGCGGTCGGCACCTGCTCCGGCGACAATCCCACCGCTTCGAGCATCGGCTGCGACCAGGCGCGCGCGCGCACGTCGAACAGGCCGGTGCCGGACGCGTCGGACACGTCGGTGGCGTGCTCGCCGGTCATCTCCAGGCGCAGCGCGTCCTTGGGCAGCAGGAAGCGGCGCATCCGTTCCAGCGTGTCCGGCTCGTGCTCGCGCAGCCAGGCGATCTTGCCGCCGGTGAAGCCTGGCAGCATCCGGTTGCTGGTCAGGCCGAGCAGGGCGTCGGCACCGCCCACCCGTTCGGTGATCGTTTCGCACTGGGCGCCGGTGCGGTTGTCACACCACAGGATGGCCGGCCGGATCACCTGGTCGTTCCGGTCCAGCGCCACCAGCCCGTGCATCTGCCCGGACAGGCCGATCGCCTGCACCGCGCTGCCCCGCGGCAGCGCCGCGACCAGAACCGTCATCGCCTCGTCGCAGCCCCGCTGCCAATCGGCCGGCGACTGCTCCGCCCATCCCGGCCTGGGGGTGGACAGCGGATACTCGGCGGAAGCCCGCGCCAGCACGGTTCCGTTGCCGTCGATCGCCAGCGCCTTGCAGGCGGAGGTGCCAAGATCGATCCCGACGAAGCAGCCGGTGGCAGCCATGCTCCGGGTCAGGCCCCGTGCCGCAGCCGGACGTGCTTGATGGCGAGATAGCCTTCCATGCCTTCCCGCCCGTGCTCGTAGCCGATGCCGCTGCGCTTCCGGCCGCCATAAGGCGCGTTCATGATCCCGGCATCGACGTTGTTCACGGCGACGCTGCCGAAGCACAGTGCCCGTGTCAGGGCGAAGATCTCGCCCACATCGCGCGCATACACATAGGCGGCGAGCCCGTACGGTCCTGCATTGGCCAGGGCGATGGCCTCGTCCAGGGTATCGAACGGTGCCACGCCCAGCACCGGGCCAAAGGTTTCCTCGCTCATGACCAGGGTGTCTGGCGCGCAGTCGCCGAACACCGTGGGCGAAAAGAAATACCCGGACTCGAAGCCGGCCGGCCGGCCGCCGCCGCACAGCAGGCGGGCGCCCTTCTTCCGCGCGTCCGCAACGTGGCGTTCGACCTTGGTGATGCCGTCGGCGTTGGTCATCGGTCCCAGGTCCGCGTCTGGACGCTGCAGCCCGTCGGCGATGCTGAGGCGACCGGCTCCCTCGGCGAGCAGGCCGAGGAAGCGGTCGTACAGCGAGCGATGCACGTAGATGCGGTTCACCGCGATGCAGATCTGACCCATGTTGCGGAAGCCGCGGCGCAATGCACCGGCCACCGCCGCTTCCACGTCGGCGCTTCCGCCCACGACCATCGGGCAGTTGCCGCCCAGCTCCAGCGACACCGACTTGATGCCGCCCATGGTGCGGAAGATGTTCTCGCCCACCGATACCGAGCCGGTGAAGGCGATCTTGTCCACGTCCGGATGCGACACCAGCGCGGCGCCGGTGGCAGCAGCGCCCTGCACCAGGTTGACCACCCCGGCCGGGAAGCCCGCCGCCTCGACGCACTCGATCAGCGCGATCGCCGACAACGGCGTGTATTCGGACGGCTTGACCACCAGGGTGCACCCCGCGGCCAGCGCGCCGCCGAGCTTCCAGCCGATCAGCTCCACCGGATAGTTCCAGGGCGCGATCGCCGCCGCCACGCCGATCGGCTCCTTCTCGACCAGGCTCAGGAAGCCGGGATCCTCGTTCGGAATGGTCTGGCCGAGCACGCGCACCGCCTCGGCGGCGTAGAACTCGAAGGTGCGCGCGACCTTGGACACCTCGCCGCGTGCCTCGTCCAGCGGCTTGCCTTGTTCGGCCGTCAGCACGCGGGCAATCGCGTCGCGCCGCCCGTCCACTTCGGCCGCCAGCGCGCGCAACAGGGCGGCGCGCTTGTAGGGCCCGAGGTCGCGCCAGGCCGGAAATGCCTGGCGCGCCGCCTTGACCGCGCGGTCCACCACCGCTTCCCCGGCCGATGCGAGCTCGGCGAGGGGGCGCTCGGTGGCCGGGTTGCTGACCGTGAAGGAGCCGTCGGCGCCGTCATCGTTCCAGACGCCGCCGATGAAGAAGGAACGGGAACGGTCGGTCATCGATCTCTCCGGAACATCGGCAGGGTCGCTCACGGCACCAGGGAGCGGAGCGGCTCGCCCGCCAGGGCCCGTGCGGCCTCCTCGGCGGCAAGGCGCTGCAGCGCATCGAGGCTTTCCACCGAATAGAAGGCGGCGTGCGGGCTCAGGATCACGTTGGACATGCCGCGCAACGGCGAGTCCGGTGCCAGCGGCTCCGGATCGAACACGTCCAGGGCGGCGCCGCCGAGGCGACCATCGGCCAGGGCTTCCGCCAGCGCCGCCTCGTCCACCAGCGCGCCGCGCGCGGTGTTCACCAGCATGGCGCCGCGTCGCATCCGCGCGATCGATGGCCGCCCGATGATGTGCCGGGTTTCCGCATTGGCCGGAAGGTGCAGCGAGATGCCGTGCGCTTCCGCAAGCAGCGCATCGAGCGCCACCGGCTCGATCCCGGCCTCGCGCAGCCGTCCCGGATCGGCGAACGGGTCGCTGGCCAGGATGCGGATCCCGAATGCCTGCAGCCGGCGCGCCACCAGCAGGCCGATGCGGCCCACGCCGACCAGTCCCACGGTGGAGGACATCAGGGACGGGAGCGGCCGAACGCGGTCGGGGTTGATCCAGCCTTCGGCGCGGATCGCCGCGTCGAACATCGGCAGCCGGCGCAGCAGCGCCAGCATGGAAGCGGATGCGTGGTCGGCCACGGTGTCGCTGCCGTAGTCCGGCACGTTGGCGACCCGGATGCCGAGGCGCCGCGCCGCGGACAGGTCGACATTGTCGACGCCGATGCCGTAGCGCACCACCAGCGCCCCCGGCCGCATGCCGGCCAGCGCTTGTTCCGTCACCGTCACCAGGTTGACGAAGGCGATGTCGGCGTCGCGCAGCGCATCCGCCACCTCCGACGCATCCTGGCAGTCGAACTCGTGGAACGAGGCGCCGAACCGATCGGCGGCGGCGCGCTCGTTCAGCAGCCCCTCGAAGCGCAGGTCGGTGACGACGACCCGCTTCGGCTCGCCTCCCGCCGCCACGCCGCTCATCGCGCGCCGAGCAGGCCGCGTCCGGCCAGGTTGCGCATCAGGGCGTTGATGCCGAAGCTCCAGCCCGGCGCCTCGTCGGAATAGGTCACCGTGTTGACCAGCCGGCCGAGCGCCGGGGCCATGATCTCGACGCGGTCGCCCTGCTTATGGGTGAACCCCTGGCCCGCCACCTCGCGATCCTGGGTCGGCGCGAACAGTGTGCCGAGGAACAGCATCATGCCGTCCGGATACTGGTGGTGCCGCCCCATCGCCTGCTGCACCAGATTCAGCGGGTCGCGGCTGATCTCCTTCATCGAGCTGGTGCCGTTGAGCACATAGGCGTCGGCACCGCCCGTGACGGTCAGGGTGATCTCCAGCCGGCGAACGTCGTCGATGCCGAAACCCTGGTCGAACAAGCGGATGAACGGGCCGATGGCGCAGGACGCGTTGTTGTCCTTGGCCTTGCCGAGCAGCAGCGCGCTGCGGCCCTCGATGTCGCGCAGGTTGACGTCGTTGCCGAGCGTCACGCCCCGCACCTCGCCTCGGCTGTTCACCGCCAGCACCGCTTCCGGTTCCGGATTGTTCCAGCTCGACGCGCGCAGCACGCCGACCTCGGCCCCCAGGCCCACCGAAGACAGCACCGGCGCCTTGGTGAACACTTCCGCGTCCGGGCCGATTCCGACCTCGAGATACTGCGACCAGTAGCCGCGCTCGATCAGCACCTGCTTCACGCGGGCTGCTTCCGCCGATCCGGCCTGCACGCTCGCCAGCGCACCGCCCACCGCCCCGTCCACTTCCGCCCGGATTGCCCGCGCCTGGGCCGGATCGCCCTTGGCCCGCTCCTCGATCACGCGCTCCAGCATGGAGCGGGCGAAGGTCACGCCGCATGCCTTGACCGCCTGCAGGTCGCAAGGCGCCAGCAGATGCGGCCGATCGGTGCGACGCGCCAGGCTGTCCGCGACCACGTCCTCGACCGCCCAGGAGGTTCCGCCTAGCGCTTCGCGCACGGCAACGCCCGGATCGTGCCGCTCCAGCAGGTCGGTCATGGTGGGGCCGGCCGCGGTGACGTCGACCAGCCGGTCGCCGCGCAGCTGCACCAGGCAGGGACCGCCGACGCCAGGGTCGAACAAGCGCCCGACCAGGGTCGCGTCCGGATGGTCGGCGGGAAGGATGTCGGAAGCGTTCAAGGATGTTCTCCGATCAGGCGATCAGCGCGTCGAGGACATGCGGACGCGAAGCGCATCGGTCGCCACGGCGATGAAGATCGCAAAGCCCCCGATCATGTCGACATAGAACGAGGGAACGTTGACGATCGACAGCCCGACATGGATCACGGTCAGCAGCAGAACGCCGCCCAGGATGCCCAGCACGTGGCCGCGGCCGCCGAACACGCTGACCCCGCCGATGATCGGTGCCGCGATCGCATACAACAGGAAGCCCGAGCCCTGGTTGGAGGTGATCGCCATCTGCCAGGACGCGAGCAGGTAGCCGGCAATCGACGACAGGAACCCAGACGCGGTGAAGGCCAGGATCTTGATCCGGCGCACGCGTATGCCGGCACTGGCGGCCGCCAGCGGGTTGCCGCCCACCGCGTAGACGCTCCGCCCGGGCACGGTGAGGCGCAGGAACGTCATCATCCCGCCAAGCGCCACCACGAAGATCACCGGCAGCAACGGCCAGCCCAGCACGGTGGTCTGGCCAATCCAGAAGAACCCGGTCGGCAGGTCGGTGATGGTGTTGCCATGCGTGATCGCCAGCAGCGCGCCCTGCAGGATGATCATCATCGCCAGCGTCTCGATCAGCGACACCATGCGCAGCCAGGTGATGCACACGCCGTTGAAGAAGCCGATCAGCGTGCCGACGCCCACCCCCGCCAGCATGCCGAGCCACCACGGGAAATGCGCGCTGGTCACCAGGATCGCCCCCACCACGGAGGAGAATCCGAGGTTGCTGGCGATCGACAGGTCGATCTCGGCAATCAGCAGCGGCAGCGACACCGCCAGCGCCAGCATGCCGAGCACGGTCGCCTGGATCAGGATGTTCTGCAGGTTGGCGATGCTGAAGAAGAACGTGTTCAGCAGGCCGAAGATGACCACCAGCCCGATCAGCCAGAACCACACCACGTTCTGCAGCACCCAGCGCAGGGTGTCGCGACGGGCGGGCGGCCGCGCGTCGACGGCGGCGGGCAGCGACGAGGCCTGCTGCGACAAGGTGCTGCCCGGCCCGACCGGCTGGACCCGGGTCATGGGCGTGTCGGTCATGTCCGGTTCTCCTTGGCAGCGGGGGCGCTGAAGGCGGCCTGCCGCAGGCGGTCGGTGGTGATGGCGTCGCCGTGCAGGGTTTCCACGATCCTGCCCTCGGAGAACACGCACACGCGGTCGGTGACGCGCGCCATCTCGTCCAGGTCGGTGGTGACCACGATGACGCTGAGGCCCTGCGCGGTCAGCGCGTCCACGGTGCGGTGCACGTCCTCCTTCACGCCGACGTCGATGCCGCGGGTCGGCTCGTCCAGGATCAGCAGCTTCGGGCCGGTCGCCAGCAGGCGCGCGAGGCACACCTTCTGCTGGTTGCCGCCGCTCAGCGTATCCACCGCCACCGCCGCGTCCGGCGCCTTGACGCCGAGCTCGCGGAAATAGCGCCCGACCATGTCCCGCTCCGCCTGCCGGCGCACGAAGCCGAAGCGGGACAGCAAGGGCAGGCTGGACAGGGAAATGTTGCTGCCGATGCTCAGCAGCCCGACCACGCCGTCGCGGCGCCGGTCGTCGGACAGGTAGGCAATGCCGCGCCCCAGCGCGTCCGCCGGGGTGGCGGGCAGGCGGCCGTTGCCGCCGCCGGCCTCGACGTGCAGCCGCCCGGCGCTGGCCGGGTTGAGGCCGAACAGGGTCTGGGCGAACTCCTTGGCGCCGGAGCCCAGCAGGCCGGCGAAGCCCACCACCTCGCCGCGGGCGATGGAGAACGACTCCACCCGCACCTTGGGCGCCACCACGCCGCTGACATGCAGGCTGTCGCGGTCCTGCCTGTCGCGGTCGCGGTCGCGCCGGAACAGCTGCAGCCCGCGGCCCAGCACCAGCTCCGACAAGCGTTCGGAGCTCATCTCCCGCAGGTCGTCGCTGCCGCCGGCCAGGCGCCCGTCGCGCAGCACGGTGACCGCGTCGCAGATGTCGAGGATCTCCTCGTTGTAGTGCGAGATGAAGATGAAGGTGATGCCGCGATCCTTGAGCTCGCGCATGAACGCGAACAGCACGGCGCGGTCGCTCATGGTCAGCGCGGTGGTCGGCTCGTCCAGGATGATCAGCCGGCCGCCGCTGAACAAGGCGCGCAGGATGTTGAGCTTGCGCCGGTCGACGGCGCTCAGCTCCTCCGCCAGCGCGGCCGGATCGATCCGCTCGCCTTCCAGCATGCGCCGCGCCTGCGCACGCAACTGCTTCCAGTCGACGAAGCCGCCGCGCGCCGGCCAGTGCCCGAGCAGCAGGTTCTCCGCCACGCTGAGCTGGCCCACGATCATCGGCTCCTGGGTGACCAGGAACACCCCGGCCTGCTCCATCGCCTTGACGTCATGGCCGTGCACGTCCTGCCCGTCGAACTCGATGCGGCCGCGGGTCGGGATGCGCATGCCGGCGATCAGCCCGACCAGCGTGGACTTGCCGGCGCCATTCTCCCCCAGCAGCCCGTGGATGGAGCCGCGCCGGACCGCGACCGTCACGTTGTCCAGCGCGGTGAACCCGCCATAGGTCTTGGTCAGGCCGTCGAGACGCAGGATGTCTCCTTCGGCGACCCTTGCTGCATCGTCCTGCATCCGAGCCGACATGACCTTCAATGCTCCCGAACGTCAGGAATAATGCATGCCCCACTTGTTGTAGGACACGTTGCCCCACAGCCTGGGATCCTTGACGTTGCTCGGATCGACGATAGACGGCGGGATCACCAGCGACGGGCCGGACGCCGAGCTGGTGATCGTGCCCTTTTCCCAGAAATAGTCCTTGTTCTCGTACGGCCCGAGCGGGACCTTCTGCCCGTGCATGGCGTATTTCGCGATCATGTCCACGGTGATCTGCGCGTAGGCGATCGGATCCTGCGAGATCTCCGCGTCCATGTAGCCCTGCTCGATCCACTGCAGCGCGATCGGCTCGCCGTCGATGTTGACGAAGATGACGTGGCCCTGCTCGTCGCGCTTCTTCCAGCGCCCGTGCTGCTGCAGCGCGGTGACGATGCCGCGCGACGGCGTGTCGCTCGGCGCGTGCACCGCATCCAGGTCCGGGTGCTCCGACAAGGTCGAGATGGTGACGCTGAGCATGTTGTTCAGCAGACCCTCGGTCGGGCGGTCCAGCACGGAAACGTTGGGGTATTTCGACATCTCGGCGTCGAAGCCTTCCTTGCGTAGCCGCCACGCCACGCTTTGCAGCGCGCCGTAGCAGTTCAGCACCTTGCCCTTGGGCGACCCGTTCTTTGCCTTCAGGCGGTCGACGATCTGCTGCGCCGCCATGACGCCGCCCTGGTGGTTGTCGAAGTCCACGGTGATCGCGACGTCGCCCCCGGTGGCGGGGGTGTCGACGATGCCGACGGGGATGTGCTTGAAGTTGAAGCGACGGATCGCGCTGACGATCGCCTGGCTGTCGATCGGGTCGCTGATGATGGCGGCTGGACCGCGCAGCAGCAGGCTGGCCCATTGCTGCAGCTGCACCGTGTTGTCAAAGTTCGCGTTGACGTCGGCGTAGTCCCAGCCTTGCGCCTGGACCGCGCGCTTCACCGCTTCCTGCTGCACCACGAAGAAGTAGTAATCAAGGCTCTTGTTGCTGTACACCACCAGCGGCTTCGACGCGGCCCTGGCAGGGCTGATTGCCAATCCCGTGCCCAAAACGACGCCAGCCTTGAGCAAGTGCCGACGCGACATCTGTTTTTTTTGATACAACACGATCTTCCTCCCGTAGTTTTTCTACATACTGCGCTGGCTTTGGAGCCTGTCAAGATGCGAAAGACGTAGGAGCTAGAAAAACTAGATTTCCTGCTGTCGGAGAACGCTCTGGGAGGGCACGACCTCCGGCCGACCGATACGCCGGAGCTCCTGTTCCTCCAGCAACTGGTAGAACCGGATCCGACCAACGCCGAGGCGTGAACCTGAGGGATCTATCAAGGCTCACGTCCACCATCCGATGTGGCAGCAGCGTTTGGCTGACGTAGCGCTTCGGCAGTGGAAGAAAGACCGGGCAGACGGAAAGACCGGGCAGACGGGATGAACTGCGTGTGCTGTGGCGTGTGGACCGTGACGGAGGGGGCGGGCTACCGGCGCCTCTATGGTCATGACTGCAGGCCCGCAGTTCGACGAGCGCAGCGCCGGCGTGCTGAACCGGACCTGTCTGCCCAACGACGTCATCGCCTTCGTGGTTTGTGGTGTTCTGCCGCCTGCGCTACCGGCGGACCTTGCCTGACCTGGGCGAGATCCTGGCGCTGCGCGAGATCGAGGTCGTCACCAGACAGGCTAGGGC
>CAXTCK010000057.1:0-17034 GCA_964242425.1 uncultured Acetobacteraceae bacterium | reverse complement strand
ATCCTGCCCTTGATGCCGCGATGATCCTGTTCAAGGCGATTGTTCAGGTAGGCGCTGGTTCGATGCCGGACCTTCTTGCCCAGCACGCTGCGGATCGCCCTCGGGTAGGAGCCATGGCCGTCCGTCGTCACCCGGTCCGGCCGGAAGCCCATGGTCGCCCGGGCCGAGCGGAAGAACGCCTTGGCCGCCTTCATGTCGCGGTACTGGCTCAGCATGGCGTCGATCAGGTTCCCGTCGCGGTCTATCGCCCGGTAGAGGTAGGTCCAGCGCCCGCGAACCTTCAGGTAGGTCTCGTCGACATACCAGCTCGCTCCAGCTCCACGACGCGTTCCGAACCGGCGCTTGCGGAGCTCATCGCCCATGACCGGCAGCAGCTTCGTCTCCCAGTCCCGAACGGCTTCGTGGCTGACCTCGATCCCGCGAAGAGCCATCATCTCGCTCAGGTCGCGTAGGGTCAGCCGATACCGCAGTCGGCAGAACACCACGAAGGCGATGATGTCGCTGGGCAGGCAGGTCCGGTTCAGCACGCCACCGCTGCGCTCGTTGAACTGCCGGCCGCAGTCGCGGCAGCGGAACCGCCGGTAGCCCCGCGCCGTCACTTCCCGTCGATCCGTCACGGCCGCAGAGCCACAGCACACGCAGTTCATCCCGGAAGCCTGCCCTGTTCCACCTACCGGCGACGCTATGCCAGCTACCTGACCGCCGCCAGGTCAGCCAGTGGCGCGAGAACTGACAGAACCAACAATCGGGTGTTGTGGGCTTACGTGCAGGAACGGCTCGCCGGCGCTGTGGCCGCTCCGGGCGGGGCCGCGGTGCCCGGCCCGACAGTAGTGCCGTGGAGAGGCCGGCGGCACGGGCGACGGCAGAGCCGGCGATGGGCTATGGCATGGAGCCCGCAGCAGATTGCCGAACGTCTGCGGTTGGACTTCCCGGGCGACAGCACGATGCGCATTAGCCACGAGGCCATCTACCAAGCACTCTACGTTCAGGGGCGTGGTGCGCTGAAGCGCGAGCTGACGGCGTGCCTGCGCACGGGCCGGGCGTTGCGTGTGCCGCAGGCGCGCACACGAGGGCAAGGCAAGAGCTTCATCACGCCCGAGGTCCTGATCAGCGAGCGCCCGGCAGAAGTGGAAGATCGGTCGGTCCCGGGCCACTGGGAAGGAGACCTCATCCTAGGTCTCGACCATTCGGCCATCGGCACCCTGGTGGAGCGCATGTCGCGGTTCACGATGCTGCTGCACCTGCCGGCGATGCCAGGCCATGGTGAGGGACCGCGCGAGAAGAACGGCCCTGCGCTGGCCGGGCACGGCGCCGAGGCGGTGCGTGACGCGATCGCGCGCGAGATCACGACCCTGCCAAAGCAGCTGCGCCGATCGCTGACCTGGGATCAGGGACCGGAGATGGCGCAGCGCGTCCGGCTGCGGATCGACACGGGCCTGGCGGTCTACTTCTGCGATCCGCACAGCCCGTGGCAGCGGGGCACCAACGAGAACACCAACGGGCTGCTGCGGCAGTATTTTCCGAAGGGCACGCACTTGGGCGCTCACAGCCCAGATGACTTGGCGGCGGTGGCGGCCGCGCTCAACGGCAGGCCACGCAAAAAGCTTGGCTGGAGAACGCCCGCCGAGGCCCTCGACGCCGTGCTGAAGTCAGGTCAGGCTGGTGTTGCGATGACCGGTTGAACCCGGGCAATATGTCAGCATCCGCTACACCGAACGCCTGGCTGAAGCGGGCGTCGAGCCCTCCGTTGGCAGCGTCGGCGACAGCTATGACAACGCGCTTGCCGAAACCATCAACGGCTTGTTCAAGGCCGAGGTGATCCATCGCCAGTCCTGGCGCAGTGTCGAGGCTGTCGAGCTCGCCACCCTGCACTGGGTGGATTGGTTCAACACCCGTCGCCTCCCTGAGCCAATCGGCAGCATCCCACCCGCCGAAGCCGAAGCCGCCTACTACGCCGCCCTTGAGGCCATGCGCATCGCCGCGTAGAGACTCAAACCAATCGGTCTCGGGGATACTCGGCGCGGTTCACAAGCCGTAAAGCCGATCCAGCGCTCGCCGCCGCCGCACGCTCGCGGCGCCACCGGTAGACCAGGCTCGCGCAGATCCCATGTCGCACCGCGAGTTCTCGTACCCGCGTGCCGGGAACATACGAATCCGCAACCACGCGTGCCCGAAACGCTGGATCATGGGCGCGGCGCCGATCGCTGACGATCTCGATCCGCTGCACCGAAGCTGCCTGAGTGGCTGCCACTGTGGCAGCCTCATCTGCTCTGTTCACCATGAGGCTAAGCAGAGCGGCCTGAGCTTAAGCCAGCAAGACGGTGCTACCTCTACCGGGCGGCCGACCGGGACGGGAACCTGATCGACGCCATGCTCAGCGAGCACCGGGACATGAAGGCCGCCAAGGCGTTCTTCCGCTCGGCGCGAGCGGTCATGGGCTTCCGGCCGGACCAGGTGACGACGGACGGCCATGGCTCCTACCCAAGGGCGATCCGCAGCGTGCTGGGCAAGGCGGTCCGCCATCGCACCAGCGCCTACCTCAATAACCGCCTTGAGCAGGACCATCGCGGCATCAAGGGCAGGATCCAATGCATACGCGGCTTCAAGAGCCACGACGCGGCCCATCGCTTCTGCAGGGAGCACGGCGAACTCCGCGACCTCCTCCGTCCCCGCCGACGTCACAATCAGGTCGTCCCCGCCTCCCTCCGCCGCTTCCGCTTCGCGAGAGGCGCCCGAGATGTCCTCGGGATCATGCAGAACGCCTGATCCAGCAAGCTCCTATGAAGAACATCCGGGAATTAGGCGCGAGTGCTGACAGAACCCGTGAGCTTGTCCCGGTCGGCGGGCGATAGCGGCACCGTGTCAAGGAACACCCGCCCCTGCTCCATCGACGCGAACGGATGGTCCACGGAGAACAGCATCCGGTCCGGTCCGGAAGTGAACAGGGCGGCCATGAAGCACGGCAGGTCGAAGAAGCGCACCCATGGGCTTCCGGCCGGACCGGGTGACGACGAACGGCCATGGCTCCTACCCGAGGGCAATCCGCACCATGCTTGGTAAGACCATCCGACACCGGACCAGCGCCACCCTGAACAACCGCGTCGAGCAAGACCATCACGGCATCAAGGGCAGGCTGACCGAACCATTGGGAGCGACAACCCGCACGATGTGTACATCAATGACGCAAAACGATCCGGCGCGAGCTCAGCCTTTGATCCAAACGGTCTGCGCGTTGGTGAACTCCCGGACGCCGAAATGCGAGAGTTCTCGCCCATAGCCGCTGTTCTTCACGCCGCCTACCGGGATGCGCGCATTGGACGCGCTGAAGCTGTTGACGAAGACTCCCCCGGTTTCGAGCCTGCGTGCAATTGATCGTGCACGATCGAGATCGACCGTCCATAGGTTGCCGCTCAGTCCGTAGTCGCTGCGGTTGGCAAGCTCTATTGCATGCTCGACGTCCCGCGCCTCGATCAGGGCGGCTACCGGACCAAAGATTTCTTCGTCGAACGCAGCCATGCCCGGCTTGACCTCGGATAGCACCGTTGGCTCGTAGAAATAACCCGGACCGTCCAACTTGTGGCCGCCGACCAGGAGCTTGGCTCCGCTCGAGACCGAGCGGGTGACTTGATCATGCACGCCATCTCGCAGATCCGACCGTGCGATCGGTCCCTGGGTTGTCTCCTCGTTCATGGGATCACCGAGCTTGAGCCGGCGCACGCCGTCCAGGAACAGCGCAGTGAACCGTTCCACGATCGGGTGCTCCAGAATGAAACGCTTGGCGTTGAGGCAGACCTGACCGGTGTTGCTGAAGCGTGCCGGTATGGCGGCTCGTACCGCTTCGTCGATGTCGGCATCGGCCAGCACGATGAACGGGTCGGCGCCCCCAAGTTCGAGCACCGACTTCTTGATCAGCTTGCCGGCCTGTGCGGCGACGGCGCTTCCCGCGCGCATGCTCCCGGTCAGCGTCACGCCGGCGACGCGCCGATCGGCCAGCACCGCCTCGACGCCCTCATTGTCGGTGTTCAGCACCGCGAACAGCCCCTTCGGCAGCCCGGCCGCATCCCAGACGTCACGCAGCAGATAGGCGCATCGCATCGTGTTGGGTGCCGGCTTCAGGATAAAGCCGTTGCCGGAGAGCATGATCGGCACGCAGGCGCGAACCGCCTGCCAGATCGGGAAGTTCCATGGCATCACGCCGAGGATTGTACCGATCGGCAGGTAGGATACATAGGCGCGGTCGTCGCCGTCCACCTCAACCGGCTCGTCAGCGAGCAGGCTGGCTGAATGCTCTGCAAACCACTTCGCTGTCGCTGCGCATTTTCTCACTTCGGCCCGCGACTCCTTCAAGATCTTTCCCATCTCGGCGGTGATGACCGGTGCGATACGATCCTCCTGCAGCAGCAGAGCATCACTGAACCGGTCATAAATGACGGCACGTTCGACGATCGACATTCCACGCCAGCGTTCGAACGCGGCTCGTGCCTCGCCAAGGAGCGCCTCGAACTCTGTCCTGGCCTGGAATGGAAATCGTTCGATGACGTCCCCGGTGGCAGGGTTGTGGGATATCGCCTGCGGCGATGCCGTTAAAGCGTCCTCGGACAAGATTGGCTCTCCGCTTTGGCTTGAATGGACCGGGATGGTGTTCAAGAGTCCATGTTCATCGGCGTCATCGTCATGCTCCGGAGGTCAAGGCTTGCCGTTGCGCGCCGGATATGGACAGGCTCCTGCCTTGCTTTAGGTCGAGTGCCACGTCGAGGATCATGTCCTCCTGGCCGCCGACCAGTCCGCGTCGACCCGCCTCCACGAGGATGCTCCGGGTATCGAGATCGTGCGCCGCCGCTGCCCGTTCCGCGTGCCGCAGGAACGACGAATACACTCCAGCATAGCCCAGCGACAGCGTCTCGCGGTCGACCCGCACCGGGCGCTCCTGCTGCGGTCGGACGATGTCGTCCGCTGCGTCCATCAACGCGTACAGGTCGGCTCCGTGCGTCCAGCCGCGCAGGTTGGCGACTGCGACGAAGGCTTCCAGCGGGGTATTGCCGGCACCGGCGCCGATGCCGGTGAGGCTGGCATCCACCCGGACCGCGCCGGCTTCCACCGCGACGACGCTGTTCGCGACCGCGAGACTCAGGTTCTGGTGAGCATGGATGCCGCGCTCGGTCTCGGGCCGGAGCACGCGGGCATAGGCGGCAAGGCGATCCACCACCCCATCCATGGTCAGCCGTCCACCGCTGTCGGTCACGTAGACACAGGTCGCCCCGTACTCCTCCATCAGCTTTGCCTGCCCCGCCAGGGTCTCCGGGGAGGCCATGTGGCTCATCATCAGGAACCCCGACACGTCCATCCCGAGCGCGCGGGCCTCCTGGATGTGCTGCTTCGAGACGTCGGCCTCCGTGCAGTGGGTGGCGACCCGCACCGAGCGGATCCCGAGCCCGTAGGCGCGCCGCAGGTCGTGCAGCGTACCGATGCCCGGGATGAGCAGCGTCGTCAGCCTGGCCCGTCGCACGACTTCCGCCGCCGCGGCGATCCACTCCCAGTCGGTGGCGGCGCCGAAGCCGTAGTTCAGGGACGACCCCTGCAACCCATCACCATGTGCGACCTCGATCGCATCGACTCCCGCCTCGTCCAGCGCCTGCGCGATCCGCCGCACGTCCCCCACCGTGTACTGGTGTCGGACAGCATGCATGCCGTCGCGCAGCGTGACGTCCTGGAGGTAGAGGCGTGGCGGTACGGCACTCATGCTGCGAGCTCCCGGTTGCCTGGAACCGCCAGTCGTTCGGCGGTTCGAAGTGCTGCCGAGGTCATGATGTCGAGGTTGCCGGCATAGGCGGGCAGGTAGTGCGCGGCGCCTTCGACCTCCAGCAGCACGGTCACCTTCAGCCCGGAGAAGCTTTCGCCGGTGTCGGGCAGGAACAGCGCGCCCTCCTCGATGCGTTCAAACTGGACCGGCTGCTTCAGCCGGTAGCCGGGCACGTAGCCTTGCACCACCTCCACCGTCTCCCCGACCGAGCGGGCGATCGCCGTCTCGTCGCCGGTCGGGCAAAGGCAGTAGACCGTGTCGCGCATCATCAGCGGCGGGTCAGCGGGGTTGAGGATGATGATGGCCTTGCCGCGTTCCGCTCCGCCCACCGTCTCGATCGCCCGGGCGGTCGTCTCGGTGAATTCGTCGATGTTGGCGCGCGTCCCCGGTCCTGCCGACTTCGAGGCGATCGCCGCGACGATCTCGGCATAACGCACCGGCGCCGCCCGCCGCACCGCGGCCACGATCGGGATCGTCGCCTGGCCGCCGCAGGTGACCATGTTGAGGTTGGGCTCTGCGAGATTATCCTCAAGGTTGACGGACGGCACAACGTAGGGTCCGACGGCCGCCGGCGTAAGGTCGATCACCTGCTTGCCGTGCGATCGAAGCACAGCATCGTGCCGCCGGTGTGCGCCTGCGGAGGTCGCATCGAACACGATCCGGATGTCGGCGAATCCAGGCATGGCAACGAGCCCGTCGATGCCCTTTGTAGAGATCGGTATCCCCAAACGTGCGGCGCGACGCAACCCGTCCGACTCCGGATCGATGCCGATGAACGCGCCGATCTCGAGCGTGCGCGACCGCATGACCTTGATCATGAGGTCGGTGCCGATGTTTCCGGATCCGATGATTGCGACCTTGACCTTTGTCATGATGCTTCTTCCTAGGGAACAGGAGGCGACGCCAACACCAGCCGACGCCGCGCCACGCCGACGAACGGCGCTTCGGGGGTTAAAGGAAGCCGATCGAAAGCCATGGGACGGCCGCCACCACGACAAGCCCGATCAGCAAGGCCAGCAGGTAGCCCCAGATCGGCCGCAGGCCGGCGTTCGGGTCCACCTTGGAAACCGCGCAGGCCGCGTAGTAGCCGATGCCGAACGGCGGCGCGAACAACCCCAGCCCCATCGCGAGCACCACCACGATGGCGTAGTGAACCTCGTTCACCCCAAGATGCCGGGCGATGGGAAACAGCAGCGGCCCGAACAGCACGACGGCGGGAATGCCCTCAAGCACGCTGCCGAGGACGGCGAAGGCCGCGACAGAGACGGCGATGAACATGGGGCCTCCGCCCGGCAGGGCCGACATCGCCAGGGCGAGCTCGCGCGAGAAGTCGGACCTCGTCAGCGCCCAGCCCATCGCGGTCGCCGTGCCGACGATTAGCAGGATGGCGCCCGACAGGGCCGCCGTCCCGACCAGGGCCGAGAACAGCTGCTGCCAGCCGATCCGGCGGTAGAGGAGCGGCCCGACCAGGAGACAGTAGGCGATGCCGATGGTCGAGACCTCGGTCGCGGTGGTAATCCCCTCGATCACAGCGAAGCGCACCAGGAAGGGCAGCACGAGAGCGGGCAGGGCCACAACAAACGCGAGCGCCACCTCGCGCCGGCCGGCGCGGACGCCGTCGGCCCGGCGGTCGCCCCGATGCCGTGACCAGACCACCGTGCACAGCACAACCGCGAGCAGCGCGCTGGGCAGCAGGCCGCCGGTGAACAGCGCGCTGATCGACACGCCGGTGACCGAGCCGATGGCGATCAGCACCAGGCTGGGCGGCACCGTCTCGGTCTGCGCGCCGGTCGCGGCCAGCAGGGCCAGCAGATCGCCGGGCCGCGCGCCGTGACGCTGCATCTCCGGGAACAGCACCGGCGCCACCGCCGCCATGTCCGCAGCCTTGGAGCCGGACACGCCGCTGACCAGGTACATCGCACCGATCAGGACGTAGCTGAGCCCTCCCCGGACATGGCCGAGCAGGCTCGACAGGAAGCGCACCATCGACGCCGCCATGCCGGTCATCTCCAGCAGCGCGCCGAGGAACACGAACAGCGGCACCGCCAGCAGGATCAGCTGCGACGTGCCGCCGTCCATGCGCTGGACCACGATGGCGACCGGCAGGTGCGTGGTCAGGCCGAGAAAAGCCACCGTGCTCAGGCCGAAGCAGAACGCGATCGGTATGCCGATGAACACCATCAGCGTCATGCCGCCGACGAAGAAGATCAGCAGGTTGAGATTGCCGAGCGGTCGGAGCAGCGGCGAGGCGAACCACGACGCCGCGGCAACCGCAGCCACCAGCGCCACCGCGCCGAGGAGCACCGGTGGCGTGACCGATCCGCGCAGCCGGAGCAGCGACACCGCCAGCATGAGCACGATGCCGACCGGCAACGCCGCGGTGCGCCAGCTGTCGGCGATCCCGAGCGCCGGCGAGGTGATCGCGGCCTGGTCGGCGGCGTAACGCATCCCTGGCACCACCAGGACAAGCAGGAAGACGATGGCGGTGAGGATGGCGACGACATCAAGGAACGCGCGCGACGACGGCGAGATCGCGCCGGTCAGCGCCCGCATCCGCATGTGGGTGGAGCGGCGGGTCGCGACCGCAGCGCCGAGCATGACGAGCCACAGGAACAGGGTGGAGGCGAGCTCGTCGTCCCACAACAGCGGCGCCCGCAGCACGAAGCGCGCGAACACGCCAGCCAGCAGCACGGCGATCTCGACCACGACCAGCGCTGCCGCCGCCACGTCGAGCGCGCCGCCGAACAGCGCCTCGGCTCGTGCGAGCCCGCGCGTGAGCCTGAACGCTCCGCCCGTCGTGGTCGCATCCGCCAGGCTCACGCGAGCCGGCCCGACACGGCTTCCAGCAGCGACCACACGCGGTCGCCATACCGGTGCCGCCATTCGGCGTAGAAGCCAGCGTCGCGCAGCGCCGCGACGAACGCGGTCGAGTCGACGGCGTTGAAGAGCAGTCCCTCGCCCTGCAGCGCCGCCTTCGCCTTCGCGCTGGACCGCAGGATTTCCGTCCGCTCGCGCAGCGCCCCCTCGTTGATGTGCGAAGCCACCACGTCGCGCAGCCCGGAAGGCAGCGCCTCCCACGACCGGCGGTTCACCAGCCACCAGTAGCCGTCCCACATGTGGTTGGTCAGCGAGCAGTAGCGCTGCACCTCGTATATCTTCGAGGTCTCGATCACCACCAGGGGCTGTTCCTGGCCGTCGACAATATGGGTCTGCAGCGCCGAATAGGTTTCGGCGAAGTTGATCCCGGTGGGAGCCGCGCCGAGCGCCTTGAACATGGAGGTCCAGAGCGGACTGACCGGCACGCGTATCCTGAAGCCGCTCAGGTCCTCCCGCGTCCTGATCGGCCTGGTGCTGGCGGTGATCTGGCGGAACCCGTTATCCCACATGCGGTCCATCACGTTCAGGCCGGACCGGGCGATCTCCCCGCGCACATGGGCGCCGAGCTCGCCGTCCATCGCCTGCCAGACGGCTTCGTAGTCCGGAAACGCGAAGCCGATGCCGTTGACCGATGCTGCAGGCACCAGGATGGCGAGGATCAGGCCGGACACGGTCATCATGTCGATGCCGCCCAGCCGCAGCTGGCTCAGCATGTCGGTGTCGCTGCCGAGCTGGCTGTTGGGAAAGATGCGCATCACGACGCGGCCGCCGGTATCCGCCTCGATGCGCCGGGCGACCTCCTGGGCCTGGATGTTCACCGGATGGCCGACGCTCGCGTCGTTGCCATAGGTGAGGGTGAACTCGGCCGCGCGCGCGCGTCCGCCGATGGCCGGCAGCGCCAGGACGGCGCCCGCCGAGGCGAGCACGGTGCGACGTGCGATGTTGACCATGATGTGTCCTCCTCCGGCCTCGTGGGGCCGGGCGGCGCGGTTCCCGCGCTCGCCCATCCATCATTGCGGCCGCTACCTGACCTGTCCCGTCAGCATCGGCTGGACGGCATCATTACGATCTGCGACAGGGTGACGTGCGCGGGCTCCGACAGGGCGAACAAGACGCTGCGCGCGACGTCCTCGGCCTCCAGCGGAGCACCCTCGCTCATCTCCTGCCAGTAGCGCTCGACGCGTTCCCGGTCTCCGCCGAAGCGGATGTCCATGAACTCGGTGCGCACCGGCCCCGGCAGCAGCTCGACGAGGCGCACGCCGGATCCGGCCAGCTCGGTGCGCAGGTTCTCGCTGAACATGTGGATCGCGGCCTTGGTTGCGCCGTACGCCGACACGTTGGCGAACGACCGTATTCCGGAGATCGAGCCGAGATTGACGATGTCGCCGCGCTTGCGCTCGACCATCCCGGGCAGCACCATCCGGGTCAGCCTGAAGACGGCACGCAGGTTGGTGTCGATCATCCCGTCCCAATCCTCGGCCGGCTTGTCGAGGAAGGGCAGCCGGCCGCCGACGTCGCTCCCGGCGTTGTTGACCAGCACGTCGATCCGGCGGAACCCCTCCGGCAGGGCCGCCGGCAGCCGGTCGATCTCATCGGCGCGGCAGAGGTCGATCGGCCAGGCGAGGGCGCTGGCGCCGATCGCCCCGGCGATCGCTGTGATCCGATCCAGCCGACGCGCGGCCAGGATCACGCGGCAGCCGCGCGCGGCGAGGCCGGTGGCGATCGCCTGCCCGATGCCGCTGCTCGCGCCGGTCACCAGGGCGACGGTGTCCGGGCCGAGACGCGACGGTTCGGAAGGATCAGGCAACGCGGTCTCCCTTCTTGACCTGCACCGCGCGGCTGTCGGCGGCCGGCAGCATCTTCGCCGGGTCGCGGGTCACCACGGCGTCGATGACCACCGGGCCGCGCGTGCCGAAAGCCTGCCGCAGCGCCGAGGCGACCTGGTCCGGTGTCTCGACCCGCAGGCCGGTGCAGCCGAAAGCGGTCGCGACCTCGGCGTAGTTCGTCTCCGCCAAGTCCGAGGCGTGGTACGACCCCGCACCGTACATCAGGTGCTGCAGCGCCTTCACGTAGCCAGAGGCTGCGTTGTTCACCACGATGATCGTGAAGGACAGATCCAGTCGGCGTGCGGTTTCCAGCTCGCCCAGCATCATGTTGAAGCCGCCGTCGCCGGTCAGGCCGACCACCTGCCGTCCCGGCGCCGCGATCGCCGCCCCCATCGCGCCGGGCAGGCCGTAGCCGATCGAGGCAAAGCCGCGGTCAGGCACGAAGCCGCGTCCGGCCTGTTTGGTGTCGTAGAGCAGGCCGGCCCAGTGCGCCGCGAAGCCGCCGTCGGCGATCAGGATCCCGTCCGCAGGCATGAGCTGGTTCAGCTCCCCCATCAGTCGGCCCATGGAGATCGGGATCTCCTCGGAGGTGTAACGCTCCCGCGCCGACTCGCGCCAAGCCGCCATCCTGCGCCCGACCTCCTCGACGTAGCGTGACCGTGACGCCGGCACCGGGTGGGCGTCCAGCATCTCGTGCAGGTCCTCGATGCCGCTGCGCACGTCGCTCCACAGGGCGATGTCCGGCTGGACGGTGCGGCCGAACTCCTCGGCGACGACGTCCATGTGGATCAGCGGCTTGCCGGCGGGTGGTACGCTGTAGCGCTTGGTCGCGATCTCGCCGAGCTTGCACCCGAGCCCCAGGACCAGGTCGGACTCCTCGATCAGCTGGTTGGCGATCCGGTCGTAGCGGCCGAACAGCCCGGCGCTCAGCACCTCGCTGCACGGCACGGCGCCCTTGCCGGTCATGGTGTGGGCGACCGGGATCTGCATCTGTCGCGCGAACCGGGTCAGCGCGTCCCACGCGCCGCTGAGATGCACGCCGCCGCCAGCCAGGATGATCGGCCGCTCGGCCTTGGAAAGCCGGGCCGCCGCCGCCGACAGCGCGTCCCGGGGGGCCCGGCAGCGGATCGCCGGCGCCGCCTGATAGGTGGCATCGGCATGGAAGTCCGCCTCGGCGAACCCGTAGGTGGCGTGGCAGATGTCCTCCGGCACGTCGAGCACCACCGGGCCGGGCCGGCCGGACGTCGCGACCAGGAAGGCGCGGCGGACCAGCTCGGGAATGCGCTCGATCATCTCGATCCGGATCAGCTCCTTGACCGCCGGGCGCAGGATTTCGGTCTGCCGGGACTCCTGGGTCATGTTCTTCCAGGCATGCAGACGGTGCGTGTCACCGACCAGCACGACCATCGGCGTGCCGGCGTTCAGCGCCTCGACCAGCCCGGTCACCAGGTTGGTGGCACCCGGACCGAGCGTCGCGTCGGCGAGACCCACGCGGCCGGTGACCTTGGCGTAGGCATCGGCGATGAACACCGCCGAGCGCTCGTCGTTGATCAGGTGGTGCGGCAGGCCGAGGCGCCGCGCCGCGTCGTAGAACGGCAGCAGCTGGAAGCCGCCCATCCCGAACATCGGTCCGCCGTTGAAGGCGGCGATCATCCGGGCGATCGCCTCGCCGCCGGTCATCCCGTTGCCCATCTCGTTCGACTGCATGCTTCGTTCTCGCTGGTCAGTGACGGAGAGTGGATGTCGACGGCAGGCCGCAGGCGGCGATCATGGCCGCAGCATCGCCCGCGCGGCCGACACGATCGCCGCCGGGGTGACGCGGACCTCGTCCTCGAGCGGCGGCGCATACGACACCGGGATGCGCGGCGCGCCCAGCCGGACCGGCGCGGCCTCGAGCCGCGCGTGGAGCCGGCTCGCGACTGTGGCGACGATCTCGGCGCCGAACCCCGCGACCGACACCGCCTCCTGCGCCACCAGCAGGCGTCCGGTCCGGTTCACGCTGTCCAGCACCGCCGTCTTGTCCCAGGGCCAGAGGGTGCGAAGGTCGAGCAGGTCGACCTCGATGCCCGAGTCGGCGAGCGTGCGCGCCGCCGCCTCGCAGGCATGCACCTGCGCCGACCACGACACCATGGTCAGGTGCCGACCCTGACGGACGTGACGCGCCTTGCCGAACGGGATCGTGGTGTCGGCGTCGTCCGGCACCTCGCCCTCGAACGGCCACAGGCCCTTGTGCTCCATGAACACCACCGGGTCGTCGCAGCGTATCGCGCTCTTCAGCAGGCCCTTCACGCAGGCCGGCGTGGCCGGACAGGCAACAACCAGGCCTGGCACGTGCGCGTACCACGCCTCGAGCGACTGCGAATGCTGTGCCGCGGAGGAGCGCCACAGCCCGATCGGCTCGCGCACGACCAGCGGCACGCGGGCTTGGCCGCCGAACATGTAGCGGGCCTTCGCCGCCTGGTTGACCAGCTCGTCCATGCCGCAGAGCGCGAAGTCCGAGAACCGCATCTCCACCACCGGCCGGGTGCCCATCATGGCGGCGCCGACCGCGGCACCCATGATGCACGCCTCCGAGATCGGCGCGTCGGCGACGCGCTCGCTTCCGAACTCCTCCACCAGTCCCTTATACTGGCCGAACACGCCGCCGCGCCCGATGTCCTCGCCCACGGTCCAGACCGTCGCGTCGCGACGCATCTCCTCCGCGAGCGCCGCACGCGACGCCTCAAGGCAGGTCATGGTGCCCATCAGAACGCCTCCTGCCTTGGATCGCCGACATCCTGCACGTCGGCGAAGGCCAACGCCGCTTCCGGGAAGCCGGTCGCCTTGGCCGTATCGTAGGCCTCGCGCATTTCCACGCGCGCCGCGTCGCGGATCGCGTCCACCGCGTCGGCGTGCGAACGGAGTTGTGCCGTGGCGCGGACGATCGGGTCCGACAGCCAGCGCTCCTCCACCTCGCTCTTCGGGCGGTAGGTCGCCGGATCGGACCCGGTATGCCCGGTGAGCCTGTAGGTGTGCGCATGGAGGAAGCGTGGACCGCCGCCTGCCCTGATCGCCGCCACGAGCTCACGCGCCGCCGCATCCACGACGACCACGTCGTTGCCGTCGATCTCCTCCGCCTGCACGCCGATGCTCCGCGCGCGCGCCGACGGACCGTCGCCGCCGGTCAGCGTCCTGGTTCGGGTGGTGGCGGCGAAACCGTTGTCCTCGCAGACGAACAGCACCGGCAGCCCGAACACCTGGGCCCAGTTCAGCCCCTCGAGAAACGGCCCGCGGTTGATCGCGCCGTCGCCGAACAGGACGCACACGACCTTGTCCTCGCCCTTCAGCTTGATGGCATGGGCCGCTCCGGCGGCGATGACGATGTTCGCGGCGACCACGCCGTTGGCGCCGAGCATGCCCACGCCGAAATCGGCGATGTGCATCGACCCGCCCTTGCCGCCGCAGTTGCCACCCTCGCGGCCGAACAACTCGCGCATCATCGGCAGCGGCTCGGCGCCCTTCGCCAGGGTGTGCCCGTGGCCGCGATGGGTCGACAACAGCACGTCGTCACGCCGAAGATGGGCACAGACGCCGACGGCGATCGCTTCCTGCCCGATGGACGGGTGGATCGCGCCGAGAACGATCTTCTCCTCCAGGCCGACCAGGGCCTGCTCCTCGAAGCTGCGTATCCGCCACATGGCCTGCACCTGGGCCAGCAGCCGGTCGGGATCGACCGTGGACGGAGCGGGTATCGGTTCGGTGTTCATGGCAGGATCTTCATCATCTCGTGGGTGGCGTCGCCGGGTCCGCCAGGCATCACAGTTGGAACGACGGGCCGGCGGTCGCCATGCCGCCGTCGACCGGCAGCGTGTGGCCGGTCACGAAGGCGGCGTCCTCGGAGGCGAGGAACGCGGCCGCACCGGCGACCTCCGCCAGCGTGCCGTAGCGGCGTAGCGACATCCCCGCGGTGTAGGCGCGGCGGGTCTCGGCCGTGTGCATGCGCTCGGTCAGCGGGGTGTCGATCGGCCCGGGTGCTATGGTGTTCACCGTGATCCCCAGGGGCCCGAGCTCCACCGCCATGACCTCCGTCAGGCTGATCACGCCGCCCTTGGAGGCACCGTAGGCCGACCGTCCGGGAATGCCGCGCATGCCGGCCACGGAGGCTATGTTGATGATCCGGCCCGACCCTTGGGGCGCCATGACCGTGGCCGCCGCCTTTCCGCACAGGAACACGCCGGTCAGGTTCACGTCGATGATCGCGTTCCACTCGTCGAGGCTGGTCTCGAGGAACGGCTTCTGTATGCCGATGCCGGCGCAGGCGACCATGACGTCGAGCGCCCCGTACCGCTCCACCGCCTGTTGCACGGCGCCGTCCACGCTTTGCGGCTTGGTCACCTCCATGACGACCGCCATGGCGTCGTGTCCCTGGGCTGCGATTCCGGCCGCGATCCGCTCGGCGTTGCCGGCGTCGCGGTCGCCGACCACGACGGCCAATCCGTCGGCCGCCAGTCGTTGACAGATCGCGGCCCCGATCCCGCTCCCGCCGCCCGTCACGACGGCCACGCGACGCGTCGTCATCATCTCCGCTCCATCACGTCGGCGAGGTGGTCCACGAACATGCGAAGCGACATGCCGACGCGCCCGCCGAGGCGCGCGGCGGTCTGATTCACGTGGGACAGCACGCCGTCCTCGTAGGATGATCGCGCGTCGCCGATCCTGGCACTCGACGCGGCCACGGTTCCACCGGCCACGCCGCGGTCGTCCAGCGACGACAAGCGTGCATAGCCGGAGCCGCCCTTGCAGCCGCCAGCATCGTTGAAGAACGCCGCGAGCACGCCTGGGGGAACCGTTGTGTCCGCCTTTCCGCCGACGAGGCCACCATGCGATGCGGTAACGACGATCCGCCCCGCATCCTCCGGCCGGAACAGCGACGCCGAGTCGATGCCGACGACGACCGGATATCCGGGCCTCTCGTTTATGACGAAACGAGCTTCCTGAATGGCAGGGACAGGCTGACTCGTCGGCTGGGCAGCCTGCAGCCGGGCGGCGCACTCGCGAACGCTCTGACCCGGGGCACAGCCGAAAACCGCCGCCATTCGGTTGACGTGGCTAATGACTCCGCCTGCGAGCATGTCGTCCGCATCGGCGATGCGGCAGGACTCAGAACCTGCCGTCGCCGCGGCGAGCCCGATCTGGTCAAGAAACGAGAGCGAACCGATTCCTGCATGATCCTTTCCGATGCCGGCGTCGTTCAGGATCACCGCACGGACGCCGCCCTTGGCGGCACACCAGCCGGCATAGACCCCGCCATGGGATCCGGACACGACGACTTGATCTTTGTGCAGCGCCTTCAGCTTGGTGATCGTGTCTGCCGTGGTGATCGAGTATTCCACCAAAACATCCAGTGTTTCATAATGTGAAATTTGTTCTTGGAGATCGTTCACGGTATCCCGCTCCGAAAGCTTTCGTTCCTCAGAAGAACATGTAGTCTTATGAAGTGCGTAAATGAACTACATGTTCAATCACGGTTTTGCGACTGATCTGAGAGCGGCGTTTTCATGTTCCACACTGTGAATTAACGGTCTAAACTTATGTTGCTTCAATCATGCGGAGGTTCCGGTGGACGCAACCGTGCATCGGGTCCCGGAGGATTCATGTCGAATAGCAACTCATTGAATGCCGGTTCGGCCGAGGACGGTGTCGAGGGGACGCAAAGCATCGGAAGGGCCTTGCGCATCCTGAAATTTGCCGCATCACGCAGCGAGGGCGTACGACTGCGCGACGTCACTACCCAGTTCGAGCTAAACAAGACGACAGTGCACCGGATCCTGTCGGCGCTGGTGGCCAACGGCTTCCTGCGCGAGGCTGACCGAACCGGCACCTACGAGATTGGTCGGGAGGCCGAGATTATCGGTTGGGTGGGACGATCGCGCCAAAGCATCCGATCCGTTGCTCAACAGTCCTTGAGCCGCATCTGCCAAGAGACTGGCGATACTGTGTTCCTGTCCGTCCGGTCCGGCGTGGAGTCCGTGTGCGTCGACCGGCAGGAGGGAAGCTTTCCAATCAGGACGCTGACCCTGGACATCGGTTCGCGGCGGCCGCTCGGGGTCGGTTCAGGTAGCCTTGCCCTGCTGTCGGCCTACCGGCGAGACGAGATAGACGAGTTACTGATAAAAACTGAACCTCTTCTGGTTGACTATCCTCGCCTCACACTTGAATTGCTGCGCAGGCAAGTGAATGAAACGATATCTCAAGGCTACTCCTTCAATGACGAGAGAGTCATTTCCGGAATGAGTGCAGTCGGTGTAGCAGTGCTCGATGCTGAGAAGATGCCTGTTGCCGCGCTGAGCGTTGCCGCGATTACCGCGCGAATGACTCCGGAGCGACGTGACATGATCGTCTCGCTGTTGATAGACGAGGTTGGTGCTTTAAGTCGACGCCTTCGTCAGGAAAGGTGATAAAAACTACATGACGATTCTCGGACTCTAGGCTCAGGGCTGTGAAACAGCGTGCAAAAGTTTCCAGATTCCGGGGGTAAACAGCGTCCAATAG
>CAXTCK010000056.1:0-17167 GCA_964242425.1 uncultured Acetobacteraceae bacterium | reverse complement strand
CCGGCATAGAACACCTTCTGCGGCAGCGACTGGGTCAGCCCGTTGCTGACCAGCGCCCGGCACACGCCGGCCGTTCCTTCCGGCCGAAGCGTGACGGAGTCACCGCCGCGGTCGGTGAAGCTGTACATCTCCTTGGACACCACGTCGGAGGTTTCGCCGAGGCTGCGCTGGAACACGCGCGTGTCCTCGAAGATCGGGGTGCTCCACTCGTCGAACCCGTAGGTTCCGGCGATGCGACGTGCGGTTCCGACCACATGGGCGTGGCGACGCTGGTCCTCGCCGAGAAGGTCGCGCGTGCCGCGGACCGGCTGCAGGGCATCCACGATGGGCCGGTCCCGGCGCTATTCGGCAGCCTGGACGGCCGGGAGGCGCGAGGCTTCCGCCGCTTCCCGCGCCCGGGCGGCGTCCAGCTCGGCCTGGAGCACTTCCGCCTTCGCCGTCACCAGCTCGACGATGTGCTCGACCATGGTGTCCGCCGGCATGGTGTGGTCCTGCTTGCCGGCCGAGTACACCATGTGCCGCCCCGAGCCGCCGCCGGTGACGCCGATGTCGGTCATCAGCGCCTCGCCCGGCCCGTTCACCACGCAGCCGATGATGGACAAGGTCAGCGGCGTCTCGATGTGGGCCAGCCGCTCCTCCAGGGTTGCCACCGTCTGGATCACGTTGAACCCCTGACGCGCGCAGGACGGGCAGGAGATGATCTTCACGCCGCGATGGCGGATGCCCATCGACTTCAGGATGTCCCAGCCGACATGGACCTCCTCCTCAGGCTCCGCCGACAGCGACACGCGCATGGTGTCGCCGATGCCCGCCCAGAGGAGGTTGCCGAGCCCGATCGCGCTCTTGACGGTGCCGGCGCGCTTTCCTCCTGCCTCGGTGATGCCGATGTGCAGGGGATGGTCGCAGGCGTCCGCCAGCTGCTGGTAGGCGGCGATGGCCAGGAACACGTCGGACGCCTTCACGCTGATCTTGAACTCGTGGAAGTCGAGGTCCTGCAGGATCTTGGCATGTTCCAGCGCGCTCTCGACCAGCGCGTCGGGGTTGGGCTCGCCGTACTTTTCCAGCAGGTGCCGCTCCAGGGAGCCGGCGTTGACGCCGATGCGGATCGAGCAGCCGTGCTCGCGGGCCGCGTTCACCACCTCGCGCACCCGTTCGGGCGAGCCGATGTTGCCGGGGTTGATACGCAGGCAGGCAGCGCCCGCCCGGGCCGCCTCGATGGCGCGCTTGTAGTGGAAATGGATGTCGGCCACGATCGGCACGTTCACCTCGCGCACGATCTCCGCGAGTGCTGCGGTGCTTTCCTCGTCCGGGCAGGACACACGCACGATGTCCACGCCGGCGATCTCCGACAGCCGGATCTGCGCGATGGTCGCCTGGGCGTCGCTGGTGAGCGTGTTGGTCATGGTCTGCACCGTGATCGGCGCGTCGCCGCCTACCTTCACCCGGCCGACGCTGATCTGGCGGGACTTGCGGCGTTCGATCTGCTGGTACGGACGATAGCTCATCGCGATCTGCTCCCTCGTGCGCCGATCCGCCAGGCCCGCGTGATGGCGGTCCGCGTCCGGATACCGCACGAGGCGACCGCAACGGCGCGCGTGTGCGCTTCCTGCCAGGAACCGGTCCGGTTGAACAGGTCCACGGCCGTGACAGCCGCCCCGACGGTCGCGCCAACTAGTGCGGCGTCGTGGCTTTCAGCTGCCTGGCGTTCAGGTCGTCGGCCGAATCGTCGGCATGGACGGGCGCCCTGGCCGCCGGCGCGGCCGCGTGGGCCGGCCGAAGCGGATGCGCGGCAACGGGGTCCGGTGCGGCTGCCGTCGCGATCGAGCCGTCATGGATCGCCTGCGCGCTCAGGGGAACCGCACGCCTGATGCCGCCGACACGCCCCAGCGGCGGGGTGACGATGCCGTCGACGGCAAGCGTCAGGCCGCCCGCGTTGCCGGTGGTCAGCGTCACCGCGCCAGCGTCGGGCGGCACCGTCCAGGTCTCGCCCGGCTGCAGCACGTGGTCGTAGATCACCTTGCCGCCGACCTGTCGCACCTGCACCCAGCTGGCCGCCACCGCCTTCAGCGTGATCTGGCCGGGGACGGCAGACGGCGTCACCGCCGCGGGCGCGACCGGCGTGGTGCCGGGTGACGCGACGCCCGGTGAAGCGGGAATTGCCGGCGCGGCCGACGTCGGCATGGAAGGCGCCGCGCTGGCCGGAACGGGAACCGGCGTCACCGGCTGGGGCGGCGGCGCGGCGTCGGGCACCGAGGTTGGCGCTGGAACCGCAACCGGTGCCGTGGATCCTGACGGCGCGGTTGCCGGTGCTGCGGGGCGCGGCACGACGGCCGGTGCCGCGGGTGGTGGAAACGGCGTTTGTCCAGAGCCCGGCATCACCGTCGCGACCTGGGGCGAAGGGGCCGCCGGCGTGTCGGCGTAGGGCAGCAGCGCCTGCGGCACCGGGGGCACCGTGTGGACCTGCCTGCGCTCGTGCCCGGTGAACTCGTACCAGCCGATATAGGCGCCTGCCACCACCAGCACGCCCAGCAGCACGATCGCGCCTGCCGGCACGCCGCGCTCCGGCACGGGAGCGGGAAACGACAGCTCGGGCTTGCGGTTCACGTCCTTGGTTTCGCCGCGGAAGCGACGCGACATGTCCTCCGGATCGAGTCCGAGGGCGCCGGCATAGGCGCGCAGGAAGCCCAGCGCGTAGGCGCTTCCCGGCAGCTTGCCCACCTGCCCGCTTTCCAGCGCTTCCAGGTAGGACAGCCTGATACGCAGCCAGGCCGCGACGTCGGGCAGGGACCAACCCAGCTGCTCGCGCTGCGCCCGAAGCGCCTGGCCAACCGGCAGCCTGCTGGTATCGGCCTCTGGCGACCGCGCCTGACCGGCCTGCTCGCTCGTGCTCATGACGCCTCAATCAGCGAGATCTGGGGAAGCCGGGGGTGCATGGCCGGTTCAGGAAGCCCGTGGATCGCGCAGCAGCAGGGCCTGCACCGCCTGGTCGACCAGCTCGTCCAGGATTTCCCGCACCGGCTGCACCCTTGTCACCATGCCGACGGATTGTCCGGCCATCACCGAGCCGCCCTCGATGTCGCCGTCGACCACGGCGCGTCGGAGCGATCCCGCCCAGAAGTGCTCGATGTCCAGCTGCGCTGCGTCCCGGGTCAGCTCGCCGGACTGGAACCGGCGCAGCGTTTCCGCCTGGTGCACGAGGAAGCGCCTCGTGCCGTCGTTGACCAGCCCGCGCACCGGGATCACCGGGAACCGCTCGTCCAGCTGCACCGAGGGCAGCGCGTCGCGGGCGGAGGCGCGCACGAAGGCCTGCTTGAAACGGTCATGCGCCACGCTCTCGCCCGAGGCGGCGAATCGGGTGCCGAGCTGCGCCCCGGCCGCTCCCATCTCCAGCAGGCCCAGGATCGCCTCGCCTCGGCCCAGGCCGCCGGCGACGAAGACCGGCACCGTACGGACATGCGGCAGCACCTCCTGCGCCAGCACCGTCAGCGATACCGGCCCGATATGGCCGCCGGCCTCGGAGCCCTCGATCACCAGCGCGTCGGCGCCCAGCTTCACCAGCCGGCGCCCCATCACCAGCGCGGGCGCAAAGCCGATCACCTTGGCGCCGCCATCCTTGATCGCCCGCATCGCCGACGCGGACGGCACCCCGCCTGCCAGCACCACGTGCCCGACCCCGGCCGCGACGCAGATACGGATCAGGTCGTCGAGCTGAGGGTGCATGGTTATCAGGTTGACGCCGAACGGTTTGGCGGTCAGCGCCTGCGTTGCCGCGATCTCACGTTCCAGCAGGTCCGGGCCCATCGCACCGCAGGCGATCACCCCGAACCCGCCGTTGTTGGAGATGGCCGACACCAGGTGGCGCTCGCTGACCCAGCTCATCGCCCCGCCCAGGATCGCCAGCTCGCTGCCGAGAAAGGCGGTGCCTCGTTCCCACAGCCGGTCCAGCTGCCGGCGCGCCGCCTGCCACGCGGGCCCGGGTTTCGGCGCGACCGCCGCCTGCCCGTCCGCCATCAGGTCAGCCGACATCGAGGCCATACGCGCTGTGCAAAGCCCGGACCGCGAGCTCGGTGTAGTCCGATGCGATCAGCACGCTCACCTTGATCTCACTGGTGGAGATCACCTGAATGTTGATCGACCGGTCCGACAGGGTGCGGAACATGGTACTGGCCACCCCGGCATGGCTGCGCATGCCCACCCCCACCACGCTGATCTTGGCCACGTCCGGATCGGTCAGCATCTCACCATACTGTATGTCGCCACGCGCCGCTTCCAGGACGGCGATGGCGTGGGGCAACTCCGCCTTGCCGACGGTGAAGGTCATGTCGGTGGTGCCGTCGGTGCCGGTGCTCTGCACGATCATGTCCACGTTCACGTGCGCCTCTGCCAGGGGGCCGAACACGGCCGCCGCCACCCCGGGCCGGTCGGGAACCTTGCGCACCGTGACCTTCGCGTCGTCGCGGGAATACGCGATGCCGGCGACTATTTCCTTTTCCACGATCTCGTCCTCGTCCACCACCATCGTGCCGGGCAGTACGCCGTCCGACCCCTCGACCGGCACCGGGCCGTCCGTGAAGCTCGACAACACCTGCACCCGCACCCGCTCCTTCATCGCCAGCTCGACCGAGCGCGTTTGCAGCACCTTGGCGCCCACCGATGCCAGCTCCAGCATCTCCTCGTAGGCGATCTTGGGCAGCCGGCGCGCCCGGGGCACGATGCGCGGGTCGGTGGTGTATACACCATCCACGTCCGTGTAGATGTCGCAGCGATCAGCTTTCAGCGCCGCCGCCAGTGCCACCGCCGAGGTGTCCGAGCCGCCGCGTCCCAGCGTGGTGATCCGGTTGTCCGGGCCGATGCCCTGGAAGCCCGCGACCACCGGCACCTGGCCCGCCTGCATCCGCGCGATCAGCCGCTCGCCCTCGATCGCCTGGATGCGCGCCTTGCCGTGCGCCCCGTCGGTGCGAAGCGCCACCTGCCAGCCGGACCAGGAGCGGGCGTCCACCCCCGCGGTCTGCAACGCGATCGCCAGAAGGCCGCTGGTCACCTGCTCGCCGGTGGCGACCACGGCATCGTACTCGCGTGCGTCGTGCAGCGGCGACAGCGACTGGCAGTAGCCGACCAGCTGGTTGGTGACCCCGGACATGGCCGACACCACCACCGCCACCTCGTCGCCCGCCTCCACCTGCCGCTTGATCCGCGCTGCCACCGACCGGATCCGGTCGAGATCGGCCACCGAGGTGCCGCCGAACTTCATCACGATGCGAGCCATGACGCGGTCGAACTCTCCGGAAAGCGCGCGACGCCAGCCAGGACGCTTGAAAGCCGGCGGCGGCGACGTCATGCCGCATTGCAGCGACACGGCGGCGGGGTCACATAGCTTTCCCGTGCAAAGGCAGCAACATGCAAGCGCCAACGCCTGTCCGGCCCCTTGAGCAGCCAGGGTCGATTTCGCCCGCCGAGATCACCCGCTTCAGCCGCCTGGCCGAGCAATGGTGGGATCCGGACGGCCCGATGCGGCCGCTGCACCAGATGAACCCGCTCCGGATCCGCTGGATCCAGCGCCACCTGGCCCCGCTCCGGGCGCAGGACGCGTTCGGGAAGCTGCGCCTGCTCGACCTGGGCTGCGGCGCCGGGCTCGCCAGCGAGGCGCTGGCAGGCCTTGGCCATGACGTTCTGGGCGTGGACGCGTCGGAACCGGCGATCCAGGCCGCGCGGGCCCACGCCGTGTCGGCCGGCCCGGGTTCCCTGGCCTACCGGACCGGAAGCGCCGAAGCGTTGCGCGATGACGGCCTGCGCTTCGACGCCGTCATCGCCCTGGAGGTGATCGAGCACGTGCCCGACCCGGCGGCGTTCCTGGTGCTGCTGGCCGGGCTGCTGCAGCCCGGCGGCCTGGTCGTGCTGTCGACCCTGAACCGCACCCTGCGCTCGCTCGCGACCGCAAAGATCGGCGCGGAATACGTGCTGCGGCTTCTGCCGGCCGGCACCCACGATTGGCGCCGCTTCGTCACGCCGGGCGAGCTCACGCGCCACGCGACGGGTGCCGGCCTGCGGATCGTCGACATCGCCGGCATGGTGCCGGCACTTCCCGGACCGGAGCGCTGGCGCGTG
Source organism: uncultured Acetobacteraceae bacterium (assembly GCA_964242425.1). Taxonomy (GTDB): domain Bacteria; phylum Pseudomonadota; class Alphaproteobacteria; order Acetobacterales; family Acetobacteraceae; genus Lichenicola. The sequence goes on along the minus strand of CAXTCK010000056.1, from coordinate 11,062 downwards.
TCCCGCGACCTCGGCGTGAACTACATCGTCGCCCTGTCGGCTGCTTGACGCACGGTCACTGCGGCAGCTTGCAGGCCGGTCCGATCGCGCCCTGGTAGCGATGCCACTCCTGGGTCTGGCCCAGGATCGGCAGCAGCAGGTAGCCGCGCAGCTTCAGCACGTCCGGCGACGGGGACCAGATGCTTGCCTGGTAGCTGTGGCCGCTGTCGGGATCCAGGATGGAACCGTGCCAGCGTTCCTGCTCGTCGGCCGGGCGGAAGCTCCTGAGCAGCATCAGCCCGCATTGCGGCCGGTGATACACGTCGAGCGGCATCGACCCGTGGTAGCGCATGCCCACCAGCCAGCCGCACAGCGTCACGCCGCAATGGCCAATCTGGAACACGCCATCCCGCCCCGGGGTCATCCAGAGGCCGAGCACGCTTGATGCCGGATCGGCGGATGCCTGGAGCGGGGCGATCAGCAGAAGCGCGATCAGGACCAGCCTGCGCATGCTCAGCTTTCGGCAGGCTTCAGCCAGGGGATCTGCACCACCGCGATCCCTTCGTCCGCCAGCGCTCCACGATCCTCTTCGCTGGCGTTGCCGTAGATGCCGCGCTCTTCCGCCTCGCCACGGCTGATCCGGATCGCCTCGTCCGCGAAGCCATCGCCCATGTCCTCGCAGTTGCGTTCCACCTCGGCCCGGATCCGCTGCAGCGCCGCCCGCATCTCGTCCGGCAGCGCCACCGCCGACGCTTCCTTGGGCGCCCTTGCCTTCTCGGCCGGACGCACGGGACGGGTTCGCACGGCTGGCGCCATGAGACCGCGATTGACCTCGGTCGTGCCGCAACGCGGACAGCTCAGCAGGCCATGCCTGGCCTGCGTCTCGAACGAGTCGCTCCCCTTGAACCAGCCTTCGAACTCGTGGCCGTCCGCGCAGCGCAACTGGTAATGGATCATCGGCTGACCGGCGCCACCCGGTGACTGGCCAGGCTCAGGCCGCCCGCAACAGGACGTCGAGCTCGCCGGTGCGGTTCAACGCCATCAGGTCGTCGCAGCCGCCGACGTGGCGGGCGCCGATGAAGATCTGCGGCACGGTGGTGCGGCCACCGGAGCGTTCGCGGGCCTGGACCCGCTCCGGCGTTCCATGCGGCGCGTCGATCTCCCGGAACGCGGTACCCTTGCTGGACAGAAGCGACAGGGCCCGCGTGCAGTAGGGACACCCTGGTTGCGTGTAGATCTCGATCGCAGCCATCCGCTCCATCCAGCCGAGGCGTCCGGCCAGTCCGGACTTCGGGAAACAAGTCGTGCGTGGACGCCGTGCCGACAAGAGGCTGCGCCGGCCGGCTCATTCCGGCTGTTCCTGCCGGTCCTCGCCGGGCTCGTCGCGCGCGGTGCGCGCTGCCGCCAGCACGTCGACCGAGGCCACGCCGGCCTCCAGCAGCGCTTCCGCGCACGCTCCCAGCGTCGCTCCCGTCGTCAGCACGTCATCGACCAGGACCACGCGCAGGCCACGCAGCGCCACCATCCGCTCCGGCCGGACCCGGATCGCGTTCGCGACGGAACGACGGCGCTCGCTCGGCGACTGCCCCACCAGCGGCGCGGTCTGACGCACCCGCGCCAGCGCATCCACCATGACCGCCCTGCCGGACAGCCGGCCGACCGCCTGCGCCAGCAGCGCCGCCTGGTTGTAGCGTCGGGAGAACAGCCGCCGCTTGTGCAGCGGGACCGGCACCAGCCGGTCGCACTCCTCCAGAAGCGACTGGCCGGCGCGTGCCATGTGGCGCCCGAGCACGACCGCGTTCTCCGTTCGGTCGCCATACTTGAGGGGCAGGACCAGCAGCCGCGAGAACTCGTCATAGGCGAAGGCCGCGCGTCCGAACCGCCAGGGCGGCGGGGCGTCGAGGCAGGACGGGCAGCTCAGGGCGGTTCCCGCGTTGCCAGGGCTGGCGAAGCCGATGCCGCAGCGCACGCAGCAGGGCGGCACGATCAGCGACGCGCGCCGGAAGCAGGCGGTGCAGAGCTGGCCCGGCGCATCCACGATCGTTTCGCAGGCGGGACAATGCGGTGGCAGCACCAAGTCGAGCACGCTGCGACCGGCTCCGAGACCGATCCGGACCGGTCGCATCAGCACCGACATGTCCCATCCTCCGCGCCGCCGAACCGATACAGGCGCGGAACGATCATCCACGGCTCCGGATGCGGCTGCAAGGGTTGGCATCAGTCCGCCTGCGCCTCACATGCCTTGGCGCCCGGGAAAGCGAACACCGCATGGACGACAGCCTCATCTTCGACCGCCAGGCGGTGCGCCTGCATCGCGACCGGGCGGCCGGCACGGTGGCTTCCGTGTCAGACATCCTGTTCGACGCCGCCGACCGCCTGCTGGACCGGCTGGACGACATCACCCGATCCTTCACCCGTGCCCTGGACGTCGGCGGCCGCGGGTCGGTGGCACCTCGCCTGCGCGCGCGCGGGATCGACACGGTGTCGTGCGACCTGTCCGCCGCCATGGCCGGCACCCAGGCCGGCCTGGCCGTGGCCGCCGACGAGGAATGGCTCCCGTTCGCGCCGGGCAGCTTCGACCTGGTGGTCGCCAACCTGTCCCTGCACTGGATCAACGACCTTCCCGGCGCGCTGATCCAGCTGCGGACGGCGCTTCAACCGGACGGGCTGCTGCTGGCGTCGCTGCCGATCCTGCCGAGCCTCGCCCCCTTGCGCGGCGCCCTGCTCGAAGCCGAAGCGGCCCTCACCGGCGGCGCCTCCCCGCGCGTGTCGCCGTTTCCCGAGCTGAGGGATTGCGCCTCGCTGCTGCAGCGTGCCGGCTTCGCGCTGCCCGTGGTGGATGCCGACGAGATCGTTCTCAGCTACGGCGATCCGCTCGCCCTGCTGCGCGACCTGCGCGCCGCCGGCGAAACCAACGCCGTCCGCCTGCGCAACCGCAGGCCGCCCGCGCGCGCCCTGTTCGCAGCCGCCCTGGCCCGCCTTCCGGTCGAGGCGGACGGGCGCATCGTCATGACCCTGCGCCTGGCCATGATGACCGGCTGGGCTCCGTCGCCCGACCAGCCCAGGCCGTTGAAGCCGGGGCAGTTCAGCGTCAGCCTGGAGGATGCGCTGGACGCCATGCCGGATCCCGCTCCGTCCTGACACGTCATGCGGCTGCCGCCGATTTCGGTGGTCTGGTGCCCGTGCTAGAGGCTTCGGCTTGATTCTTGAGGACCGCTTCATGACCCATCCCAGGCCCGGCCCCCTTCGGCACCTGCTCGCCGCCGCCAGCCTCGCCGCCGGGTTGTCGCTTTGCGCCTGCAACGGTCGCACGGTGATGGCGCCCGCATCCGCACCGCCCCCGGACGCCAAGCCGGCCCTGGCCGCTCCGCCGGCCTCGCTGATGACCCCGAAGGGATATTGACGAGCAGGCGGCCGGAGGCGCTTCAGCCGCCGGTAGCACTCATGTGCCGGGCGACGCCGCGTGTGTCCTTCTGCCGGCCGATGACGAAGTCATGGCCCTGCGGCTTGCGCCGGATGGCGTGCCGGATCGCCGCCATCAACTCCGTCTGGTCGGCGCCTTCCCGCAGCGGCCGGCGCAGGTCGGCGGCGTCGTCCTGTCCGAGGCACATGAACAGCGTCCCGGTACAGCTCAACCGCACCCTGTTGCAGGTTTCGCAGAAGTTGTGGGTCATCGGCGTGATGAAGCCGATCCGCTGCCCGGTCTGCTCGACCAGCGCGTAGCGGGCGGGGCCGCCGGTGCGGTGCGTGGTGTCGCGGAGCGTCCAGCGCTGTTCCAGCCCGCTCCGCACTGCGGACAACGGCAGGTAGCGATCCAGCCGGTCCTCGCCGGTGTCGCCCATCGGCATGGTCTCGATCAGGCACAGGTCGGCGCCGACCTGGCCGCACCAGGCGACCATCGAGTCGATCTCGTCCTCGTTGGTGTCGCGCATCGCCACCATGTTGATCCGCACCGCCAGACCCGCCGAGCGCGCCGCCTCGATGCCTTCCAGGGTTTGTTCCAGCCGGCCGATCCGGGTGATGGTCCGGAACCTGTCCGGATCAAGCGTGTCGAGGCTGACGTTCACCCGTCTCACCCCGGCGCGTCGCAGCATCGGCGCGAATCGGGCCAGCTGGCTGCCGTTGGTGGTGAGGGTCAGCTCGTCCAGGCCGGGCTGTCCTGCCGGCCGATCGAGCCAGTCGCCGAGCGACTGCATGAACCCCTCGATCCCGCGCCGCACCAGCGGTTCGCCGCCGGTTACGCGGATCCGTCGCGTGCCCAGGGCAATGAATGCGCGGCAAAGACGTTCCAGCTCCTCGAGCGTCAACACCTCCGGCTTCGGCAGGAACACCATGTTCTCGGCCATGCAGTACACGCAGCGCATGTCGCAGCGATCCGTCACGGAAACGCGCAGATAGCTGACGTGCCTGCCGAATGGATCGATCAGCGGAGCGTTCATCGTGTCCTGTAGGCTTTGCACCGGAAGCGGCGCCCGGTGCCCGCCGTCGAGCCTTGCCCTATCGCAGAATATCCAGATCGACCAGCGCGGCGTTGATCAACACCTTACCCTGATGCTCGAAATTGACCGTGATGCGCGGTCCGATCGCCGACTGGACCTGTCCCTCGCCCCATTCGGGACGACCCGGGTGCCTGACCCACTGGCCAGGCTCGATCGACGACGGAGACGCGTGGATATCGGTCATCGCCCGGACAACGCCATCGGTCGGGGGCGGTTCGCGCGTTTAGGATTTGTTCGCTTCTTAGCCTGCATCATCGCGCCGAACAGTTTCAAGACCGATGGAGCGCAGGTTGGACGACCTCCTGGCAGAATTTCTTACCGAAACCACGGAAAGCCTTTCCGAGCTTGATCTCGCGGTCGTGCGCCTGGAACGGGCGCCGGACGATCAGCCGACCTTGTCGCTCATTTTCCGCTTGGTGCATACCATCAAGGGAACGTGTGGATTCCTGGGCCTGCCTCGGCTGGAGCGTGTGGCGCATGCCAACGAGACGGTGCTGGACCGGCTGCGCAACGGCAGCCTTTCGGTGTCGGTCGAGGGCATCGGCCTGATCCTGTCCGCGATCGACCGGATCCGGCTGATCGTCGACACCCTCAGCCGGACGGGCGCCGAGCCGGACGGCAACGACAGTGAGCTGATCGCCGAGCTGATCGCGCTCGCCGAGGGTCGCGCGCCCGCTCCCGGCCCGGCGACGCCCGTGCCTGTTCCGGCACCGATCCCGCTGCCGACGCAGACCCTGGCGCTGGATCCGGCCCCGCAGCCTGCGGAAGCGCCCCCTCCGCCGCCTCCCGCCGCACCGGCCGCGAACGATCACGGCGCCGATCCGGCCGCCAGTCGCGGGCAAACCATCCGCGTTTCGGTCGACGTGCTGGAAACCTTGATGACCCTAGTCAGCGAGCTGGTGCTGACGCGCAACCAGTTCCTGCAGCAGCTGCGGTCCACCGGCAACGCCGAGCTGACCGGCCCGGTGCAGCGCTTGTCGCACCTGACCACCGAACTGCAGGAGGGCGTCATGAAGACGCGCATGCAGCCGATCGGCAACGTGTGGAACATGCTGCCGAGGCAGGTGCGCGACCTGGCGCACGACCTCGGCAAGCGCGTCGACCTCGTCATGCACGGCGCCGAGACCGAGCTCGACCGGCAGGTGCTGGAGCTGATCAAGGATCCGCTGACCCACATGATCCGCAACAGCGCCGATCACGGGCTGGAAGGACCGGAGGAGCGGCAGCGGGCGGGCAAGCCGTTGGTCGGGACCATCACCCTCAGCGCGCGGCACGAAGGTGGCCACGTCGTCATCGAGATCGAGGATGACGGCCGGGGCATCGACGTGCGCCGGATCGCCGACAAGGTGGTCAACCAGGGCCTGTCCACGCGCGCCCAGATCGACACCATGAGCGACGACGAGATCCGCCGCTTCATCTTCCAGCCGGGCTTCTCGACGGCAGCGGCCGTGACGTCGGTTTCGGGACGCGGCGTCGGCATGGACGTCGTCAAGACCAACATCGAGCAGATCGGCGGACTGATCGAGCTGCACAGCGTGTTCGGCAAGGGAAGCCGCTTCCTCATCAAGATCCCCCTGACGTTGGCGATCGTGTCGGCCCTCATCGTCGGCGTCGCCGGCGAGCGTTTCGCCATTCCCCAGGCCAGCGTGATCGAGGTGGTCCTGCCGGGATCCCAGTCCGATACCCGCATGGAGACGATCGACGGCGCCGCGGTGCTGCGCCTGCGCGACCGGCTGCTGCCGCTGATCCGGCTCAGCACGCTGCTGCAGCTGCCGGATAGGCCGCTCGACGGGGGCCCGACGGCCAAGCGGACGGACATGGTCGCGGTGATCGGCATCGGCTCCCTGCGGCTCGGCCTGATCGTGGACGGCGTGTTCGACACCGAGGAGATCGTGGTCAAGCCGGTGGCCAACGTTCTGCGGCACATCCCGCTGTTCGGCGGCAACACCATCCTGGAGGATGGCGCCGTCATCATGATCCTGGATCCGACCGGCATTGCCCGTCACGCGGGGCTCGACGCCGCACGCAAGGAAACCGTCCGTGCTGTGGCGGAAGAGGACAGCGGTACCGACCAGCGGCTGGACATGCTTCTGGTTCGCGCCGGCATCGGTGCTCCAAAGGCGCTGCCGTTGTCGCTCATCTCGCGGCTGGAAACCTTCGCCACCGACCGGCTCGAGGTGTCGGGCGGTCGCGTTGTGGTGCAGTACCGCAACGACCTCATGCCCATCATCCCGCTCGACGAGACGGTCGACATGCCGCAGCTGGCGCTGCACGGCGACCGCAAGGCGCTTCATCCGGTGCTGGTGTTCGACAACGGCGGCAAGCCGGTCGGCTTGATGGTCGAGGAGATCCTCGACGTGGTGAACACCGCCCTGCACGTCGAGTTCGGCACCGACCGCCAGGGCGTGCTGGGTGCGGCAGTCATCGCCGGACGGGCGACCGACATCATCGATGCAGCCTTCTGGCTTACCCGGGCCGCCGGCAACTGGTTTCGCGCCACGGCGTCGGCGGCAACCGCCAAGCCGCGCCTGCTGGTCATCGACGATAGCAGCTTCTTCCGCCAGCTGGTTGCCCCCAGCCTGTCGGCCGCTGGCTACGACGTGACGGTCGCAGACTCCGCGGAAAAGGCGCTCGCCATGCGCGAAGCCGGCCGCAGCTTCGAGGCCATCGTGTCGGACATCGAGATGCCGGGGCTGGGCGGGCTCGGCTTTGCCCGCAAGGTGCGAGAGGGCGGGTCGTGGGTCGACATACCGCTGCTGGCGCTGACCGGCAGCGACACGGTGCAGGAAGCAAGGGCTGCCGGCTTCACCGACACCATACAAAAATTCGAGCGCGACACGCTCCTGTCGAGCCTTGAGCAGTGCCTTTCCCAGCCCATCGCCGCCTGAGGATACAGGTCCATGTCAGCCAGCCCAAACAAGACCCGTCCCGGTGACGTCCAGCATCCGCTGGACGACCAGGAGCAGGGTTTCGTCACTCTCACCTTGGCCGGCCAGCTGTGCGGCGTTCCTGTGCTGGCCGTGCGCGAAGTCATCACGAACAGCAAGATCGTCCGGGTGCCGCTGGCGCCGTCGGAGATCGCGGGAAACATCAACCTGCGTGGCCGCATCGTCACCGCCATCGACACGCGCTGCCGCCTTGGCCTCGAACCGGCGCCCGACACCGCCGACCGCGTGGCGCTCGTCGCGGAAAGCGAGGGCGCGCTGTATGCCCTGCTGATCGATCAGGTCCAGGAGGTGCTGAGCCTGCGCCTGGACATGATCGAGGAAACGCCGTCGAACCTGTCCTCCACCTGGCGCCAGTTCAGCACGGGCGTGTTTCGGCTGCCGGAGCGCCTGATGGTGGTGCTCGATATCGACCGCCTGCTCGCGCTGCCCACGTGAGCATGTGGCACGCCATGCAGGATCGAGGAGGTGGGCTGGGAAGGATGTCGACCGCTTCGAGGCGATCCACCGGAAGTCTTCGTGACGCCGAGAACGAGCTCGACCGTATCGTCGCAATGATCAAGGTGCACGCCCAGGAGTTCGTCATGAAGCCGTTCGACGCCCACATCCTGGTCGGCAAGCTGGACAGGGCCGCCACGCCGACGGCGGACCGAACGTGATCCGCTCCATGGATGCCGCGCCTGCGGCCAGGACCATGCCGCCGGTTCGCGTCATGATCTGCGACGACTCTGCCGTCATCCGCTCCCTGATTTCTCGCACGCTGGATGCCGATCCGGACATCGAGGTGGTCGCGAGCGTCGCCAACGGCGCCATCGCGGTGGAAACGCTGAAGCGCACGCCAGCCGACATCGTGCTGCTTGACGTGGAAATGCCGGTGATGGACGGGCTCACTGCCCTGCCCCTGCTGCTCAAGGTCGATCCGCGCGTCCGGGTCATCGTCGCGTCGGCCTTGACCACCGCCGGTGCGGCCATCGCCATGCGGGCGATCCAGGCAGGTGCTGCCGACTGCATGCACAAGCCCAGCGCCGAGACGCGCCACAGCTTTGCGCAGGATATTCGCAACAGAGTCCTGGGCCTTGGCCGCAGCACCTCGCCGCGTGCGCCGACCTCCAGCCTGACCCGGGCGGCATCGTCGGTTTCGACGCTTCGACCTGCCGCGCGGCGGTCTCCATTGCTGGTGGCGGTCGGCAGCTCGACCGGCGGTCCGCAGGCCTTGTTCACCCTGTTCTCCGGACTGACGCAGCGCTTGTTGCAGCCGATCGTGGTCACCCAGCATATGCCTCCCTTGTTCACGCGCAGCCTCGCCGAACACCTTTCGCGCATCGGCCACCGGTCCTGCGTTGAGGCCGAGGACGGAATGCCCTTGCTCCCGAACCGGGTGCACATCGCGCCGGGCGACCGGCATCTTCTGGTGGCGGCGTCTGCGAACGGGCTGGTCGCCCGGGTGGTCGACACCGCGCCCGAGAATTCCTGTCGGCCATCCGTCGACCCGATGCTGCGCAGCGCCGTCGCCGCGTGCCAGGGACGAGTCCTGACGGTGATCCTGACCGGTATGGGCAGAGACGGCGCTGCCGGGGCACGGTCCGTGGTCGACGCCGGCGGCGCCGTTCTGGCACAGGACGAGGCGAGCAGCGTGGTCTGGGGCATGCCGGGCGCGGTTGCGCGCGACGGCTTGTGCCAGGCGATCCTGCCGCTGGACAGGATCGCCGGCAGGATCGCCGAACTGGTGATCGCGCCATGAACGGTTTCGAGAACATCGCGGCGGTGCTGAAGGCGCGTTCCGGGCTGTCGCTCGGCCTCGACAAGGCCTACCTGGTGCAGGCACGACTGGAGCCGATCCTGAAGAAGCGTGCGCTGTCGAGCCTTGCCGTACTGGCGGATCGCTTGCGTCTCGATCCCGCGCTGGAACGGGAGGTGGTCGAGGCGATGACCACCAACGAGACGCTGTTCTTCCGCGACGGGCGTCCATTCGATCACCTGCGCGACGTCATGCTGCCGCGGCTGCACGCAAGCCGGCCGAAGGGCATGCCGCTGCGTATCTGGTCCGCTGCCGCCTCGACCGGGCAGGAAGCCTACTCGCTTGCGATGCTGGTCAGCGAGATGGGCCCGGCACTAGCCGGCCGCGCGGTGGAGATCGTGGGAACCGACATCGCGCGGGAGCCGCTGCAACGGGGGGAGCTGGGGCTGTACACGCAGTTCGAGGTGCAGCGGGGGCTGCCGGCACGGCTGCTGGTGAAGTACTTCACGAAGGAGGATCGAGGCTGGCAGATCAACCGGCCGCTGCGGGAGATGGTGCGGTTCCGGGAATGGAACCTGCTGTCGGACCTGTCGGGGCTCGGGCGGTTCGACGTCATCTTCTGTCGCAACGTGCTGATCTACTTCGACCAAGCGACGAAGGCACGGACGCTGGAGGCGGCGTCGAGGCTGCTTTCGCCGGAGGGAGCGGTCTATCTGGGCGCGGCGGAAACGATCCTCGGAATGAATGTCGGGCTGTCGCCTGCGCCAGGGGGGCACGGTATCTTCCACCGGACCGCTGTGCCGGGAACAGCCATCACGGCGTACTAGCAGACAAGGAAAAGCGAGACGGGTTCCGGATCAGGAGACGGCGAGGAGGCGACGCATCTCGCTGGGGTCGATCAGCAGGGCGCGGTCGTAGGACACGCCGGTCGGTGCAGGAGCGTCGGACTGCAGGCAGCGGATCTCGCGGTAGCGGTGGCCGAACAGGGTGGCGATGAACCAGAAGAAGGTGTCGGGCATGGCGGCGCCGGCAAAGACCAGGACCTTTGCCGGGTTGCGGAGGTAGGCCAGGGTGGTCAGGGCAGCGCCCATGGCGCCGGCGACGACCTCCGCGTCGCGGATGGTGGCGACCTGCTCCAGGAACGAAAGCCGGTCGGGGTGCAGCACGTGATAGCCGGCGTCGCGGGCAACGGCCTCGGCGGCGGCGGGGTCGGTGAAGTCGCGGGCGCGCTCCGGACCGCGGGCGACGAAGACGCGGCGATGGCCGTGGCCGGGAACGTCGCGGGCCAGGCGGGCGTGGCAGTCGCGGACCAGGGGCGACATGTAGGTGCCGTGCGTGGTGAGGCCTTCGACCAGCAGAAGGGTGCGGACGCGGACCGGGCGGTGGTCGGACACGCGCACGCGGGCCGGGACGATGCCCAGGCAGGACACGGAGGTCTGGATCACCTCGCCGAGGCGGGGATCGGTCACGTCGTGCAGGAGCACGCCGATAGCCGGGTTGGACAGGCGGGACAGGGCGAGATGCAGCATCGGCAGCATCTCCATCAGCCAGTGGCCGTAGTTGGCGGCCCCGCGCTTCTTGCCGAGAACAAGCGGAAGGTCATGTACAGGCGCCGAGCCGTCTGCCTGGGCGTTGCGGACGGCGGAAGCGGCCCAGTCGATCTCGGCGGGGCCATGCTGGGTGACGCTGGGACGGTAGAGGCGGCCGTCGCGGTCGAACACCAGGCCTTCGCAGGCGACGTGGACGTCGTGGAGGAGCCAGACGGACATGGGGCGCGGCGCGAAGCCTCCTTCCCGCTGGGCGGCGCAGGCGGACCAGACATCGGGCGGGATGCGCTCGGGATGGATGATGTCGGGCGGGGGCGCCTCGAAGCCGGGCGAGGCGATCCGCATGAGCAGCGA
>CAXTCK010000055.1:15430-17381 GCA_964242425.1 uncultured Acetobacteraceae bacterium | reverse complement strand
GCGCCCTCGACCAGCCGGCCGATCAGCCCGGCGGTGAAGCTGTCGCCGGGGCGGACGAAGCGCGGCAGGGCCAGCTGCGCCACCACCGGCTGTCGCACCGGGAGCTGCCCGGTGCCGGCGCCGAAGCGGTCCGGGCCGCTGACGGCCTCGGCGCGGAGCATGAACACGGTGAGGCTGTCGGGCAGGTGGACGGGGATGTGCGCGGTGCCGTCGGGGCCGACCTTCACGCGGGGGAGGTAAAGCGGGACGGGGGTGAAGTTCTTGCGGACGGAGATGTTTTCCAGGCCGCCGCCGGCCTTTTCGTCGCCGCCGGGGTTCTCGGTCAGGGGCAGGATGCCGAAGGCGAGGTTGCGCGTGTCGCGGGCCAGCATACGCGACGGCCGGTCGACGATAAAGGCGGGCAGCGGGTCGAGCGGCAGCTCGGGGGCGAGCGACAGCACCGCCTGGTCCACCATCCACACCGTCGCCTCGCCGGATAGCGGGTGGCCGGCGGCGTCGGACAGGTGCAGCACGAGGTCGAAGGACTGGCCGGGATGGGCGCTGGCGGGGGCGTCGAAGCGGACCTTCACCTGGTTGTCGACGGGCATGACCTTGATGAAGGCGGTGGCGGCCAGGGTGGCGGGCTTGTCCTGGTCGAAGGGCGCGTCCGGGGACGCGCCGATGCGGCCGCGCATCAGCAGGACGTGCACCGCCAGCCGCGGCGCCTGCTGCTTGTGCAGGCGCACGGCGTCGCGGGCGTAGCCGTTGCGTATGTCGAGCCAGTCGTAGTCGAACCGGCCTTCCGGCTGCTCGACGACCACCAGGGCGCGGCCGGACTGGAACGGGCTCTGCACGATCAGCGTCGCGGTGTCGCCCGGGGCGTAGGCGGGCTTGTCGGTGGAAAGGGTCACGACCTGGGCCGGCGGCTTCGACCAGGTCACGGGGGTGTTGCCGGCGACAAACAGGTCGACGCGGACCAGCTGCCTGCGGCCGACCTTGTCCCGGGCTTCCAGCTCGACGAGGTAGACGCCGGCTTGCTTGATCGGGAAGTGCAGGGTGGCCGGGTCGATGCCGCTGGTCACGGCCTGCTCGGCCACCGTGTTGTCGATGGTCTGGGTGTCGTACTTGGCCGAGCCCTGCGCGAAGTCGCTGGCGACCAGCACCGGGTTCCATTGCCGGTGGACGAGGCGGACCGTCATCTTCAGGCCGGCGATCGGCCTGGCGTCGCCGTCGAGCGCCAGCACCTCGGGGTCGATGCTGCCGACGGCCGGGATGTAGCGCGGCACCTTCAGGCCGAGCACGAAGGGCGGCAGCACGGTGATGCGCTGGGTGGCGCGCACCTGCATGTCGTCGTCGCCGGTGACGGTGGCCTCGACCAGGTACTGGCGTGGCTGGGCGGTGGGCTCCGCGGTGGGGTCGAGGGTGAGGCGGGCGGCGCCGCCATCGCCGGTGCGGGCGTCGCGGCTCAGCACGGGGGTGGACCGGAACTCGTCGTCGCCGGAATAGCGGCTGTCCGAGGAGAACAGGGTGCCGTCGCGGCCGGGTGGGTTCCACGGCGCCGGGAACTGGGTCACCCGCCAGGAAAGGGGTCGGGCGTCGAGCATGCCGCCGGCGTAGAAGCGGGCCAGCAGGCCGACGGTGAAGGGGGCGTCCAGCGCGGTGTGGGGTGGCGGCTGCAGCAGCACCTCGAAGGTCGGCAGCCGGTAGGCCTCCTTCTTCACGCTGATGGAGCCGCAATTCTGGCCGTTCCTGGGCACGTATTGGAGCGTGTAGTCGCCGGTGGCCTCGGTCTTGGCGTCGAAGCGGACGTGGAAGCCGCCGTTCTCGTCCAGGGGGGCCGGGATGTGCCATTGCTGGCTCGACGGGCCGGTCACCAGCACCTCGCCGGATGCGGCGGCGGGACCGGAGGCGGGGAGAAGCAGGCCGCCGCCGCGGTAGCGGCGGATCATGCCGGCGACCAGCACCGGTTCCG
>CAXTCK010000055.1:0-15330 GCA_964242425.1 uncultured Acetobacteraceae bacterium | reverse complement strand
ACGGGAAGCGCGCTGGCGAGCGATGTGACGACGAAGCGGGTGCGGTCGGCTTCCTCCACCGTGGACAAGGCGAGGTCGGTGACCTGCAGGCGCAGCCATTGCCGGCGGCTGCCGTCGGTGGCGCGCAGGCCGACCAGGTAGGTGCCGGGCTGGCGCGGGCCGGCGATGGCGGACAGCAGCGGCTGGAGGTTCAGGCCGAACCGGGCGTCGAGGCCGCCGCGATGGATCGGCAGCGCGAGAAGGGTGCTCGCCGCCGGCGACCCGAGGTCGGCGATGCGTGAGGCCATGTCGTTCGCGGTGATCGGGTCGGCGTCGGTGTGGTGGGGCGGCTCGTGGCCGGGCAACGGGGGCGGGGCGTCGTCGGCGGTGGTCAAGCCGTCGCGCGGGAAGGGCCAGAAGTCGCGCGCCAGCGGGTCGATCTGGTGGATGCGCAGGTCGACCTTGTCGTAGCCGTGGCCGCGCACCGGCACCATTTGCGGGCCGAGCCGCTCGGCGATGCCTTCGGCGGCGTTCCAGCCGATCTGCGGCGTGCCGGCGGCGAACGAGAAGCGCAGGCTGATCGGGGTCGCGAGCCCGCGCTTGCCGGCGTCCAGCAGCGTGCCGGCGTCGACCGAAAGCTGGTACGGCGTGTCGGGGGCGAAGCGGCCGTTGATGCGCAGGGTGCCGTCACCGCCGGGCGTTGCGGACAGGTCGTCCACCGTTGGCGTCAGGCGCAGCACCGCGCGGGCGCGGACGATGTTCATGGCTTCCGGCTCGGCGGAGAACTGCAGCACCAGTTGCTGGCTGCTGGCGGGGGCATCGTTGTCCGGCGTGCAGACCAGGACCCCGTCGGTGCTCGCGTGGTTGTAGCCGCTGCCGCAGTAGTTGTCGGTCAGGGCGAACGGGGCGGCGCCATGCAGGGGCAGGGAGAAGGACGGCTCGTCCAGGCCGGGCTCGTCGGACAAGCGCAGGTGCAGGGTGGCGAGCCGGTTGTCCGGCACCGGGGCGTGAAGGATGACGAGATAGGTTTGCGGCGATGCGACCCCGGTTCGCGGCACGGCGCTGATGTCGAAATTGTTGGTGGTCAGCACCTGCCGCGCGCCCGAGCCGGTGCCCGGCTGTGCCGTCAGCTCGATCGTCAGCAGCCTTGCCAGGGCTGCGCGATCCACCGGGCCGGGAAAGGTGAGGGCAATCGTGTCGAGGTCGGCGATGCCGTTGGGCGTGTCGGAGGGACCGGCGCTGGAAGGCAGCGGCAGCAGCGGCACCAGCTGTCTGGTCTGGCCGGATGCCGTCACGGTCTCGCGGAGAAGCGGTTCCCAGGGGGTCGCCGGGCGGAACTGCAGGGTGCGCGGGCCGAGCCAGGTCCAGGCGCCCGGATGCGCCGGCGCCAGGGTGGCCCAACGCTCGGGATGGTCCTCCGGGCCGTTCCTTGCCGGTCCGGCGTCGCGGTCCAGCAGCACCGTGACCGGATCCCAGCTGCGCAGGAAGCGGTCCGGGACGATCGCGGCGCCGTCGGCACGCTGCAGGCGGTCGAAGGGAGAGGACGGAGGCGAAGGCGGTGCCGCGGCGGCGGCGGCGCTGCTCAGCAGCAGCGCCAGGGCGGCCAGGGCGGGGCGGGTCATTGGGGGGATCCCTTCAGGCCGGCGAGCTCGAGGTAGTGCTGCACGATTTCCGGCGGCGGGCCGTTGCCGGGTGGGTCCAGCCCGAGCACCGCGGGACGCAGCACGGTGGGTTCGGCGTCCGCCGGCACGTGGGCCTCGATCAGGTAGCTGCCGGGCGGCAGCGGGTGCAGCTGCGCCACGCCCTCGCCGACGGGGGTGCCGTCGGCGCGAAGTAGCCGCACCTGCGTCCGGTCCGGTTCCGACCGCACCGCGATACCGACCCGGGCCGGACGCGATACGTGGAAGCCGAATAATGCGGTTCCGCCGGGCGCCACGCTTGTGACCGGCCCGACGCCGTTGTTCAGCATGCGCAGGGGCGACAGCGTCAGCGTCAGCGTGCCGGCGAGCGGGCCGTCATGGGGGGAGTAGGCGCGAAGGGTGGTGTCGCCGGCCGGGATGGCGCGATGCAACTCGGCGCCGGCGCCGAACAGGTCCGGCGTCGCGTCGCCCAGGGCCAGCAGCAACGGGGCGGTGGTGGACACGTCCAGGAGCGAGGGTGCGGACGGGTGCAGCTGCCAGGCCATCGCGGGGCCGGACAGGGTGGTGCGGCCGTTCGCCGGGATGGCGTCGGGGGTGGGTGTGGGCCAGGGCTGATGTCCGGGCGACGCCATGCCGAGCACGACGGCGCCGGGACCGTGTTCGACCACAAGGCGCCCGGTGGCAGACGAGGGCGACACGGTTTTTCCGCGAAGCACGGCGCCGTCCGATCCGGTCCATTGCAGGGACGCGTCGCCGGCGACGGTGATCCTGGCGCCGGACGCGGCTTGCACCGGAAGGTCGAACGAGCCGGCAGCGCCGAAGAAGCGCTTGAACACGGTTCCGAGTTGGAGCGTGTCCGGCGCGTCAACCGTGCCGGCGAGCAGGCTGATCGGGGCCGGCTGGTCGAGGGTGTTCACCAGGGTGAAGGAGTTGGATGCGCCGACGAGGTCGCGGGACACCGGGGATCGGCCGGCCCATGCGGAGGCGGCAGGGGAAAGTAGCGCGGTGCCGGGGGGCAGCACGACCTGCAGCCGGGTCGGCTGGTCCAGCCGCACGGGCAGCGCGCTGCGGGCGGAGACCTGGACGTGGAACGGCAGGGTGATGCGTACTGGATCGGCCGTCGCGAGGTCCAGAAGCGTCACCTCCGTTGCGAGGGGCTCGGTGCCGCCGGCGTTGCGGAGCAAGGTCAGGGTGTCGGCCGGGGCCAGGGTGCTGCCGGAGGAAACCGCGCCGCCGACGAGGCCGGGTTGTCCGAGGCCGCTTTCGGCCAGCCAGATGCGTGCGTGGCCGTTGTCCGACGAGCTCGGCAGGACGATGCTGCCGCCGGCTGGGATGGTGACGCTCAACGCGGCACCCGGGGTGGGGTCGGTCGGCGACAAGGTCAGCGGGCCCGGTAGTGGGGCCAGCAGCCAGAGCGTGTCGTCCTGCGGCGCGACCTGTCCGGTTGCGGGCGTCGCCGGGTGGCTTGGCCACGTGGCCGCCAGCAGGCCGTCGGGTGCGGTGGAGATGCGCAGCAGCGTGCGGTCCGGGAGGCGGCGGCGCGCGACGGCCAGCGGTGCCGGGAAACCGTCGAGGACACGGAGGGAAGGACCGGCGCTGTCCAGCACGCGTGCCGCCAGAAGCAGCTTGGTGTCGCCGCCGTCGATCGACCAGGCTTCCAGGCGCCAGGCGGCAGGGTTGTCGTCGCCGGGCACCGCCAGGCGCGGCGCGGTTCCGGTGGACACGGCGACGGTGCGCCATCCGTTGCCGTCCTGGCGTTCCAGCGACAGCGCGCAGGCGGCGACGGACGTGGCGTCCGCCACCAGCAGGGTGTCGCGGCCGGGCTGCTTCAAGGCGAGCACGTGCACGCCGCTGCCGGACAGGGTCGTGGCGGTCTCGGGTGCTGGCGCGGTCGGCAGCACGGTCGGGAGGTCGAGCTGCACGGTCGTGCCGGTGTCGCCCGGGACGGAAGAGGCGGCGGAAGAGTCGTCGGCTGGCGTCGGTGTGGGTGTGTTGGAGGTGTCCGGCGTGGTGGCGGGCGTCGGGGTGTCGCTGTTCGACGCGGTGTTGTCGTCGGTGGCGGGGGCGTCGGCTGGGCTGGTGTCGCTTGAGCCGGCGTCGCTGCCGGCATCGCTGCCGGGGTCGCTGCCAGGGTCGCTGGTGGTGTCGGCGCTGCCCGCGTCCGGTGCGGCGTCGGTGGGTTCGTCGGGGGTGGTCTCGTCGATGGGGGGCGTCGGGCGCAGGCCCGGGTCCTGCGTCACGGCGGCAGCGTCCGGCGGCAGTGCGGCTGACAGTTCAAGCCGGTAGCGGCCGGCGGGCAGCCGACGGGACAGGCCGAGGGACCAGTTGTCGGCGCGCGGGCCGGCGCGCAGCAGCTCGGTGCCGTCGTCGCGCTTCAGTATGGCCCTGGTCGCGGTGGCGCCCCAGCCGGACAGGTTCACCACGCGGTCCGTGCGGAGGCTGAACGGCAGGGTGGCGGGCAGGGTGACCGGCCGCGCTTCTCCCGGCTGCAGCTCGTCGGTCGACAACGCCACGGTGTAGGCGAAGCGGTCGTTGCGCCCGAGGCTGGTCGCGTCCAGGCGGTAGGCGCCCGGGCCGAGCGTGCCCTGCCATTGGATCGCGACGTGCACGTGGCTGCCGTCCGGCTTGAACAGGGTGCCGTCCATGCCGTCGTCGAGGCTGATGGTGACGTGGGCGGAGCCTTGGAGGGTGAAGGTCCAGCTGTCGGGGGTGCGCGCAGCGCCGGGCGTTGCAGGCTCGCGCCAGGTCGCCTGTTGCGGTACGCCGGCGGGAAGCGGGTGCGGGCCGTGGCCGGTGACGATGGTGGGGTCCGCAGCCGGCAAAAGGCGTGCTGCCAGGACCACCGGGAGGGCGGCGGCGGATACCAGAAGCCGGTAGCGCCCGGGTTGCAGCGCCTGTTCCAGGCTGGTCATCGGGCCAGCACGGGTGATCGGCCAGCCATCGGCGTCGTCGAGCCGGGCGACCGGCGGCTTGCCCTGCGACAGCACTTCGAGGCGGTAGCGGCCGGGTCGTGTCACCAGGAGCGGGAACGCGATGCCGGTTCCGGCGGGCAGGTTGGCATGGACGCGTCCGCCGGGGGTGAGCGCTGCGCCGGACAGGAGGGGTGCCGGCGTCACCGTGATCGCGCCGTGGCCGGAAGAGCCGACCGGGGCCACCGCGACGCGGTAGCTGCCGGCGCGCAGCCAGTCCTGGATCAGCATGCCGCCGCCTGGGCCGCCTGCGTCGTCGTGCGCGAGGTCGGGGATGAAGGAGGTGGCGAGCCGGCCGCGCATGTGCAGCCGCCCGAGGGTTTCCACGCGGTAGAGGCCGCCGACGGCGAGGCGCAGCGCGAAGCTGCGTTCCTCGTTCTCCCGCAGGTCGAAGGGGACCGGCTGCCCGGCGGCCAGCGCGGTGTCGGCGGTGGGCGCGTCGGGGGGCGGGATGGGGACGGGCGGCGGCGGGGCGGAGCGTCGCCAGGACAGGACAACGGTTCGCGGCGTGGTGGCGGGGGCGAGCGATACGGCTTGCGCGTTGGAGCCCGGATCGAGCCCGACCGCGATCGGCTCGCCGTCAAGCGATCGTGCCGCCAGCAGGCCGCCGGGTGGAAGCCGCACCGGGATGCGCAGCGGCGGTCCGCCGACGTCCTGGGACACGAACAACGGCGCCTCGGCTAGGTCCACCGGTACCGGTCTGGCGGACAGGCCGGTTTCGGCATCGGGCGCGGTCTGCGACAGGAGCGAAAGCTGGTCGCCGTCGCGGAGGTTTTGCAGTCCGAACGGGATCACCGGGTCGGCTGGCAGCGGCAGGCCGAGCGGCAGGGGGCCGGCACCGCCCACGGACACGTCGACGGCGCCTTCGGCACCGGGTGCCGGTTGCAGGCGCAGGGCGTAGTAGCCGGCGGGGGCGTCGAACCAGCCATCCGCGGACGGCTGGTCCAGCTTCAGCCCGTCGACACGGACCGTGACGTCGCCGCCGGCGGTCGTCTGCAGCAGCAGCTCGGTCGGACCGTGAAGGTTGAAGCGGTGGCGCCAGCCGGTTGCGGCGGTGATCCGCGGCACGTTCGAGGCAATGATCCGCGGCGGGTGGGCTGGGTCGTCCGCGACGGGACCGCGCTGCAGCAGCATCGTGGGGGGAACCTCGTCGCCGCCGACGCCGCTCGTTACGGCGGACACCCAGTAGCTGCCGGGCTTGGACAGGACCTGCGGCCCTGGGGCTTGCGTCGCACGGAGCGAGAAGGGCTGGCCATCGTCGCCGCGCAGCTCCACCGTGCCGGTCGTTGACGGGGGCGCCTGCACGACGAGGCCGGGCGTGCGGCTGGTGCGGTCGAGGGTTCCTGCGGCGCTTCCGACCTGCAGGGTGGCATCGGCGGGTGCGGGCAGGTCGAGCCGGAACCGGTCGGCGAAGGCGGGCTGCTGGAAGCGTTCGCTGCCGAACGGGCCGATGGTGCCGGTCGCCAGGCCCTGGTCCAGCGCGTGGGACGTGCCGGTGCGAAGCAGGAATGACTGGTCGCTGCCGGAACTCCAGGGCAGCGGCGGTCCGCCATAGGCGACAAGGAGGTAGGTGCCGGGTTCCACCTGGCCCTGCAGGCGCAGGTCGCGGAGCGGGTGGCCGGGGGTCGGCTGCGGCTCGGTGGCGATCGGTTGCATCGGCTGGAGGTCGCGGCCGTTCCGCCACAGGCGCAGGTCCGCCAGCGACCTGCCGGCCGCCTCGATCGGCGGCAGCCTGCCGTCCGGAATGGCGAGCCAGTAGCTGCGCTGTTCGCCGTCGCGGAGCGTGGCGGCGAGGGTGCGTCCTCCGCTCGGCGCCGCGCGCGGCGGGGCGGCATCGGTGAACGGCGTGACGGTCAGGCCGATCGGGTCGGTGGCGCCGGTGGCGGTGAAAACGCGGAGCCGGTAGGTGCCGACGTCCAGAAGCATGTCCAGGCGTCCGTCGCTGGCACCGGCTTCCCCGGCGATGGTGGTCGGGCCGGCGAGCATGTCGACGAGCTGCAGGGCGGCGCCGCTGCGGCTGTGAGCGGCGAGCGTGAACCGGCCTGGACGGGTCACGGTCAGGGTCGCATTGCCGATGGGCTGCGCCGGCAAGGTGGTGGGTGCGAGCAGGGCTGCGGGTGCTGGCGGGCTGTCGGACGGGATGGCGGGGTCCGGCGGGGGCGGCGCGGCCGGTATGGCCGTGATCCGGAGGGGGCTGGCCTGCGGGTCCGGGACGAGGTGCCGGGACGCTTCCGCAGGGCGGGGCTGGTCGCTGGCTTGTTCGGATGCGGCGGCGGCACCCGGCGGACGGGGAGTGCCGGACGGGTTGCCGGGAGGAGCCAGGGCCGCCAGGCGACGGGTCAGCTGTTCGTCGAGGCAGCCGGCGAGCCGGGGAGCGGCGACAGCGCAGGCGACGTCGCGCGCCTTGAGCCAACGCAGCAGGTCCTGCCTGAGCACGGCCCGCCGGTCGGGCGTGCGCTTCAACGCGTCGGCATAGGCAAGGGCGACCTGGTGGTCGAGTGCCAGCAGGTGGGGCGACGCGCAGATCGACTTCTCGACCGGGCTGCGCGCCTTGCCGCACGCGATCCCCTGGGCGAGGACGGTCGCGGGCGTGGCCAGGGCGACCAGGATGACGGTGCCGATCGCGAACGTTTCGGGCGCAGCGAGCATGCGGTAGCGGTTCAAAGGCGTCGTGCGGAGCAGCGCGTATCTGCGTCCCCTTGACGGCGAGCGGATCATGAACCGGATCTCGACGAACGGCGTCGTGACCTGCGCGCGGGACAGGACGGCGTGGTGCCGGTCTGCGACGGGACGGAGAGGCCGGAACGATGGCGGATCAGGTGGCCCATGGTCGGGTCATCGTGCGCCATGGTTCCCCCCGCGACCCCTTCGATACGTTTGCGGATTATCCGTCCCGGACGGGTGGCGGGCAAGGGGACAGGAGGGCGGTGCCTTGGTTTGTTCCGTTGCCTGCGGCCGGGGATGGTCGGTGGGGGCGACCGGCCCGTTTTGGTGCGGTTGTGAGCGCGAGGAGCGCCGCGCGACGCCGGAACCGCCGGACCAAGGTCGGGCAGGAGTAGCACCGGCAGGGCTTGAAGCGTGGTCGCGCTTGCCGAGCGCCAATGCCTGTCTGGAAGGCGGTAGATCAAGCAGGCGACGTTGATAGCATAACGGTCGGTTATTCAAAGCTGAGATCGTGCCCGAACAAGGTTGTTTGTTTAGCGGAACGGACTGTGGATCGCAGTGGCACAACCCAAGAGGGTTTAAACGTAAAAATGTTGTCAAAAAACGATAAAGTTTGCTTGTACGGCGGCTAACGCTTCGTTAGCGTTCGGTGTCGACCCATCAGGATGTGGACACACCAGAATGCCGCGCGCACTCCCTTGGACTTCGGATCAAGACGCTTCTTTGACGGCACTTCTCGACCAACGTGGATCAACCCTGCGCAAGGCAGCACAGCAGCTCGGCGTCAGCCGAAGCTTCGCGCAGCGTCGGGCCAAGCTGCTGCACAAGCAGAACGTACGGTCGATCTGCACTCAGGATCGCGAGGAGGCAGGTTCGGCACCGTTGCCGGCCGGTCATCCGATCACCTGGAGCGCCATCGATTGGTTTCCGGCAGAAGATGCCGGCCGACCGGCTTGCCGATGAGGGCGATGACCGCCAGACGGCGGTGCGTCCTCGCATGCAGCCGCCCCTTCATCCCTCGTGACGCCTTGATCCAGGACGGACGATGAACATTGACTGCAACGCCAGCATGATGCCGGTCGACGTGCCGGTGTCACAAGTGACGACATCTGCCCCGTCCGGCGGCGAGCGGGCGCCGAAGGAGCGGCTTGGCAAGGGACAGGAGGTGCGGATCAGGGACGATGTCCAGCAGATCGTCACCGGCCTGACGACGCTGGCGAAGTGCGGGGAGATCGACCAGGCGCAGTCCTCGGCGGCCGAGCGCTGGTACCGCGACTACGTCATGGGCGTGATGGGAGCACGCGACCCGGAGGCACGCAGCTCCGGCAAGGCGCCGGACGTTCACGCGTCGATGTTGGCGCGGACGGCGGCGATCGGACGGTGCCGTGCGGTCCGGCAGGGTTTGGGCTTGTGCGGCGAGATCCGGTTGAAGCTTCTGCTGGTGGACGAGCTCTCGTTTTCCGCCATCGCGGCGAAGCTTCTTCCGGGTGACGTCAACGGCCGGAAGAAGATCGCGGCCCAAATGTCGTTTCTTCTGGAACAGCTGGCAGAGCTGTATGCGGAACTCGACCGGCAGCGGACGCGGGTTGCGAGAACGCCCACCTAGACCGGCATCGCGCTGTCCGATCACCGTTTGAAGGCGGCGCGCAGGGTGCGCGCCGCCTTCACTTATTCCGGAGCCGTGATCACATTATCGTTAAAAAATCGTTGACCCTGGATCCAGGTCGGGGTATAAGTTTCTCATACTGAAATTGTTGCGCCCGCCGAGGAAACTCGGCGGGTTTTCTTTTACCCAAACGGTAGGTGTCCACCATGTTCACGAACTCGACCCAGATCGTGGCCGGAGATGTGGTTGCCTGCGGCGCCTCGATCTATGTCGTGCAGGAGATAGGAGAAGACGAGCTCACCCTGCTGCGCCTGGAAAGCCAGTGCCAAGTGCGGCATCGTGCCGACGTCGTGCCGGAGCACTGGTCCGACCTGGCCTTGAGCGGTCTGCCCTTGCAGGATGTGGTGATACGCTGCGTGCCGATCCGGCGCTATGGCACGGCCAACCTCACCAAGCTCGGCGCGCTGCCGGAAGCGCTGCGGAAGCGGATCGTGGCGGCACTCAAGCGCGAGGCGATGGTACGTCGTTTCGAGGACTCGCCGTCCGTACGCAGCAACCTGCTCGCCTCCACGGCCTCGCGCGGACGACGCGTCGGCGCCGTGCGCTACGCCTGAGGCCGCGATGACCGATGCTCAACGCGACGGGCCGGACGAGAAAGGCGGCCAATCCGCCTCCAACAACAGGCTGGCCCGGCAGTGCTTCCTGTCCATGCTGAGCAAGACAGGCAACACCTCCAAGGCCTGCGAGACCAGCGGCATGACTAGGCGACAAATCATGACCTTGCGCGAGCGCGACAGGGCGTTCGACCGTGCTTATGACGACGCGATGAACGACGCCGCCGATCTTCTGGAAGCGGAAGCGTGGCGGCGGGCGCTGGAAGGCACCACCCAGTCGGTGCTGAAGGCGGGCCTGCCGGTTGCGGATCCGGTGACCAAAGAACCGCTCGTGGTACGGCGCTACAGCGATCCGCTGCTGATGATGCTGCTGCGCGGCTGCAGGCCCGAGAAGTTCCGGATGCACGGCCGTGCGTCGATGCCAGCCGATCCGATGATCGGCATCAGGGAGATCATGGCCGACAATGATCCTTCCTGCGTCGACGACGACCTGCCTTGACGTCCGACCCGCGCTGACGTCGGCGCAATGGAGCATCTACGGCGCCGGCTGGGAGGGCTCCGCCCGGTTTCGCGTCGCGGTGTGCGGCCGGCGCTTCGGCAAGGCGCTCTGCCTGGATACCAGGCTGCCGTCGCCCGATGGCTGGACCACCATGGAACTGGTCCGGGAAGGCACGCGGCTGTTCGACGAGGACGGTCAGGTGTGCACGGTGACGTTCGCCACCGAGATCATGCTCGGTCGGCCCTGCAACACGGTTTCGTTCGAGGACGGGACCTCGGTCGTCGCGGATGACGGGCACCTTTGGCGGGTGCATGACGAGATGGCGGGCAGGTCGTGCCTGCTGACGACGCTGGATCTGCGTTCGGGACTTGCGGGCGGGCGGCACTACCGCATCGCCAGTTGCAGGCCATTGGCGGTCGGCATGGCCAGGCGGCGGCGGCTTCTGCGCCGGCTGTGCCGGCGATACGGGCAATGGCAGCAGGATCGCGGCTGGAGCATCGACAGCAGCGGCTGGCTCGCGGGGATCGTGCAATCGCTGTGCGCTGCGCTCGGGCTGGTGCCGCAGCGAAGCGTTTCTTCGGGGCGCGTCACGACGAGCTGGCGGGCGGACCGGCATCATCGCTGGCACCGGATCAGCGCGATCACGGCTGCACGGAGCAGGGCGGTGCGCTGCATCCAGGTGGACAGCCCGTCGCGTTTGTTCCTGTGCGGCGAGGCGTTGATACCCACGCACAACACCTTCCTCATGGCGGAGGAACTGCGTCGTGCGGCACGGCTGGCGGTGACACGCAATGTCGGCACCGAGAACGAGATCTGGTATGGCGCGCCGACATTCCTGCAGGCCAAGCGGGTCATGTGGGGGCGGGTGAAGCGGGCGATCCCGCGCTCCTGGATCGCCGGCCGGCCGAACGAGACGACGTGCAGCATCAGGCTGCATTCCGGCCACGTCATCCGGCTGGTCGGGCTTGACGCGTCGGAGAACCTGCGTGGGTCGGGACTCTGGTTCTTTGGTGGCGACGAATGGGCCGACTGCCGTCCGGACGCCTGGCGGGAAGTGATACGGCCGATGCTGTCGACGGCGCGCGGGCATGCGCTGTTCATCGGCACGCCCAAGGGCTTCGACCATTTCCGCGACGCCTACCTGCTCGGCCAGCCGGGCGGCGACCCGAGCTACCGGTCGTTCCTGTTCACCACGGCGGATGGCGGCAACGTGCCGCCGGAGGAGCTGGAGGCTGCGCGTCGGGAACTCGACCTTCGCACCTATCAGCAGGAATATTGCGCGAGTTTCGAAACCTATGCGGGCCGCGTCGTCTACGCCTTCAGCCGGGCCGAGAACGTCAAGCGTTCAGGGCACGACCCGAACAGGCCGTTGCATGTGGGGATGGACTTCAACGTCAACCCCATGTCCGCGACGATCTGGCAGGAGCAGGGCGAGACGACGCGGCAGATCGACGAGATCGTGCTGCCGACGTCGAACACCGACGAGATGGCGGACGAGATCGCGCGCCGCTATGGGCGGGAAGGGTTCGAGCCCGGACGCCGGGAAGTCGGGCACATCACCGTGTATCCGGATCCGGCCGGAGCGCAACGTCGCAGTTCGGCCGGCGGCCGCACGGACATCGGCATCCTGCGCGAGAAGGGATTCACGGTGTGCGCGTCGCGCTCGCATCCGCCGGTGCGGGACCGGATGAACGTCATGAACAGGCAGTTCCGGAGCGCGGACGGGCAGGTGCTCGCGACGGTCGATCCCCGATGCGTCCGCTCGATCGAGGCTTATGAGCGCCTGGTGTTCAGGGAAGGAACCGGCGAACCGGACAAGATACAAGGCTTCGATCATCTCGTGGATGCGAGCGGATACTACCTCTACGGGCGTCAAAGCAGGACGTCTTCCGCCAGCACCAGCAGCTTCATGGAGCGATAAACCGCATGGATTGGCTGGCTTTGCAGGCGTGCATGCCACGCGACCCGACGATGTCGCGGCGGAGCTTCCGTCTGGGCGCGCTGGAAGCCGTGCTGGAAGGGCGCCAGTACGACGCGCTGCTTTATCCGTTCTCGAAGGAGCGCAGCGACTCAGGTGAATACATCCCGCTCGACCAGCGCAGGCCGTCGGTGCGTACCGGCCTGTGCCGCGTCGTGGTCGAAGACTCCGTGTCCTTGTTGTTCAGCGAAGGACACTGGCCGTCGATCCGGGCCGGGGACGCGCGTACCGCCAGCGTGCTGTCGCAGATGGTGGACGAGTGCCGCCTCAACGAGACCATGCTGGAGGCAGCGACCAGGGGCGCGGTCGGCTCGGTCGCCATCCAGCTGCGGGTGGTGAAGAGCAGGCCGTTCTTTGAGGTGCTGTCAACCAAGTTCCTGTCGCCGTGCTGGCGCCGCGACGATCCGCGCGAGCTGGAAAGCGTCACCGAGTGCTACAAGGTGAGCGACCACGATCTCATCGCGCAGGGCTATCCGGTCGATCCCGGGTCCGGGCCGTACTGGTTCAAGCGGGTTTGGGACGAGCAGGCCGAGCTGTGGTTCACGCCGTTGCCGATCGGCGGGGATCCACGCGCCATGGCGGTTGATCCGGAACGAAGCGTGGTGCACGGGCTGGGCTTCGTGCCGATCGTGTGGATCCGCAACATCTCCGGCAGTGGCGGGCACGATCCGGACGGGCCGGACGGCACCTGCACGTTCGCTGCCGCGATCGACACGGTGATCGAGGCCGACTACCTGCTGTCCCAGGCCGGGCGCGGGCTCAAGTACGGGTCTGATCCGACGCTGGTGCTGAAGGATCCGTCCGCAGGGCTCGGCGGCGGCGGTGGCGCGCAGGTTCGGACCGGCGGTGCCGCGACCGCGCTGACCCTGCCGCCCGAAGGCGATGCCAAGCTGCTGGAGATCAACGGCAATGCCGCCGCCGCCGTGCTGGAGCACGTGAAGGAGCTTCGTGCGATCGCGCTGGAAGCGATGCACGGCAACCGGGCGCATGGTGATCGGGTTGGTGCCGCGCAAAGCGGGCGGGCGATCGAGCTCATGTGCCAGGGGCTGATCTGGCTCGCCGACCGGTTGCGCATCTCCTATGGCGAGGGCGGCCTGCTCAGCCTGCTGATCATGCTGTGCCGGGCATCGCAGCGCCTGCGGACCGGCCTCATGGTCGCCGGCGAGCGGCAGCGCGACCTCGATCCGACCGGGCTGGGCCTGGCCTGGCCGAGCTGGTTCCCGGCGAGCTTCGCCGATCGGCAGGCGCAGGCCAGCAGCCTCGCCACCCTGATCGAGGCCGGGGTGATCGATCGCCAGGCGGCGTTCGCGATCGTGGCGCCGATGTACGGCCTCGCCGGCAGCCAGCAGCCGGACGAGCAGCCGGACACCTAGCCGGCGCGGACGGGCGCTCCGGGCGTCAGACGCCACCCGTTACCAGTTTCCGCCTTCATGCGCCCGCCTCGTCATGTGACGGCGCGGGCGAAGGCGCGTTGAGAAGGACCTGTCCAGCCTATGGCAGAGCAGAGCCCAGAGATGCTCGACCCCATCGAGGAGCCGCCGCCTGCGGAAGCGAGCGAGCCGCTGCGGGAGATCACCGACTACGAGAAGAAGCTGCGCCGGGAAGTCGCCCGGTATCGCGAGTAGGCGCGGATCGCGCAGAGCGAGCGCGAGGTGGCCTGTGCGGCCGCAGTGCGCGACCGCGACGAGGCTGTCGCCGCCGCACGCGAGGACGCGCGCAGCCGCGTGCTGCATGCCGAGCTGAAGACCCACGCGATCCGGTCCGGCATCGTCGACCTCGACGGGCTTCGCCTCGCCGATACCGGCGCGCTGAGCTTCGACGAGAGCGGCGGCGTGCAGGGGGTCGAGGAGGTCATCGAGAGCCTGCGTCAACGCAAGCCCTACCTGTTCACCACCGAGTCCGGGACTGCGCCCACCGTCACCACCGCGCAGCTGCAGCGGCCGCCGGCACCGGCGCAGCCGACCAACGTCGACGCACGCAGCCTGTCGCGTGCGGCGTGGCAGGCCGAACGGGACCGCCTGCTGGCCTCTTCGCGCTGAGGCCGCCCGGAAGGGCCTCGACCGCGTCTCCATCGTATGCCGTCAACGAAGGGTAAGACCACCGCATGCCGATCCAGAACTTTCCGTCCCAGCTGCAGCCGATCATCCAGCAGGGCTTCCTCGCCCGCGAGTTCCAGGACGGACTCCAGTCGCGCCTGAGCTTCCGCTCCATCGCCGACCGCGAAGTATTCCCGAACCGCATCGGTGAGACGGTGACCAAGACCCGCAAGGGCCTGAAGTCGCCGGTGACCACGCCGATGTCGCCCAACGTCAACACCAACTTCGACAACGGCATGACGCCGTCGAGCTGGAGCGTCGAGCAGTACACGCTCACGATCAACCAGTACGGCGACACCATCGACCTCAACATGGTGACCGAAGGCGTCGGCATCGCCAGCCAGTTCCTGGCCAATGCCCGCACCAACGGCGTGCAGGCGATGCAGTCGCTCGACCGGATCGCGCGCAACACGCTGTTCGGCGGTGCTGCCGGCGGCGTCGGCGGCTATCTCGGCGGCAACACGCGGGTGAACACGGCGCTGGCCGCTGCCGCCAAGACCGTCTACGTCGACGACGTCCGCGGCTTCCAGAACGTGATGAACAGCTACGGCCAGGTTGTGACCGTCGGCTCGACGAGCGGCATGACCGTCACCGTCGGCAGCAACTCATACACGCTGGTGTCGGCCTCCACCGATGCCGTCAACGTCTCCACGGCGCCAAACGGGACCTCCGGCAGCCTCACCTTCTCGACCAACATCAGCGTGTCCGATGGCGGGCTGGCGCAGCCCGTGGTGGCGGCGACCGCGCCGCTGGTGCTGCGGCCGAACGGTCGCCTGTCGACCGCGGCACTCGTGGCGCCGACCGGCACCTATGGCTCGACGAGCTATGTGCCGGGCGACACGCTCGGCATCCAGACCGTGTTGTCCGCGGTAGCGGCCCTGCGCATGAACAACGTGCCGACGGTGGATGGCTGCTTCCACTGCTACCTCGACGACCAGCAGATGCTGGGCCTGTTCCGTGACGGGGACTTCAAGTACCTGTATCGCGGTGCCTACGGCACGGAAACTTACCAGGCCGGCTCGATCGTCGAGCTGCTGGGCGTACGCTTCATTCCGACCACGGAAGCGCCGCAGCAGGTGTCGCTCGGTGCGGGCGCGATCCACCGCGCCATCGTCTGCGGCAAGGGCGCCCTGGTCGAGGGCGACTATGCCGATGCCGGCCATCGCGACATTCCGGATGCCGAAAAGTCGCTGATGGAGCAGGTGGACAGCGTGGTCATGGTGACGCGTGAGCCGCTCGACCGGCTCAAGCAGATCATCGCCCAGTCCTGGTACTGGATCGGCGG
>CAXTCK010000054.1:0-17457 GCA_964242425.1 uncultured Acetobacteraceae bacterium | reverse complement strand
A
This sequence comes from uncultured Acetobacteraceae bacterium, assembly GCA_964242425.1. Taxonomy (GTDB): domain Bacteria; phylum Pseudomonadota; class Alphaproteobacteria; order Acetobacterales; family Acetobacteraceae; genus Lichenicola. The sequence goes on along the minus strand of CAXTCK010000054.1, from coordinate 17,456 downwards.
GGATGAACGTCGAGGCGCTAAGAGCGCCTAACTAAACTGGCTTTGGTGCGTAGTCGGCGGCATGGCCAAGCTGCTTGTATCCGACGACCTGTGGGCGGCGCTTGCGCCGTTGCTGCCACCTGAACCACCCAAGCTGAAGAGTGGCCGCCCGCGCCTTGCGGACCGGGCGGCGCTGACCGGCATCCTGTTTGTGCTCAAGTCTGGCCTGCCGTGGGAGATGCTGCCCGTCGAGATGGGCTGCGGGTCGGGCATGAGCTGCTGGCGACGCTTGCGCGACTGGTACGAGGCCGGGGTCTGGACGGCGCTGCACCGGGTGCTGCTCGAGCGCCTGCAAGCTGCAGGGCAAATCGACTGGCGCCGGGTCGCGCTGGACAGTGCATCTGTGCGGCAGGCGCGGCCGACCGCGACAACGGCCGCACAAGCTGCACGCCGACAAGGGCTATGGCTACCGGCGCTGCCGCCACGAATGCCGCACCCGTGGCATACAGCCCCGCATCGCGCGCCGCGGCGTGGAAAGCACCCAGCGCCTGAGCCGTCGCCGCTGGGTGGTCGAGCGCACCCATGCCTGGCTGAACCGAATGCGTCGCCTCAGCGTGCGCTACGAACGCAGAGCCGACATCTACCAGGTCTTCACCACGCTCGGCTGCGCCCTCGTCTGCCTCCGTCAGATCAGGCGGTTCCGTTAGGCGTTCTTAATCAGGAAACCCGTGACTTCATCGCAGCAGGTCTGTCGCAGAACATCATCGCTGTTCACTGGGGCTGCCCCGGGTTAATGAGCCTCCGCATCAGGTTGGCAAGATCGAGTTGACCCTGTCACGCTCCTTTCTGAAAATCCTGTTCACCTTCGAGAACTCGCTTCCCAGCCCGGAGGCGGATGCAGAGGTTTTCGTCAACACCGCCAAATGCTTATCGCCTCTGGTCGCTAAGGCTTGGCTGCACGTGCCTTTGTCGCAGAATACCGACATCGATGCAGTTCGCCGCTTGGCCGGCATGCCGATCCTGCGCGCCAGGGCACCGATCCATCCGGCCATGCTGCGCCACCTGTGCTGCGGACTTACGTTGCCGATGCACCGTGAGTATTGGCGAGCCGACCTGATATACACGCGCAACCTTTGGGTCGCCTGGACCGCAACGTTGTTTGGCAGAAAGGTCATCTTCGACCATTATCGTCCCTGGTCCGACCAGATTCCACTATTGCGACCTTGGATCTATCGCCTGAACTGCAACAGGAACTTCCTGGTCAACATCTGCCACTCGAACTACACCAAGATGGCTTATCTCGACCTTGCGGTTCCGCCAGGCAAGCTGCACTGCGTGCGTAACGGTTTTGCACCACAACGCCTGCGACCTCCTCTCACGGCAGCAACAGCTAGGCAATTAATCGGCATCCCGCAACACGCAAGGACGGTGATCTATACCGGGCGCCTCAACCACAAGAAGGGGCTTGGCCTGGTGATGGAAGCGGCACGACGGCTGCCCGACCTCCTGTTCATCCTGGTCGGCTCGCAGGGCCATGGTCCGATCGAGACGATGGCCGCTGCCATCCCCAACGTCCGGATCATCGCCTGGCAGTCAACCGAAACCCTCGCACGCTACATCTGGGCTGCCGACATCCTGCTGATCCCGCCGTCCTCGGAGCCACTGGAGAAGTTCGGCTCCACCGTGCTGCCGCTGAAGATCTTCCTCTACATGGCCTCCGGCCGTCCGATCCTGGCTGGCGACACGCCCGACGTGCGCGAGGTCCTGCGGCACAGGGAGAACGCCCTCCTGTGCCGGCCGGATCGGGTGGAATCGCTGGTTGTCGGACTTCGCACGCTGATCGATGACGGCGAACTCGCAGCAGCCCTCGCCGCGGCCGCATTGAGGGACAGCGTCGACCTGACCTGGGAAGCGCGTGCACGACGGATCGCGGATATCGCCCTGGACAGGCTGCACACGCCTCGGCGGGAACAAGGCGATTGGGGCCCGGCGCAGCGACGCGCCTGGCTGTCCGGCTCGGCGCGCTGGCTGCTGCACCTGATCCGGACGCGGTCCTGGGTGCTGCCTCCGGACCCGGCCCGATCCACAGCCCGCTCCGACGCCTCAGGACCCGGAAGCGGATGAGCGGTCCGGCCAGGACCAGCGGCAGCGGAACGGGCAGTCCGGACGAGCATCACAGGCAGCTGGTTCGCGGCTTCAACTGGCTGGGCGGCGCCACGGTCGTCGCCAGGATCATCGACGTGCTGACGACCCTCGCGATGCTGCTGCTGCTGACCAGGAAGCAGGTCGGTGTCGCCTCGCTGGTGCTTTCCATCGGCATGGTGGTCGAGGCCCTCAACGGCCTGGGCACCGGCCAAGCGCTGATCCAGGCGCGCTCGGTCAGCCGCGTGCAGCTCGACACGGTGTTTTGGTGCGTGCTGGCCGCCGCCGCGGCGACGAGCGCGCTGACCGTGCTCGCAGCCCCCTGGATCGGGACGATCTACGGCATGACCGGGATGACGGGCTACTTCGTCGCCGTCGCTGCCAAGCAGCCTCTGGTCGGGGCGGCGGTGGTGCCGCTGGCGATGATGAACCGGGACCTGCAGTACCGGCGCATCGCAACCGTCAACGTGTGCGCGACGATCGCCGCCGCGTCCATCCGCCTGGTGCTCGGCATCGGTGGGGCAGGGACCTGGGCCCTTGTCGCGGGCTACGCGTCGAGCGGCCTGTTCATCCTGATGGGTGCCATGACGGTCCGGCCGTTCCGGCCGAGGCTCCGGTTCCGGCTGTCTGCCATCTCCGGGTTGCTGCGCTTCGGGCTCGGAGCCACGATGGCCGACGCATCGGAGCAGACATTCAAGAACGTCGACTACCTGCTGGTCGGATGGTTCTACGGCGCCTCCGCGCTGGCGGTCTACCGCGTCGCGTTCGACGTCGCCATGGAGCCGGCGATGGCGGTCGGCACCCTGGTCAACCGCACCGCGCTGCCGGTCCTGGCCCGGGTGTCGGCCGCGCATGGCGACCTGACGCACGTCCTGGCGTGGTCGCTGCGCAAGATCGCGACCCTGGTGGCGCCGCTCGCGGTGGCGCTGGTGCTCGGCGCCGGCCCGCTCACCGCGCTGCTGCACGACCGGCACGGCAACAGCTACGCCGCCGCCGCCGGGCCGCTGGAGCTGCTGGCGGCGGCGGCGCTGCTGCGCGTGCTCTGCCAGCCGCTGTTCACGGTCATGCTGGGATCAGGACGACCTGGAATGGCCGCCCGCCTGTCCGCGGTGACGCTGCTGCTGCTGGCGGGCGGAATCGCGATCGCCGGCGCCACCCTGCCAGTCGCCACCGGGCTGCTTGCCACGTCCGCGATCTGGCTCGGCATCTATCCGCTGCTGCTGGTCTGGGGCCTCCTGTTCCTGCGTCGGCACGAGGCGATCGACGTCCGCGCAATCGGGCGCGTGTTCTCCGCTCCGACGGTCGCCGTCGGCATCCTGGTGGTCGTGGTCGAGACGCTTCGCCACCTGTTCATGCCAAGCGGCGCGGCGGCACAGCTTGCCCTGCTGCTGGGGGCGACGCTGCTGTGCTATCTGGGGCTGCTGCGCTTCAACCGGCCACGTGCCTGATCCGTCAGCGCCGCCGGATCACCCGGCGGTCACCAGGGTCTTCAGGCGACCGGACCCTTGTCCGCCACGATAACGGTCGAACATGCTCATCTGGTGCACGCAGCTCAGCGTGCAGGTCGGGCTGCATGACTTCGGGGTATGGAACTCCCGTCGTATGTCGTCGCGCGAGTACTCCGCCAGCGGGATGTCCGGGTGGCCCCGTTGCTGCGAGCACCAGTGCACCCGCCCATCCTCGGTGACGTAGAGGTAGCGTGCGCCGGCGCGGCACTTCCAGTCGTTGGGCCGCCCCTGCATGAGGTTCTTCTGGAACAGCCGGTAGTTCAGCCCGTGCACCAGCGACGGCGAGATCCGGGTGACCTGCCGGTAGGCCTGCATCTGCCCGGGGCTAAGCGGCTTGAGGATGCCGGAATGGTCATGCAGCACGCCGACCGAATGCTGCAGCCCATGGCTGGCCGCGATCCTGGCCACCGCCACCACATCCTGCGTGCGCTCCTCGCTGATGCCGAGCACCGAGTTGACGTTCACCTTGAACCGCGCGTGCTTCGCCAGCAGCGCCAGCTTGCCTTGCACCGAGGCCAGGCTCTTCATCGAGACCTCGTCCGGCTCGAGGTTGTCGACGCTGATCTGCATGCCCTGCAACCCGGCATCGTTGAGTCGCTCGATCCAGTCGCGGGTCAGGCGGAAGCCGTTGGTGATGGTGGTGACGATCATGCCGTGCGTGCGCGCCGCACGAACCACCTGGTCGAGCTCGGGATGGAGCAGCGGCTCGCCGCCGGTGAAGGTGATGGACGCCGTCTTCAGCGCCGCGAGGCGGTCGACCCGCTCGATCAGGTCGCGCAACGGCACCGGCGGGGAGAAGTTGTCGTACTCGTTGCAGTAGCCGCATGAAAGGTTGCAGCGGCGCGTGACCACCACCTGCGCCAGCAGCGGGTTGTAGCGCGAGCCGACCGCACGGGCGAGAAAACGGATCCCGGAGGCGAGGCCCGCCGCTCGGCGGGAAAGTGGACTGTTGCTCATCGGTGCGGCGACCTGGCTCCGGATCGACCCGGGTCGTCGGGCCGAGGCTCCATACCATCCATGTCCGGACGGCGAAAGAACCGGACCGGACCGCGGTCAGCGATGCCGGGACCGGACGGCGTCGTAGAAGCCTTCCAGCGTCTCGCCCTGCCGGCGAATGTCGAACCGCTGCTCCACCAGGACGCGCGCCGCGGCGCCCATGCGACGACACGTGTCCGGCTGGTCGAGCAGGCCCGCCATGCCCGCGCACAGGGCGTCGGCATCACGCTCGGGCACCAGCACGCCGGTCTGCCCGTCCAGCACGCCTTCCGGGATCCCGCCGACGTGTGACGCGACCACCGGCACCCCGGTGGCCGCCGCCTCCAATAGCACCATGCCCAGCCCCTCCACACGCCCGGTCGGAGTATGGACGCTCGGCAGCACAAGCATGGCGGCCCGGCGCATGTGGGACAGCGCGTCGGCATGGGGCAGCGCGCCCAGGAACCGCACCCGCGGCCCCAGCCCCAGCGATCCTGCGAGGGTCTGCAGCCGAGGGCGCAGCGGGCCGTCGCCGACGATGTCCAGCCGGACCTGCTTGTGCGTCCGCGCCAGCGTCGCGACGGCACGGATCAGGTACTCGGTGCCCTTCATCTCCACCAGGCGCGCCACGTGCAGGACCGTCGGGGTTTCCTCGCCCGGGTTCCGTGGCCGGATCGCCCTCCAGTCCACCCCGGTGTAGTGCACGAGCGTGCGCTGCTCCGGGAAGCCCATCGCCAGCACCCGCTCGCGGATGAACGCGGACACGCACAGGAACAGGTCGCCGTCCCGCGCCAGCTGGTGCCGGAACAGCGGATAGTTGATCCAGGCAGGCGAGCTCAGCAGGGCGGCGGTCGACAGGGTGGCGTCGAAGCCATGAAAGGTGGTGATCAGCGGCACCCCCAGGCGGCGCGCCAGCGGCAGCGCGTGCACGCCGTCGATGCCGAAATGAGCATGGATCAGCGACGGCCGCACCTTTCCCAGCGCGCGCTGGAACGGCCTCGCGGAGCGGGCAGCCATCTGCCAGCCGATCTGCGGCACCGAACGCCAGCGTCCGCTGTCGCGCAGTGCCAGCGAGCGTGCGCCATCCGGTGCCGGGCCATAGCGCAGCCGACCCAGGTAGAGCGGCTCGTAACGTCGCAGCCGCTGCGCCTGCTCCGTGATGAACGGCTCGGAGATCCGGAACAGGTTCTGGCGGAAGATCGCCGCGATCGGCTTGCCTGCCTGCGCGCCTTCCCTGTCCGGCTCGAACTCGTCCACCAGTTCGCCCTGTGGCCCCCGCCGGTATGCCTGGCTCAGGCGCGGGAAGGCAAGGCATGACGGTGGCCTTGCCTGGATTGAATTTCATGCCCGGACGCTGGATAGCTTGCGGCGCACAAGCTCGGGCTCCTCCGTTCATGCCGATCCCCGCCCGACTGCATTTCTGCTGGATCGGCACCAGCCTGCCCTGGGCCTACGCGTTTGCCGTGCTGTCCGCGGCCGAGCGCGGCGGGCTCCCGGAGATCGTCCTGCACCACACCGACATCCTGGAAGACGGCGACGCACTGTGTGCCCTCCGGGCCGCGCCTGGCGTGGAGCTTCGCCGCATCGACGCCAAGGCCTGCCTAGCCCGCGTGGACGAGATCCTGGGCCTCCACGGTGCCCTGGGAGCGTTGTACGACTGGCTGGATCGTTCCGTGATGCGCTCCGACGTGCTGCGCGCGGCCATCCTGTTCCTCGAGGGCGGGATCTACCTGGACCTTGACACCATCACCGTCGCCTCGCTGCGTCCGCTCACCCGCTTGCGGAACGTCGTCGGCGCCGAGTTCATCGTCTGGCCGGAGGCCGCGCGCGCCTCGCGCTCGATCCTGGTGCTCGGCCGCCACCTCCTGCTCGACCTCCTGCGCAAGGTTCTGAAGCGGCTGCCGGGCGGCTGGAAGGGGTTCCGGCAGATCGAGCGGCTCTACCCCCGCAGCGTGAACAACGCCGTCATGGGCGCCGAGCTGGGCTCGCCGGTGTTCGCCGACTATCTCCGCTCCATGGCTAGGCTGCCGCCGGAGCAGCAGCGGCGGCTCTACGCGCTCGGCCCGCGGCTGCTGCAGGACGTCGCCAGGCGCCATGGCCCGGCCGAGCTCGCAGTGGAGGATCCGCACGTCTTCTACCCGCTGCCGCCGGAGATCTCGCAGCACTGGTTCCGGATGGCCCGACACGTGCGCCTGCACCAGGTGCTGCGACAGGGGACGCAGGTGGTGCATTGGTATGCGTCCATCCGCAGCCGGGACCTAGTCGCCCGGATCACCCCCGGCTACGTGAGGGAGAACCGTGAACGGCAGCTCTACAGCGCACTGGTGCATTCCTGCATCACGTCGCTGCCCGAGGCAGCCCGGACCGTGCGCAGCCCGGCTGTATGACAACCCCAGGGCCGGTGGTAGTAACGCCTGCGGCTGCCTTGCTGGCCACCATTCATCGTCGAAGGTAGATCATGACTGACAGGGATGCCATCCGCATCGGGATCGCCGGGATCGGGAACTGCGCCAGCGCGCTGATCCAGGGTATCCACCACTACACGCCAGAGCAGTGCCGCACGAACCCGGCCGGCCTGATGCATGCGGAGATCGGCGGCTACGGGCCCGGCGACATCAAGGTCGTGGCGGCGTTCGACGTCGATGCCCGCAAGGTCGGCCAGGACCTCAGCCGTGCCATCTTCGCCAAGCCGAACTGTGCCCTGGTGTTCAACTCCCAGATCCCGCCCAGCGACGTCGTTGTGCGGATGGGGCCGGTGCTCGACGGCATCTCCGACCACATGGCCGAGTACGACCAGGACCGCACCTTTCTCAGGTCCGACGCGCGCGAGCTGTCCAAGGACGAGGTGGTCGACGAGCTGAAGCGGAGCGGCGCCGAGATCCTGCTGAACTACATGCCGGTCGGTTCCGAGCAGGCCGCGCGGTTCTACGCCGAGTGCGCGCTCGAGGCCGGCATCGCCTTCATCAACAACATGCCGGTGTTCATCGCCAGCAACGAGGGCTTCGCCACCAGGTTCAAGGAGCGGAACCTGCCGATCATCGGCGACGACATCAAGTCGCAGCTCGGCGCCACCATCGTCCATCGCATGCTGACCGACCTGTTCGGCAAGCGCGGCGTGAGCCTGCGCCGGACCTACCAGCTGAACACCGGCGGCAACACCGACTTCCTCAACATGAAGAACCAGCAACGGCTGAAGTCGAAGAAGGAGTCGAAGACCGAGGCCGTGCAGTCGGTCGCCAAGGAGCGCATGGCGAACCACGACATCCATGTCGGCCCGAGCGACTACGTGCCGTGGCAGGACGACAACAAGGTGGCGTTCATCAGGATGGAGGGCGAGATCTTCGGCGGTGTCGGCCTCGACCTGGAGCTGAGGCTGTCGGTACAGGACTCGCCCAACTCGGCCGGGATCGTGATCGACATGATTCGCTGCTGCAAGCTGGCACTGCTCAACGGCATCGGCGGCGTTCTCGAAGGTCCGAGCGCCTATTTCTGCAAGCATCCGATCCGGCAGTATACCGACGACGAGGCCTACAGGATGACCGAGGACTTCATCCGCGAGTACGCCAAGACGCCCTTCCCGGCGATGAGGGCTGCAGCCGCCCGATGAACTGCCTCATCGTCGCCGCCGGGCAGGGGGCCAGGCTGCGTGAGAAGCTCGAGCTGAAGCCGCTGATCCCGCTCCGGGGCATGCCGCTGATCCGGCACGTGATGGACCGCGCGCGGCAGGCCGGCATCGACCGGTTCACCGTCGTCAGCGGCTATCGCGGCGAGGAGCTGCGGCGTCACCTCGACGACGCGGCATCGCGCGACGGGACGCCCGTGACCCATGTCGTCAACGACGACTGGAACCGCGCCAACGGCGTCTCCGTGTTGAAGGCGGAGCCGTTCCTCGACGGCCCTTTCCTGCTGACGATGTGCGACCACGTGGTCGATCCCGGGATCTTCCGCCGCCTGATGGATCTGCCCCCGCCGGACGGGGTCGTCCTGGCCGTGGACTTCAACATCGACGATCCGCTGAACGATCCGGAGGACGTCACGCGGGTGAAGTCCAACGAGGGCCGCATCGAGCGGATCGGCAAGCTTCTCCCGGAGTTCGACTGCTACGATACCGGCGTGTTCCTGTGCACGCCGGTCATGTTCGACGCCCTGCGCGAAAGCCAAGCCGCCGGCGACGACAGCATCTCCGGCGCCATGAACGTGCTGTCGCGCTGGAACAAGGCCTACGTCCTGGACATCGGAAACAAGCTCTGGATCGACGTGGACGACGCGATCGCTCTCGGCAAGGCCGAGGAACTGCTCGACTCCGGCCGGCTGTGACGCTCATGCCGACGCGGTCGGACCAGCTCGCGGGTCACGCCGCCCGGGCCCCGGCTCTGGAGGATGCCATACCGGTGGGCCGTGCGCCGGAGATCGAGGAGGCGACGAACCGCCATCTCATCCATCCGGTCGCGCGTCGTCTCACGCCGCTTCTTGCGCGCCTGGGTGTCCCGCCGAACGCCGTCTCCCTCGCCGGCATGGCGTGTGGCATCCTGGCCGGCTTCGCCTACAACTGCTACCAGGATCGCCGGTTCGCGATCGCCGGTCTGGTCCTGATGGTCCTGTGGCACCTCATGGACGGCATCGACGGCCAGCTCGCCCGCCTCACCGGCACCCATTCCCGGTTCGGCAAGGTCCTGGACGGGATCTGCGACTACGTCACCTTCACCTCCGTCTATGTCGGCCTGGCCGTGGCGCTCGACCGGCAGGACGACGGGTGGATGTGGGGTCTCGTCGTGGCCGCCGGCATCAGCCACGCGGCTCAGGCGGCTGCGTACGAGGCACAGCGACAGGACTACGACTTCTTCGGCTGGGGCCGGGGCTCCGCGGTCGCCGCGGATCCGGGCGTCCGCCCAGCAGCCCTGTTTCCGTCCTCCCGGCCGGGGATCTCGGACGGCCTGCACCGGATCTACGCGGCACTCCAGTTGCTGACGGTCGGCGCCGGCGCCGGGTCGCGCAGGACGCTGGCATCGGCGCTGGAATCCGGATCCGAACGCGTTGCGTCCATCCGACGCCATTACCGGATCGCCTTCGCCCCCGCGTTACGCCGATGGTCGGTGCTGTCCGCCAACTGGCACACGATCGGCATATTCTGCTTCGCCGTCCTCAAGGTGCCGCTGTACTACTTCGTCTTTGAGACGTGCTGCCTCAACGCCGTGCTGCTCCTCCTGCTCACAAGGCAGCGAAACCGCTACAAGCTGTTCCTTTCCGGGCTGTAGTCGATCGGCCACGCCAGGCCCTCCGTCATCCACCCGCATCGGAACGGCGCAGGAGGTGGATCGCCAGCGCGATCACCAGGAGGGGCGGGAACAGGGCCGTGATCGCGGGACTGACATCGAGCAGCAGGCCCAGGCGCCCGACGATCTGCTGCCCCAGCGAGAACACCAGCCCGATGCCGACGCCGCGCGCGATGCTCTGGCCGGCGGTCCGCATCCGCGTCGGACCGAACACGAACGGCGCGGAGATCGTCACCATCGCCACCATCGAGAACGGAATGCCGATCCTGGCCCAGAGTTCGCGCCGGTACCGTCCGGCCTGGAAGTCTCCCCGCTTCAGGTGGTGGACGTAGCGGAACAGCGCGACCGGCGGCACGCTGTTCAGCGGCAGGATCAGGAATCGGACCTGCCTCGCCGGAAGGAAGGAGTGCCAGGGGAGGAAGGGCAGGTGGTCGGTCCTGATGTCGAAACCATGCACCTGCCGCCGCGTCACCCCGGCCAGCCTCCAGGTACCGTCCGGCCTGATCCCGGCACGGTCGGCGTGGATCAGGCTCCGCAGGCTACCGTCGTCGGCGAAGCTGTAGATGTCGATCCCGACCGGCACGTTGCCCCGCTGGAACTCCCGCACGTTCAGGTACTGGTGGTTTCCCTCCGCCCACAAGCTGTTATCGAAATGGAACGATGATGCCGAGGACAATGCGCCGGCGCGCTGCGACTGGGCGAGCTGCTGCGCCGGAGGGACCACGAACTCTGACAGCAGCAGCAGGACCGCGACGATGGGTATGATCAGCTCCAGCACCGCCGCGATGATGCGGTTCCTGGAGATGCCCAGGCTCAGCATCGCGGTCAGTTCGGAGTTCCTTCCGAGCGGGCCCAGCGCCAGCAGCGAGCCGAGCAGCAGCGACACCGGGGTCACCTGCAGCAGCCTGGAAGGCGCGGTCAGCAGCACGTAGAGGAACGCGTCGCCAACCCGGTAATGGCCCTGCCCGACGAAGGCCAGCTCCTCGACGAACTGGAGCAGGCTGAACAGCCCGGTCAGTGCCGCCGCGACCAGGGCGAACGCTCGCAGTGCCGCACCCTGCACGTAGCGACGTGCCAGCCTCACCGCCATCGTGCGGCCGGCTCCACGGTGTCGGCACGAGCCGCCTGCCATGCCATCGGCATCAGCGTCCGGACGCGAGCCCGGGCCTGCAGAGGGTCGTGACCACCAGCAGCGACAATAGCGCCGGCACCCACCAGATGCCCGGGAAGCCGGCGACGATGCCGTGCTGGACCCAGGTGCGCGCCGAGGTGAAGAGCAGATAGTAGCCGAAGTAGATCAGGATCGCGGTGAGAAACCTGCCCTGCCTTCCTTGCCGTGGGTTCCTGCGGCTCAGCGGAATGCCGAGCATTCCCAGCAGCAGCGTCGACAGCGGCGTGGACAGGCGCCACTGCAACTCGGCCACGTCCTCGCTCGAGCTGGACGACGCGAGCCGTCTGCTGCTGGTGACGATGGCGCTGTCGTCGGGGGTAGGCGCGTCGCGGCTGTCCGGGCTCAGGGTGATGCCCTGCGCCTCCACGACCTCGTCCGCCTGGCCGTGCGCGCGGTCCATCTTGTAGATGTAGGCGTCGCGGAGGTAGACCTCCGACCGCTTGCCCGGCGTTCGCGGCAACGGGTAGGCAAGCCGCGCCGAGATGATCTCGGTACCGTCCTCGCGGCGGAGCTTGATGAACACCTCGCGGCCCGGTGCGTGCGGCCCGTCCCGACGCGTGACGTAGATCACCCGCGTCCCGTCGCGGCCAAGGTAGAACGAACCCGCCTCCATCGCGCCGACGTCGAGCAGCGTCCCGGCCTGCCCGGACAGCATGTGCAGCCTGCCGTTGGCCCATGGTCGCACGAACAGGGACAGGCCGCCGACCACGAGAGCGAGACAGGCCGACAGGATCAGCACGACGCGCATCAACGTTCCCGGCGTCACGCGCAGCGCGAACATGGCAGCGAACTCGGACTCGTCGTAAAGTCTGCCGAAGGACAGGATCACCGAGGCGTAGAGAGAGGCCGGAATCAGCACCTCCAGCGCGATGAGCACCTTCAGGCCGGTCAGCTCGATGACGACGTTGCTCGGCAACAGCCCGTTTACCGCGTCGCCCAGGAACCTCGCCGCACTGAAGCTCGCGAACAGCGCCATCAGGATGCCCAGGATCACGGCGAGCGGCCTGGCGAGTTCCCTGAACAGGTAGCGCTCGATGATCAAGGCCGGATGCGACGCGGCTGCGCCTCCAGCGTCCGCAACCGGACGCGCAGCCCGGCATCCGCGGGGTTCCTCCAGAAAAACATCGTGTGGGCGCCCTGGCCGATCCTGTCGGTGGTCCGGCTGGCCTACAATCCTTCGGGTGGTGCCGCAAGCCGACGGGATGCGGGCTCCACCGGCTCCACCAGCGGAGCCAGAAGCAGCGCTCCGCCGGGCCCGGCCGCCACCGGCACATAGCCTCCATCGAACGCGTCCATCACCGGGTCCCGGCCGACCAGGCGACGCGCCTCCACGTGGGTGGCCGAACGAGGCTGATACTCGAACAGCGCGAGGCGGTGCCGCGCGATCATGTCCTGGAACAAGGCAATCGGACTGCCGACCGCCGGGATCCTGGCCGCCGTACTCCGGGCCACGGCGCTCTGGGTCAGGTTGAAGACATCCACCGCGAACGGCCTGCCGGCCCAGTAGCAGAGCGATTGCATCTCGCACCCGACCTGACCGTCTGCGTCGGCCAGCCGGACGATGATCGGCCGCCAGGCCGCCTGCAGCGCATACCGACCGGCGACGTCATGCCACGCCACTGGCAGGCTCCACGGCATCGCTCCCAACACCGGCAAGGCAGCGAAAACGCACAGCGTTGCCGGTCCCAGGCCGGACCACTGCCGTGCCGCCCCGCGCCTCGGCGTGATCGCCAGCCCGAAGACCAGGCACAAAGCCACAAGGGTCTCGAAATGCGCGTTGTAGTTCACGCCCTCTCCACATCGCTGCGCGATACCGGTGAGCAGGGCGATGCCAATGAACAGCGTTGCCAGTACAACAGTGTCCCGGTCCGGATGCCCCCGTGTGGCGACCACCGCCAGCATCGGCAGCAGTGGTGCAACGCCGCCCACCGCGTGGATCAGCAGGCGCAGCCGGAAGACACGATGGTGGTCCAGGACGTCGACGAACGCCGCACTGCCGAACGATGCCCAGGTGATCAGCAGTCCCAGTGCCAGCCCCGCCCCGACCGCTGCCGCCCACATCAGGGCAGCGCGGTGGTCCAGCCAGACCAGCCACAGCGTGGCGGCCGCCGGCAGCGCCACCAGGCTGTGCTTGACGAACCCGCCCGCCACCATCAGCAGCGCGCTCCCCAGGATCTGCGGCCAGGGCAGGTCGCCGCGCCGGAGCCGACTGGCGACGTCGCCGCACAGCAGTACCGCCAGGCCGCCCAGCATCAACGCCTGCGCCAGCCATTGCGGGTCGTCCATGGCCACGTAGCCGCGATAGAAGCTGCACGCGAGCAGCAGCAGCAGCAGCGCTGCCGCCGTCGCGGCGCTTCTCGCGCCGCCCAGCAGCCGGACACACAGGCCGGTCAGTCCCGCCGCTGCAAGCAGGGCAGCCAGAGCCACCGTCCGCCCGGCCACGATCATGTCGCCGAACACGAACCGCCCCAGCTCCCCCACCAGAAGGAAGCCGAGCGGCGGATAGTTGTTGAACACGAGGCTGTCCGGCCCCGGATAAAGCGGGCCCAGGCCGGGCAGCGCCGCGCGTGCATCGAAGCCGGCGTTCCACCCCTCGTCGTAGTTGATGGGGATGCGCAGCGGGATCGTCAGCAACGGCCCTGCCAGCAGCATGCCGGCCAGGATCGCGCCGACGAGCAGCACCACGTCGAGCGGCCTCGGGCGCAGCACCCTCATGAACCTGTCCCGTCGCGCCGCATCGCCTAGTCCGGCTGCCGCGCCGGGTCCGGCGCCTCAACCGGCGTGACCGCATAGAGCGCGCTGATGTCGTCCTTCCAGCGCAGGACGAGGCGAGGATCGCTGTAGCCTGCGGGCAGGGCCGCATCGATCAGCCACAGGTAGTCGATCCCGCCATAGGGAATCGTCGGCAGGACGTCGTGCATGTCGCGCCGTCCCTCCCTGACGTCCCGACACGCGCTTTCCCACACGTACTGGGACGGATCGTCGTAGAACATCGCCGAAGGCCGGTAGCGGATCTGAAGCAGATGGGCGCCGTCGACGTCCCATTCCGAGTTGGTCCAGCTTCGCCGGTACACGATCGCCAGGTCGCCGAGATGGCCCAGCCGGTCGGTCCGCCAATGGTCGCGCGCGCTGCAGTAGACGCCGTTGAGCACCAGGACCCGGCTGTGCTCCGGGACATGGCGGAGTGCCGCGAGCTCGGTGGCATAGCGTGCGTCGTAGGCGACGAAGCCCGCGAAGGTGAGGCCGAGCCGCCCCGCGAACAGCAGCAGCCCCGACACCAGCACCAGGCGGGCCATCCGCGGCGCGACCCGGCTCCAGTCCTGCGTTGCGAAGGCTAGGATCGGGATCAGCGGCAGCAGACGCTCGTCGGCAAAGCTCGACCCGCTCAGCGAGGACGGCGTCACGACGAACAGCACGAGCAGGGCGAGGAGGGCGGGCACCACCGCCCGGTGCGGCCTGGCACCCTGCCACCACCCGAGCGCGAACACCACGACGGCGGCCACCAGCGAGCCCTGGTCCAGCAGCCGGTCCTGGTCCCGCAGCAGCATGACCAGCGCGTTGAGCTTGATGTGGACCCCGGTGTGGTTGCGGCCCAGGAACGACTGCGCGCTGAGCCGCCACAGCAGCAGGATGAGCACCGACGAGAAGAGCGGTCTCGTGCGGCGCAGGAAGCTCCCGAGCTGCTGCCGGTGCCGCAGCCCGACCAGCTCGCGGGAACCCACGAACAGCACGAACAGGCAGCCGGCAACGACATGGCACAGGAACAGCAGCGGCAGCGCGATCCAGGTCGCGAGTTCGCGCAAGGCCGGACGCCGCTCCAGCATCATCCAGGAGCTGAAGCCGATCAGCGCCAGCGCGACGCCCAGCATGTAGTTCAGGAAGCCGTAGTTGAACGGGTAGCAGTACACGAACACCAGCGCCCAGCCGATCGCCGCTGCACCACGAGGATTGATCGCCCGGGCCACCATGAGGATGCCCGCCCCGAGCAGCGGCGGTATCACTGCCGCGGCCAGCCGGTAGGCCCCGGTGATGCCGACCACCCGCCGGGCGACGGCCACGAAGAGGTCGGTGCCGAGGTTCGGAACCAGGTGCCAGTTGAACCCCATGAAGGGTGCGAAGGCCGGATCGTCCGCGTAGGCAGCGGCGGCGGCACTTCCCATATGTCCCGGCACGTCCGTGAGCGGCGGAACCGTGACCACCAGGAAGGGCAGGACCAGAAGCAGGCAGACCGCGACGGCGAACGGCGTGCGGCCGGCAACGCCCATGTCGATCAGGCGCAGTTCGGGAGAGGTGTTTCCGCCCGCTCCGCCGACGTCACGTTCCGGCCGATCGCGGCACGGGCGTCCACCGAATACGACACGCGGACCCACATCCGCACGCCCGCAGAGGCCCCCGGTTTGTTGCCTCCGCTGCAGCTACCGGCAGGCATACGCAGGCCTGGATTCCATGGGGTGAGAGGCGCTGGAAACCAGCACTGGATGGAAAATCATGCCAGGCGATCGTGCCGGCGCCACATCGCGACAGCGATCAGCTGTGCTCGCCGCGCGGCGGCGGCCGGTCGCGGGGCGGACCGCCGGACAAGCGGGCAACCCAGGGAAAACGGGTCGCCTCCGACACGTCGTATCCAAGGTTGAAGACGTGCGGCGACCGCCTCCGCAGCCGTGCCGAGGCATAATAGGTGCCGCATAGTCGATCCATGATGAACGAGCTTATGCCGTAATTGCCGACCTCGTCGTGGAAATGGTGCGCAAGATGCAACTCCTTCATGCGCTGCAGCAGTCGATGCCGGGGCTTGAAGTTGAGGTGCTGGATGCAGTGGCAGAACTCGTAGACACAGGTGATGAGCAGGCCAGCGCATGTCGCGGCCGCGGCCCCGCCGGGCCCGGCGCCGACCAGCCATCCGAGCGGGATCAGGATGGCGAGCAGGGTGGGAAGCGTGGTGACGGGCGAGCCGAACAGGACGTCCATGCGATACGGGTCCTGATGGTGATCGAAGTGGATCCGTTTCCAGAGCGCCGCGGTCAGCTTCGACCGGTAAAGGAAGCGGCTGTGCAGGACGAACCGATGGATCGCATACCATGCCAGCGGATAGGCGGCGATCGTGGCAGCCACGGCGCAGAGCGGGTGCCAGACGGAGGTGCTTCCCCGCACCGCGACAACCCCGGCCAGAGTCGCTCCAAGGCAATAGAGATGGACGGCGGGATGACTGCTGTAGGCGACGATGAGGTCCCGCAGGGTCATCCGGCCCAGGTCGAAGCTCCGCCCGTACTTCCGCCATCGGGTATACATGATGTCCTCCCTGCCAGGGTCCGGGATGAGCCCGCAAGACTGCCAGGCCAGGAATCCGACATCTGTATCACGATCTTCACCGCCGAACTATTCGGCGGAGGCCGGCCTGTAACAGGCTTGCGTATCGAACAGGAGCCCGGGCGCCACGTCTGCCCCGGTCGGCAGCCAGGTGCCGGGGTCATCCACTGGCGTCAGGCCAACCGGGGCGGTCGAAGACAACGCAGATCAAGCATTACTGCCTTCAGTTCCCCCAGTTGCTGCTGTGCGGCTGAACGGTGCATGCAGGACAGTCGAACCATCATGAACAATGGGATCGAGATGGCCGCAGGGCAGATCCGAGCCATCAGCATGTATGGTTGCCGGAGGCTTGCAGATGACCGGCGACTGTGCGAGTGCGGAGCGGTTATGGATGCCGCCAGCAGGATGATCGGACGGGATCGGTCGAGCGGCCGAGCCAGCCTTGTGAGACCGGCGCATAGATTTCCACAACGGTGGCGACCGGTTCATCTGCTGTCCATGTTGCTGGTCACGACCTGGTTTGCCTCGCCAGCGGTGGCGCAGCCCATCAGCGAAACCGCCCGGTCGTGCGCGTCGAACGACGAACATGCGGCGCAAAGGGTCCTGGCGACCGTGACCGGAGCACGTCGCGTAGCCGGCAACATCACCTTCACCCTGTATGGTTCCCGGCCCGCTTCCTTTCTGGCTCATAACGGATCGATAGCGATCAACCGCATAACCCTCGCCGGGACCACCGCAGACGCCTGCTTCGTCGTCTCGACTCCAGGTATCTACGCACTTGCGGTCTATCACGACGAGAACAACAACCATCATTTCGACCGATTATCGATCGGTCTTCCAGTGGAAGGCTACGGCTTTTCCAACAACGCCGCGATCTTCCTGGGGCCTCCATCGTTCGCGTCCGCACGGTTCACGGTGAAGCCGGGGGACAACCACGTCACCATGAGATTACGCTACTAGCCTTCTACCAGTACGCCGGATCTTGACGTCGGGCCGACAGGAGCACTCGTCGGCATGCAGCCCACCTGGTCGCGTGATCCCACGAGGCGGGCCTCGGCGACGATCTCCAGCGCCTCCGTCACGTCCTGCTCGCGGTGCTGC